>NZ_JBHSPC010000038.1:0-71207 GCF_042656345.1 Streptomyces incanus
GTCAGCCGGAGGGTCAGACCCACCCGCAGCGTCACCACAAACATCATCACTGTCAGCCGGACCTGGCCGAGCGCGAAGGGGTGGGCCAGGGCTCCGATGTCCGCCCGGACGGGCGGGACCACCGCCGCGTGGGCGGGAGCGGCGCCGAGGAGGGGGCCGGTGGCGGAGGCGGAGGCCGTGGCTCCGGCGATCTGGAGGAGGCGGCGTCTGCTGAGGGAGGAGGTCATCGTGCGCTCGCTTCCGTGTGTGGGAGACGGTGGGGGGTGGGGTGGCGGGGTGGTGGGGGTGGCTCAGGCGAGTCGGAAGGGTCGGCCGGAGGCGAACGGCTCGCCGGTCCGGTACGGGGCGAGCCAGAGGGCGAAGTCGCGGTGACGGATGTATCCGGCCCGGGTGGCTGCTCCGGCCCGGGTGGCTGCAGGACTCCAGGGCCACGGCTCCGGGAGCCGAGCCGAGCCGGGTCGGGCGGTGGACGTGGCGTCACGGGCGGAGGCGGCGGTGCCGTTGCCGGGGTCCGGTCGCAGACGGCAGGCGTAGTGCCGCACGGAGCGGCCGTCCGGGACACGCGGGGAGTATCCGCGTGGGTCGGCGAGGCCGGGCCCGCGGCGGTGTGTCCGGAGAGTGACCGGTATCAGAGCGCGCATGAACGTCTCCTCACAGCCGGAAGGAGCAGAAGCCTGATGCGGAAACGCGGGACTTCGCGAAACCGGAATAAATGTGAACCCGCCATATCGGCGCCCCGTACCCGCGCATTCGATATTTCGAAAAGCGTTCGCAGTGACGCCGGAACTTTAGAGGGCACGCAATACGGCGTCAATACCGTCGACACCCCCGAGCGGCGATCGAACAGCGGGAACCACCCGCGGAGGAACGCATGACGGACATCGCACCCAAGGCATTGACGGACCACGAACAACGCCTTACTTTCCTGACTGACCTGCCGAACCATGTTCCGCATATCGAACGTCGATGAAGCCGCCGAGCCGGCATCCTTCCGCGGTCGGCGCGTCCGCCGCTGTTCGCTCACCCACCCCGCACGCACCCCGGAGGACCGATGAGCGCACATTCCCGCACCCCCGCCATGCCGTCACGCAGACTCTTCCTCGGCGCCGCCACGGCCACGACGATGGCCCTGGCCACCGATCTGACGCTCGGAGCCCGATCCGCTCATGCCGCCGACTCCGCCTACGTGATGGGGTACTTCACCGAGTCGCCGAACGGTCTCGGCACCGACTACGGCCTGCACCTGGCCGTCAGTACGGACTCCCTGAACTGGACGCCGCTCAACCAGAACAATCCCGTGGTCACCCCCACCGCCGGTGCCGGCGGCCTGCGCGACCCGTTCATCATGCGCAAGCGGGACGGCACCTTCGTGGTCCTCGCCACCGACCTCAAGGGCACCGACTGGGGCTACAACAGCCAGTACATCCACGTCTGGGACTCCCCTGACCTGCGCACCTTCACCAACTACCGCCGCCCCCGCCTGCACGACATGGTCACCCACAGCTGGGCCCCCGAAGCCTTCTGGGACGCGAGCCGCAACCAGTACGCCATCCTCTACTCGTCCGTGAACTCGTCCGGCCACAACGTCCTCATGGTCAACCACACCAGCGACTTCACGACCGTCTCCGCCCCCCAGGTCTTCTTCGACCCCGGCTACGACGTCATCGACGGCGACATGGCCGTCGGCGTCAACGGCGTCAACCACCTCTACTTCAAGAGCAGCAGGACCGGCGGCCTGGTCGGCGCCCGCTCCACCTCGCTGAATCCGGGCAGCTTCACCCCGTTCAGCACGTCGGTCGCCCACGGCGGTACCGAGGCCCCCACCCTCGTGAAGTCCCTGACCTCGAACACCTGGTACCTGTGGGGCGACACCTACACCCCCAACGGCGTCTTCTACGCCTGGCAGACCAACGACCTCGCCTCCGGCACCTGGACCCCGGTCGACCAGAAGCTCTACACCCACCCGGTCAACGCCAAGCACTGCACCATCGCACCCATCACCGGACCCGAGTACACCAACCTCCTGGCCCGGTGGGGCGCCCCCGCCTGGAACCGGCTCAAGTCGTACAACTACCCGGCTCGCTACGTCCGCCACGCCGACTACACGGCCCGGATCGACACCTACCCCTTCGACCCGTACACCGACTCCCAGTGGAAGCTCGTGCCCGGCCTGGCCGACGCCTCCGGCGTCTCCTTCCAGTCGGTCAGCCACCCCACCCGCTACCTGCGCCACTACGACTTCGCACTCCGCCTCGACGCGAGCGACGGCACCGGCACGTTCGCCCAGGACGCCACCTTCCACCGCGTCGCCGGCCTCGCCGACGCCTCCTGGTCCTCCTTCCGCTCCCACAACCAGCCCACCCGCCATATCCGCCACTCCGGCTACGCCCTGCGGATCGACCCGATCGCCACCGCCACGGACCGGGCCGACGCCACCTTCTCGGTCGGTCACTGACGGAGCCGGAAATCCCGCGAGGAAGGTGAGAAAACTCCTTTCAGAAAAGCGGTACGGGGCGACCGGAAGACGGCCGCCTGGGAATTCGGCCCGTTCTCACAACGCGACACCGCTTGCCTCGCGCGTGGCGGGAACCTGACGTCACGCACGCGTATTCGGCATGCGTTCGCGTACGCCCGAGGCTATTTCATACATGCGCAGACATTTCCAGATCGCAGCATGATGAACGATGACGAAGACGGTGAACGCAGGCTCCTCAGGCCGTACCGCGCGGAGAACGGCGGGCGGCGCAAACGCTCGTGCAGCGCTTCCTGCCCCTGGTGCACACCCTCGTCGGGCGGGCTTCGAACGGGGACGCGCGCACCGGCGCCGATGTCCGGGACACCGTGCTGCGGGCCGTGCGCGAACTGCCGACGCCACCCGTGGCCCACCCGCCCCGCGCGTGGGCCACGGCCCCGGCGGTGCGGCAACTCCCCGCACGTCAGCACCGCGATCAGCGGGCCGTCGCCCCACCGTCACCGGCAGCCCGTCCCGGGAGGGCGGAACAACCGGGCCGAGGCACCGGCACGAGCGAGGGCGCCGATACGGTGCGCACTCTGCCGGGAATCCCCCGCGCGGCGTGGGGGCGGTCGGACCCGCGACCGGCGGCGTGTGTCCGGCGATGTCGCAAGGTGTCGCCGCCGGGTCTGTCGAGCGGGACATCGGGCCATCTCGCCCTGACGTCGTCGGACGGTTGTCGCGTCGGCGCGGACCGCGGTGGCGCGGACCGGGCCGAGGGCACGCGGGGGAGCTCTCGCCCACCGGGCGTGCGGTCGGGTCGGCCCGGACAGGACCGGACCGGCCGTGACCGGCCGGGGGCCGGTCAGGCGGTGGGCTGGAGGATGCTGCGTTCCAGGGCGGAGGCGAAGCCGTCGACGACGCGCTCGAGGTTCCGGGCGGTCTCCGGTTCGATGTCCAGGGTGCCGTCCGGGGCGGTGGCCAGGTGCTTGTCGAGGACGAACCAGCCGGGGGTGATGTGCTCGGCGCCCATCGAGGCGAGGACCGGGCGCAGTGCGTAGTCGACGGCCAGGACGTGGGCGGTGGAGCCGCCGGTGGCCAGGGGCAGTACGGTCCGGCCGGTCAGGGCGTACTGCGGGAGCAGGTCGAGCAGCGACTTCAGCAGGCCGGAGTAGGCGGCCTTGTAGACGGGGGTGCCGATCACCACGCCGTCGGCGCGTTCGAACAGGGCGGCGGCCTCGCGGATCGCGGGGTGGCCGAAGTCGGCGCCGAGCAGCGCCTCGGCGGGCAGGGTGCGGACGTCCAGCGGGATGACGTCGTGCCCTCTGAGGGTCAGCCGCGCGTCCAGGTGGCGCAGCAGGCGGGCGGTGCGGGATGCGGCGGAGGGGCTGCCGGAGACGGACAGGATGGTGGCCACGGTGATCACCTCGGGTGTGTGCGTGCGGGGGCGGGATGCGGCAGGCACCCGGGCCGGGGCCGGCCCCGGCCCGGGTGCCTGCCGTTCGGCGGGCCGAGTGCGGGGTTTCGGCGTGGCCCGGCTCCGGGTCGGCCGGTTCTCAGACGGCGTCGTCGAGCGGTTCCCGCACCCGGGCGGCCACTTCGACGTGGCCGCCCCGGCGCAGGGTGTTGTAGATCGGGCAGCTGCCGGTGAAGAGCCCGACCAGGGCATCGGCCTCGTCCTGGTCGACTCCCTCGAGCAGCAGCTCGATCCGCAGGTACGCGTAGCGGGTGGGGTCCTGCGGGTCCCGCTGGTAGCTGACTTCGGCTTGGCCCCCGGTCAGGCCGGAGCCGCGTTCCTCGGCATGGAGCTGGATGTTGCTCAGGGAACAGGAGGCCAGGGCGGACAGCAGCAGCTCTCCTGCCTGGACGGCCTCCGCCGGGCCGGTGCGGGCGTCGGAGACGAAGTGGTTCGTCCGGGCGGTCACCAGCAAGCGCCCCGGGGTGTCGGTGGTGCGGCCGGTGATGCTCGTGATGTCGCCTGCTGCTGTCATGCCGTGAGGTCCTTGGCGTCGTTGTGCGGTTTCCGGTGTACGAGGGAGGGGCGGGGTCAGCCGTTGTCGCCGTCGGCGTTGCCGTGCCGGCGGTCGTGCCACTGCCCGGTCTCGGGGCGGTCCAGGGCGAGGTGGTCGCGCAGGGTGGTGCCCTCGTACTCCGTGCGGAACAGGCCGCGGCGCTGGAGCTCGGGCACCACCTGGCGGACGAAGTCCTCGAAGGCGCCCGGGGTGTGGACGGATCCGACGGTGAAGCCGTCGCAGGCGCCCTCGGTGAACCACTGCGCCATGCCGTCGGTGACCTCGGCCGCGGTGCCGACGAACGATCCCTCGGTGCGGCCGCCGTACTTCTTGCCCAGCTCGCGCAGGGTCAGGCCCTCGCGCCGGGTCATCTCCACGACTTCCTGGTAGTGGCCCTGGACACCGGGGACGTCGACGTCGGGCAGCGGCTCGTCGAGCGGCAGCTCCGAGAGGTCGATGTCCAGGTGGTAGGCGAGGGTGGACAGGCCGGCCAGCGGCGGGACCAGTTCGAACAGGCGCGCCTCGGTCTCCCGGGCCGCCTCGGTGGTGGGGCCGATGATGGGGGTCGCCATGGGGAGGATCTTGACGTCCTCGGCACGGCGGCCGTGGGCCACGGCGCGGGCCTTGATGTCCTGGTAGAAGTCCTTGGCCGACTCCAGCGAGGCGTGGCTGCAGAAGATGACGTCCGACCAGCGCGCGGCGAAGTCGCGGCCCTTCGGGGAGGCACCGGCCTGGATGATCACCGGGTAGCCCTGGGGCGAGCGCGGGGTGTTCAGCGGGCCGCGGACGTTGAACCAGTCGCCCTTGTGGTCGATGCTGTGGACCCGGTCGGGGTCGGCGAACAGCGGGGTCTCGGCATCGAAGACGAGGGCGTCGTCCTCCCAGCTGTCCCAGAGCTTGCAGGCCACCTCGAGGAACTCGTCGGCCCGCGCGTAGCGCTGGTCGCGGTCGATGTGCCGGTCCTCGCCGAAGTTGCGGGCCTCGGAGTCCTGGAAGGAGGTCACCACGTTCCAGGCGGCGCGTCCGTCGCTGAGGTGGTCCAGCGTGGAGAGGGAGCGCGCCACCGGGAAGGGGTCGAAGTAGCTGGTGGAGATCGTGGCGGCGAGGCCGAGGTGGCTGGTGGCGGCGGCGACCGCCGACAGCACGGGCGTCGGGTCCAGCCGCAGGGAGCCGAGGGCGCCGTAGCGCAGCTGGCTGTCCATGCTGCCGCCGAGGCGGTCGGGTACGGACAGGATGTCCGGGAGGAACATCAGGTCGAACTTGCCCTGTTCGAGCACGCGGCCGATGTGCTGGTAGTAGGAGGCCGACAGCCAGCCGGGCTCGGATCCGGGGTGGCGCCAGCCGCCGGGCCGACCGGGGCCCGCGGTCACGAAGGCGGCGAGGTGCATCTTGTTCTGGGGGGTGCTCACTGCGTGGTCTCTCTTCCGTGCTGTCGTGCGGTGTGTCCTGCGGTACGCCGTGTCCGTCACTTCGCCAGTTCGGCGGCCACCGTCTTCTTGATCTCGTCGAACCGCGAGTCCTGCAGGAACCCGGTCACGTCGATCTTCGACGGGTAGACGCCCAGGTCGTGGAAGTTGTCGGCGAGGTCCTGGGTGTTCTCGGTCGCCTTGCTGTCCACCGGTGCGAGCGTGTCGGCGAGGGACTCCGACTGCCGCTTCTCCTTGGTCACCTCGAGGAAGACCTCGCGTTCGAGGTCCTCCGAGCCGAACCCGCCGATCTTGTCGAAGAAGTCGACGGCGGCCTCGGGGCGGGCGTTGATGCGGCGTTGGGTGTCCCGGATGACGCGGACGACCTTCGCGGCGGCCTCGGGGAACTCCTCGACGAACGACTCGGAGGCCACGTAGAAGGTGTAGTCGTAGGTCCTGACCTTCGGCAGCGAGCGGGCCTTGTGCCGGGCACGGCCCAGGCTGATGGCCGGGGTCCAGCTGATCCAGGCGTCCACCTTGCCGTTGGCGAAGGCCGACTCGGCGTCGGCCGCGGGCAGGTTGACGTACTCGACGTCGTCCAGCCGCAGGCCGGCGGTCTGCAGGTACTTGATGAGGCTGTAGGTGCCGGTGGTGCCCTGCTGGTCGGCGACCCGCTTGCCCTTGAGGTCGGCGGCGCCCTGGATGGGCGAGTTCTGGGGGACCAGGATCTCGACCTCGTTGGAGGGCAGCGGGTAGGCGGCGAGCGGCACGATGGGCACGCCGCCGCCGATCGCGTAGGCCACGGCGGTGGCGGTGGCGAAGGTGAAGTCGACGCTGCCGGACTTGAGCGCCTCCATGACCGGCAGCGAGGCGGTGAACCCGGAGGGCCAGGAGACGGTGGTGCCGCCGAGTTCCTTGCCGAGGTCCACGCCTTCGAACTTGTAGCGCAGGGCCGCCGGGATTCCGGTCCTGCCGCTGCCGATGACCGCGTAGCGCAGCTTCTGCGGCACGCCGTCGGCGAGGGCGGCGGCGCCGGGACGTGAGCCGCCGCCGCACGCGGCGAGAGCCGGGGCGAGGGCGGCGAGGCCGCCCGCGGCCAGGACACCGCGGCGCGAGAGCTTGCCGGACAGGAGCGACGGGGCTCCGGTGGTCGATCGGGCGGACAGGCGGTTCACGGTCACGGTCGGGTTCTTTCTCGGTGGGGCAGTGCTCGGACGGGCAAAAGCGTGGGTGGTACGGGAGGGTGCTACCGCGGGCTCAGACCCGCGGCGGGATACCGTCGCGGACTCAGACGGCGGCCGGGACGGCGGAGTGCGGTTCGAGGAGGCCCTGGAGCAGTTCCTCCTTCCAGGCGACGAGGCGGGGGTGGCCGCGCCTCTCCCCGCGGGGCAGGTCGATGCTCAGGTCGCGACCGACGGCCCCGTCGGCCAGAACCAGGACGCGGTCGGAGAGCACGAGCGCCTCCTCCACGTCGTGCGTCACCAGCAGGACGGTGCGCGGCTGCTCCAGCCACAGGCGTTCCAGGAGCTGCTGCATGGCGATCCGGGTGATCGCGTCGAGCGCGCCGAAGGGCTCGTCCAGGAGCAGGAGTTCGGGGTGGTGGAGCAGGGCGCGGGCCAGGGCGACGCGCTGCCGCTGCCCGCCGGAGAGCTCGGCCGGCCAGGCGCCGCCGCGGTCGCCCAGGCCCACCGCCTCCAGCAGTGCGCGCGCTTCGTCCCGGCGGCCCTTGACACCCAGCAGCACGTTGTCCTCGACCGAGCGCCAGGGCAGCATCCGGTCCTCCTGGAACATCATCCGCACCATGGGCGGCTGCGGACCGTCCCCGTGGAGTCCGACGGTTCCCGCGCTCGGCTTCTCGAGTCCGGCGATGATCCGCAGCAGGGTGCTCTTTCCCGCGCCACTGGGGCCGAGGAAGGAGACGAACGAGCCGGATTCGATCTCCAGGTCGAGGTTCTCCAGGACCCACCGGCCGTCGTACTGCCGGCCCAGGCCCTCCAGGGCGAGCCGGGCGCCTGCCCGCGCCGGGGTCACTGGTTCGCCTTGGGCCGGTAGTTGGGGTGCCACCGGAGCACCCTCCTTTCGATGAGCCGGGTCAACAGGTCGGCGAGCAGACCGGCCAGTGCGTACAGCACGATGGCGAGGACGATCTGGTCGGTGCGCAGCAGCTCACGGGCGTTCTGGGCGAGATAGCCGATCCCGTCGCTGGCCGAGATGGTCTCGGCGATCACCAGGGTCATCCAGGCGACACCGAGGGAGTACCGGATACCGGAGAGGATGGTGGGCATCGCCCCGGGGACGGCGATGTCGCGCACCAGGCGCCACCGTCCCAGTCCGTAGGAGCGGCCGAGCTGCAGCAGCTTGGGGTCGACTCCGCGGATGCCGGTCACCGTGTTCAGGTAGATGGGGAAGAAGGTGCCCAGCGCCACGAGCAGGATCTTGGGCTCCTCACCGATGCCGAACCAGGCGATCATCAGCGGCACCAGCGCCAGGTGCGGGATGGTGCGCACCATCTGCAGGGAGCGGTCGAGGAGGATCTCGGTCGCCTTGGACATGCCGACCAGGAACCCGAGGATCAGGCCGGTGGCCGCGCCGAGGGCGAAGCCCTGGAGGATGCGCCGGAGACTGGTGAGGATGTGGAACTGGAGTTCCCCGGTGGCGGCCAGATCGGCTCCCGCCCGCCACACCGCCTCCGGGGCGGGAAGGATGGACGGCGGCAGGATGCCGACCGCGGCGGTCCACTGCCACATCACCAGGACCAGCAGGGGGACGACCCAGGGGCCGGCCGTGCGGGCGGCGCGCAGCAGCACCCGGCGGTTGCGGGCGGCGGAGGGCGCCCCGGTCCCCCGGTCCTTTCCGGCGCCGGGCCGGCCGGACGGGCCGGAGTGCGGTTGTGGGTCCTTGGCGAGCAGCAGCTGCTCGGGCATGGAGATCCCCTTCAGGAGTGGTTCGGTCACCCGTTGGACCGCCTGGCCGGTGAGCGGCGGCAGCCGAGGAGGCATGCGGGGTCGTGGGGCGATGCCCGGGCCGACGCCCACGCCATGCCGAGGAGCGGGCGGGGCGTGCGACGAAGTGGGGGCGCGCCTGACATCGGGCCGGGCACAGCCGCGCCCGCCGCTGCTTCAGCGGCCGGAACGCGGCATGCGGAGGGAGCGTGTGATCAGCAACAGCCCGTGCTGAAGACGCGCATGAGGTCGATGTGCCGACGGCTCGTCAGGCTGTTGCAGAAACGGGAGGTCGGCCCGGCCACCGGGTGCGCCGGGTGGGCGGCGTATCGCCCTGGCTGCGCGCCACGATGCATCAGAAGCTCCCGAAATATCCCGTCAGGCGTACATGGGTCATGCACTCGGACCTGGACCCGGCCTGAGGACGCGTCGGTACTCAAGTCCGGATTCAACTGTAAGCAACTGTATACACATGTAGATAGTGGCAGACTATGGCCGTCTCGAATCGCGAGAACACGTCCACCGGGAGCGCCGCTTCGCGAGCGCCGCCGACGGGTCGGCCCTCGGCACGGAAGAGGAGCGAACAGCTTGAGCACCGCACGGGGAGACCGGGGCGCCGACGCGGGGACGGGCAGCCACTACGCCCGTATCCGGCGGAGCATCCTCGACGGCCAGGCACCGCCCGGGACCGTCCTGATCCCGACGGGTCTCAGCACGCAGTTCAACGTCTCGCGCACCCCCGTCCGGGAGGCGCTGATCAGGCTCGAACAGGAAGGCCTGGTGACCCGGGCCACCCGCGGCTACGTGGTCCGTACGCGCACTCCCCAGGAGATCCTGGAGATCTGCGAGGCGCGCATCGCCCTGGAGTCGTCGGCCGCGCAGGCGGCCGCGACCCGCCGGACCGAGCTCGACCTCGCCCGGCTCGTCCACGTCCACGAGTGCGCCGTGGCGTCGGCAGACCCCGCCGAGCTGCAGGATCTCAACGAGCAGTGGCACCGGGCGGTGCGCGAGGCCGGACACAACGCGACGATCATCGAGCTGATGGACCGTCTGGACGCCCAGTTGAAGGTGTACGACTCCGGCACCACCACCCAGCCGGACAACCTCGCGCTGATCGTCGAGGAGCACACCCGGATCCTGGAGGCGATCCGCCGTGGCGACGCGGCGGCCGCCGGACAGCACATGATCGAGCATCAGAGCCGTACCCGGGACGTGCGCATCGCGGCCCTCGCCCGGTCCTGAGCCCCGCGCCGAGTCCGGTCCGGGCGTCGGCGTCCCGCGGAGCCGGCCCTGTCGGGCCGGCTCCCGCGCCCGCGGCTGCTGATCGCCGACGTGGTCGGTCCGGGCGAGACCCTGGAGACCGGTCCGGCGCCGGCCGAGCTGATCCGGCGGGGGCGGCGAGCGGCCCCGGATGCCGCCCGTGCTCCGGCGGTCAGGCGCCCTGGCGCAGGCCGCCGTACCGGACCTGGTCGACGAGGGCGAGGAAGAGGAAGAGGTTCGGGATCTCCTTGACCGGCACCCTTGCCCAGGGCAGCTTCTTGCCGGACTTGCGCAGCACCAGCACTCCCTGGGAGATTTCGACCTTCTCGATCTCCGGCCAGGTCAGGCTGCCCTTTGCCGTGGCCACACCGCCCAGGTTCACCGAGAGGCCCCCGTAGACCAGGGGCCGGCCCTGCTCCAGCTCGGCGAGCAGCCCGGGCAGCTGCGCCCGGGTGATCTCCTGCTGGAACACCGGGCCCCAGCGCTCGGGCTGGGCGTAGAAGTCGGTCACCTTGAGCGTCGTACCGCCCTCGCGGTAGAGCGTGTAGACGTAGGTGGTCCCGACATAGATGCCGTTCGCGTACCGCTCGGTGATCTCCTGGAGCACCGTCATCGAGTCCCAGCGGAAGACGGAGACCTCGCCGTTCTTTCCCACCTCGGCCAGGCCGTGCTCGAAAAGGTGCAGTCGGCGGGCAGCCTGCTTGCGCGAGAGGTTGGGCGTTTTGGCGGCGAGCCAGATGAAGTAGGCGCCCAGGGGAGGAAGGATCAGGGAGACGATTCCCATGAGCAGGAGGGCGACTATCCGCACCGTGCCGATGCGCTTCGGCAGGAACGTCTCCCGCAACTGTCCGAGCCCTTCGGTGCCCGGGGGTGCCGCCTCATGGGCTGTCGTCTGCCCGGGGTCCTGCTGGGCGGTGGGTCCTGCCATGAGCCGTGCTCCTCGCCGTAGTGATCAAAGATGTAGTGACCAAAGATGCAGTGATCAGGTATTCGGCGATCATTCTGCGGTCGGGGCCGACGCCTGTACAGGTCGGGGGCCTCTCGGCGGACACCGGAACCGGCAGGTGGGGTGAGCATCGCGGGCCGGTTCATGCTCACCGGCGGCGCCGGCCGGCCTGGCCTGGGTGACCGGCGCAGGCGCTTCGGTTCACCGCGACGAGTGCTGGTCGGCGGCTCCCCGCTGGAAGGTGGCGTACAGCAGCCACAGCGACGGGACGAGCACCACCGCTCCCACGCCCAGCACCACGAGGACCGCCGACAGCACGGAGGCGCTCGCCGCGGCCTCGGTCACCGTGGTGCTGCCGACCAGCAGGGCCGGGTACTGGGCTGCGCCCCACGCCCACAAGATGGCGGCGACCGCCAGGGCTGCGGCTGCGCGGGCGGCCACGAAGCGCTGCCGGGCCAGCAGACCGAGGCCGGTCAGACCAGCTACCGCGCTGATGATCACCAGGGGCAGTGCGCGGTGGGTCAGTCCGTGGAACAGCTCGGGGGCGTCCGCGCTCAGCACCGCGATGCCCGCAAGGGCCACGACGCCCGCTGCCAGGCCGCTGACCACCGCGTCGCGGGTGAAGGCCGCGGCGAGCTCCGGCCGTCCCTCGCGGTGCGCGTCGGCGCACAGGTACACCGCCGCCAGGTGCGCACAGGTCACCACGGCCAGCAGCCCGCCCAGCAGCGACGTCGGATTGAGCCAGCTGGTCACCACGTCGCCTTCGGCGAGCCCCGGCGGAACGCGGCCGGAGGCGACACCGCCCGCCACCGTGCCGAGGAAGAACGGCGTCAGCAGCGACGACAGCGCGAAGCACGCGCCGAACAGCCGCTGCTGCCACAGTTCGGTACTCGCCTTGCGGAAGGCGAAGGCGGCGCCCCGGGCGATGATGCCCAACGCGGCGAGGGTGAGCGGGATGTACAGGGTGGACATCACCGCGGCGAACACCGGCGAGAAGGCCGACCACAGCAGCACGACCACGAAGATCAGCCACACGTGGTTGGCCTCCCAGACCGGCCCGATGCTGTGCTCGATGAGCCCGCGCCGGGCCCGGCCGCGCTCGGCGCCGCCGGCCAGCAGGTCCCAGACTCCGGCGCCGAAGTCGGCTCCTCCGAACAGGACATAGCAGGTCAGGCCTATCCACATGACGGCGAGCGCCGTGTCCGCGAGCACGGTCACCTCCAAGGGGTCGTACAACGGGCTGCGGGAGAATCACACGACGGGATACCCGGTGACGTCCTCCTCCTGCGGTGCGCGCGGCACCGGGGTGCCCCGGGCAAGGCGTCGCAGGACGTAGACGGTCGCGACGGTCATGGCGGCGTACACCACAAGCACCAGCCACAGTCCGGTCATCAGGCCGGGAGCGGGGTTGACGGCATCGCGCACGCTCATCAGGCCCCACACGATCCAAGGCTGACGGCCCAGTTCCGTGACGGTCCAGCCGCATTCGAGGGCCACCACCGCGGCCGGGCCGCCGACCGCGGCCAGCGCCAGGAAGAGGCGCGGGGTGGACAGCTCGCCGCCGGTGCGGCGACGGCGCCACCACGCCCACAGCAACCACACGCCAAGGGCGAGCAGGAAGAAGCCGACGGCGACCATCAGGTCGAACGCCCAGTGCACGCCGGTGACCGGCGGATGCTGGGCGGGCGGCACACGATCGAGGCCCTTGACGACGGTGTCGGGACGGTAACCGATCAGCAGCGACAACCCGTTGGGGATCTCCAGGCCGTACTTCAGCCCGTTGTCACCCGTGACGCCGCCGATCGTCAGCGGTACGTGCGAACCGGTGCGGTAGACGCCTTCGATGGCCGCGAGCTTGGTCGGCTGGTAGTCGGCCAGGAAGCGTGCCGCCCAGTCGCCCACGACGATCTGGAACGGTGTCACGATCGCGCCCAGCGTGAACGGGATGAAGAACCCCGCACGGTGGTAGGTGTCGCGCCGGCCTCGCAGCATGGCCACGGCGTACACGGCGGCGGTCAGGAACGACGCGACCATGAAGGCGGCCAGGATCATGTGCACGGTCTGCGGCGGGCTGGCCGGGTTGAGCATCGCCGCCCACGGGTCGACGTCGACCACCTTGCCCTCGCGCAGGGTGAAGCCGCGCGGCTGGTTCATCCAGGCGTTCGCGCACACGACGAAGAACGCCGACGCGGTGCCCGCGATCACGATGGGGAGGCCGGTCAGCAGATGGCGGCGGGGGGGCATCCGGTCCCACGCGTACAAGTAGATGCCCAGGAAGATCGCCTCTACGAAGAAGGCGATGCCCTCCAGTGCGAAGGGCAGTCCGATCACCTGACCGAACCTTCCCATCAGGCCGGGCCACAGCAGTCCCATCTCGAAGCTGAGGATCGTGCCGGACACGGCACCCACGGCGAACAGCACCCCCATGGCACGCGCCCACCGGCGGGCCAGCAAACGGTGCGCCGGGTTGCCGGTGCGGATGCCGTACCACTCGGCGAGCAGCGTCAGCGCCGGGAGCCCGACACCCAGACAGGCCACGATGATGTGCCAGGCGAGGGAGAAACCCATCTGCGCCCGCGCCGCCGCCAGATCGCCCTCCGACACCCGAGCCGCCGCGTATCCGACGAGCACCCACGGACCGGTGAACAGAGTGTGCATCATGAAACCCGTCAGTACCCAGATCGGACGGTCGAAACCGGTATCCGGCGAAACAGCAAACCGAAGGTATGAAAGGCAGGTCGGGGCGTGGTGGTGGCCCCGGCGAGAAGATCGATCAGGCCGTCACCGGTCGACCGCGTCGGGCCGGTCCTCAGTGCCGCGCCGCCCCGCGCAGCGTCCCGACCGACGGATCGGCCGCGTCCTGGATGAGGACGCCGTGATTCACGCCGGTGCGCAGGTGGTCGAGCACCTCGTTGGTGATCACCTCGCCGGGCGCCATCACCGGCACGCCGGGAGGGTACGGACTGGTCATCTCGGCGGCGGTCCGCCCCGCGGCACGCTCGACCGACACCTGCTCGACCTCGGCGAGGAAAACCTCCCGCGGCAGCACGGCCTGCTCCAGCCCGTGGGCGAAGTCCTCCCCCACCGCCCGGATGTGCCGGCCGTCGGCGATGGTGGCACGGAGGAGACGATGCCCTTGCGTGCAGTGGATCTGTCCGGACACGGCGGCTTCGCGCATGAGGGTGACGGTGTTCTTGACGGGGGTGCCGCGCGGTGGCGTACTCGCCGGCGTCGCGGTCGTCCGTGATCCAGACGGCTCCGGCGAACTTTCCCGGGTCTGAATGAGGGTGACTCCCCTCTCACTTCATCACCGCCCACCCGTGCAGCCCCTCCAGCTGGCGCGGCGGCCCGCTGCCTTGCCGGCCCAGGGCCAGCCGCTCGCGGGTGTGAGGGAGGTACCGCCTGCGCAGTGAGTTTCCCACCCGGTCCAAACCGGCCGTTCATGGTGCGGTGCCGGCATAGAACGGTGGATACACCCCGTACGCGAAGGAAACTCCGGCGAGGGCGGCGACCATGACCGTGGCAGTGCGCGGCCGGGTGCGGGTCATGGCCAGTGCGGCGGGAAGCAGCAGGGGAAAGGCCGGGAGCAGAAAGCGCGGCCGGGAGGCGTAGTACCCGCTGCCGCCGACCGCGATGATGACGAGCAGGAGCGAGTAGACGAGCACGGGCAGCGGCGGCCGGTCCAGGACGAGCAGGACAAGTGCGGGCACGGCGACCAGGAGCACGACGAGGGACATGGCGTAGCCGAGATTGAGCGCAGCGCCCCGGTCCGTGAGCATGCGTCGGACGAAGTGCAGCTCGCTCACACCGAAATCGAAGCGGGAGCCCCAGTCCCGCTGGACTGCGAAGTAACCGAGCGGTCCGCCGGAGCGGCTTCCCGCCCAGGCGACGTAGCCGAGCCAGCCGAGCGGTGCGAGGGCCGCCCCGGCCCAGATCCGCCAGTCGCGACGGCTGCTTGTGCTCCGCCACAGTACGACGGCCGCGGCGCTGAGGACCGCGGCGGCGACAGCAACGGCGTTGGGGCGAGTCAGCCCGGCGAACAGGGCCAGAATGCCGGCCCACATCCAGCGGCGGGTGAGTACGGCGTACAGCGACCAGGCGGCCAGCGCGGTCATCAACGACTCGGTGTACGCCATGGTTTCCACGATGGCGTGGGGGAGCAGGCCCCACAGCAGAACCAGGAAGATCCCGGTCCGGCGGCCGTGGAGGCGCTCCCCCACGGCGTAGATGCCCCAGGCCGCGGCTCCTGCCGAGGTCCAGGCCACGATCAGACCGGCGAGGGTCGGACTGATCGGAGCGATCGTGACAAGGGCACGTTCCAGGGCCGGAAAGAGCGGAAAGAATGCCAGGTCACTGCGTGTAATACCGGGAAGCTCCCCGGGAACCACGGTGCCATAGCCATGCCGCGCAATGCCCGCGTACCATCTGCTGTCCCAGGAATCGCCCAGCACCGTCCACACCGGCCGGCTCTTCATCCACGCGACGGCAGCCACCACGATGAGGCCCGCCAGACGCACCGACGCGTACAGCATCAGAGCCGGTGCGGCCCTGTACAGCGTCCCGCGCGCCCGGTGGAACAGGTGGCGCGCGGTCTCTGTGCGGGGAGAGCGTGCGGCGACGGCAAGGTCAGTGGGCACAGCTCGCCTCCGCTGCTTGCGCGACGAGTGCTCGAGGATCCGCCGCTGTTGTGATCGTCCCGTCCCGCTTCTCGATGCTCCAGGCATCGTGACGTCCGCGCGAGCAGGGTGGGCCGAGCGGGTTCGGCGCCGTCGAGGGCTCGTCGGCCCTCTTCCGGGGCATCTGAGGGGCAGGTCGCCGCAGCCTGACGGGCCCGTGTGAACGCCGTCCGCGCGGAACGCGGCGGCACCTGGGGGTTTCTCCGGCCGGGCCATTGCCGCGGCCACCCGGCGTGGCCCCGTTCCGCTGTGCCGTCAGGAAAACGTCCCGACGGCAAGCGGGGGCGAGAACGGTCGGCTTCGGGCCTCGCAGCCGGCCACCACGGCGGTGTCCGGGCCGGTCTCGCCCTTGGCCGGTGCGAGGACGACGTCGAGGTCCACGTGCCTGCAGCCGGTGTCCGCCCTCCGCCCGTCGGGGTGCCCGCGGGCCGGGGACGAACGCGGCACGGATCACCGGGGATCGCCTGATGGCCTGCCCACGGTCCGCGGACAGGCCATCAGGGTGTGGACGGGCAGGCCGTCCACACCCCTGTCTCACGCCTCGGCGGCGATCAGCGGCACGTCGAGGCGGCCGGCGAGTTCGTCCAGCGTGGTGCCGAAGGTCTGGGCGACCCTGAGCCCCTGGGGGGTGATGTCGAACACCGCGAGGTCCGTGTAGACGCGGTCGACGCAGCGCAGCCCGGTGAGCGGGTAGGTGCATTCGGGCACCAGCTTGGGGGCGCCGGTCTTCGTGAAGAGCGTCATCATGACGAAGACCTTCTTGGCGCCGATCGCCAGGTCCATGGCCCCGCCGACGGCGGGGATGGCGTCGGGTGCTCCCGTGTGCCAGTTGGCGAGGTCGCCGCCGGCGGAGACCTGGAAAGCGCCCATGACGCAGATGTCCAGGTGACCGCCGCGCATCATCGCGAACGAGTCGGCGTGGTGGAAGTAGGCGGCTCCCGGCAGTTCGGTCACCGGGACCTTGCCCGCGTTCGTCAGGTCGGGGTCGACCTCGCCCTCCTTCGCGGCGGGCCCCATGTTGAGCATGCCGTTCTCGGTGTGGAGGACCACCCCGGAGTCGGCGGGCAGATGGTCGGCGACGAGGGTCGGCTGCCCGATGCCCAGGTTGACGAAGGCGCCCTGGGGGATGTCGCGCGCCACGAGGGCGGCCATGTCGTGCTTGCTCAGCGGGCCCTGGTCGTTCATCGCACCCTGATCGTTCGTCACTCGGCTGGTCGCGGTCATGCGGGGTCGGCCTCCTTCACCACACGGTCGACGTAGATGCCGGGGGTCACGACGGTTTCGGGATCGATGTCGCCGGTCTCGACGATCTCGCGGACCTGCGCGATCACCGTGGTCGCGGCGGTGGCCATGACCGGTCCGAAGTTGCGGGCGGTCCTGCGGTAGACGAGGTTGCCCATGCGGTCGGCGCGGTGGGCGCCGATCAGAGCGACGTCACCCTTGATCGGGTACTCCAGCACGTAGGTGCGGCCGTCGATCTCGCGGGTCTCCTTGCCCTCCGTGAGGAGCGTGCCCACTCCGGTGGGGCAGAAGAAGGCGCCGATGCCGGCCCCGGCCGCCCTCATCCGTTCCGCGAGGTTGCCCTGGGGGACGACCTCCAGTTCGATCCGGCCCGTCCGGTAGAGGTCGTCGAACACCCACGAGTCCGCCTGGCGCGGGAAGGAGCAGATCACCTTGCGGACCCGCCCCTTGGCCAGCAGCGCGGCGAGCCCGCTGTCGCCGTTGCCGGCGTTGTTGGACACGACGGTGAGGTCCTTGGCGCCCTGGCGTATGAGGGCGTCGATCAGGTCGACCGGCATGCCGGCCATTCCGAACCCTCCGACGAGCACGGTCGAGCCGTCCTCGGTCCCGGCCACCGCCTCGTCGGCGTGGTCGCACAGCAGGGTGGTCATCGGTTGCCTCCCGAGACGTTCTCCAGGACCACGGCGAGCGCCTGGCCGACTCCGATACAGATGGCGGCGACGCCCCACCGCTGCCCCGACTCCCGGAGCCGGTGGGCCAGGGTGCCCAGGAGCCTGCCTCCGGAGGCGCCCAGGGGGTGGCCGAGCGCGATCGCGCCGCCCTTGGCGTTGACGATCTCCGGATCGACGTCCCAGGCGTCCACACAGGCCAGCGACTGGACGGCGAAGGCTTCGTTGAGCTCGACGGCGGCGACGTCGGACCAGGTGATCCCGGCGCCCTTCAGCGCTCGGTTCGCCGCCTCCACTGGGGCGTATCCGAACATCTGCGGGTCCAGCGCGGACACGCCCCGGCCGGCGATGCGGGCGACGGGGTCGGTGCCGATGCGTGCGGCGGCCTCGCCCGAGCCGAGCAGTACCGCGGAGGCGCCGTCGCTCAGCGGGGAGGCGTTGCCGGCGGTGATGACACCGTCGGGGCGGAAGACGGGCTTGAGTCCGGCGAGCTTCTCGGCGGTCGAACCGGGGCGGATCCCCTCGTCCCGGGTGACGGTCGTGCCCTTGCGGTCCGTGACGACGGGTACCACCAGGTCGTCGTAGAAGCCGGTGTTCCAGGCGTCGTCGGCGAGGTTGTGGGAGCGTGCGGCGAATGCGTCCTGCCGCTCGCGGGCTATGGAGAAGCGGTCGCCCAGCTGCTCGTTCGCCTCGCCCAGGGAGACGGTCCACTCCTTCGGCATGCGCTTGTTCACCAGCCGCCACCCGAGGGTGGTGGACACGGCGGTCACGTCCGCGGCGGGGAACGCTCGCGAGGGCTTGGGCAGGACCCAGGGTGCCCTGGTCATCGACTCGACGCCGCCGGTGAGCACGATGTCCACGTCGCCGGTCTCGATGGCGCGGGAAGCGATGATGGCGGCGTCCAGGGAGGACCCGCACAGCCGGTTGACGGTCGTGGCGGGGACCGAGGTGGGCAGTCCCGCGAGCAGGACGGCCATCCTGCCGACGTTGCGGTTGTCCTCGCCCGCGCCGTTGGCGTTGCCCCAGACGACGTCGCCGATCTCCGCCGGGTCGAGCGCGGGGGTCTTGGCCAGGGCCCCGGTGACAGCCACCGCGGCGAGGTCGTCGGGCCGGACCTCGGCGAGGGCGCCCGAGAACTTGCCGAAGGGCGTTCTTGCTGCTGCGTAAAGGTAACTGTCGCTCACGCCCCTACCGTACGAGCGCCCGCTTCATCATGTCCAAGACCTAGTCGGCATCGATTCATAAGCCGGCCTTATAAAATGGGGCGTATGGAACTCCGTCAGCTCCGGTATTTCCTCGCCCTGGCCGAGGAGTGCCACTTCGGGCGCGCGGCCGCCCGTCTGCACGTGGCGCAGCCGGCTCTCTCCCAGCAGATCAAGCAGTTGGAGCGGGAACTGGGCATCTCGCTGTTCAACCGGTCCACCCGGCGCGTCGAGCCGACCGAGGCCGGCCGTCACCTCACCGACTACGCACGCGCCCTCATCACGGAGGAGGAGCGCGCGCGGACCCACATGCGGGAACTGGCCACCGGCCACGCGGGCCGGGTCTCCGTCGGCTTCATCGGCACGGCCACCTACGACGTCCTGCCGCGGGTCGCCCGCACCGTACGGGCGAAACTGCCCGAGATCACCATGGACCTGCGGGGTGAGCTCCTCACCCCGCGGCTCGTCGAGGGCCTGCTCTCGGGCGTGTTCGACCTCGCCGTCCTGCGGGGTGCGGCGTCGGATGAGAACATCCGCATCACGCCGTTGCGGTCCGAACCGCTGGTGGCCGTACTGCCGTCCCACCACCGGCTGGCAGGCCGCCCGAGCATCCCGTTGGAGGCCCTGGCCGGCGAGCCGTTCGTCATCCACCCCTCGCAGTCCCGGTCCTCGATGTACGACCGGGTCCTGTCCGCCTGCCGTCGGGCCGGCTTCCGGCCCGACCCGCTCCTCGAGGTCGGCGAGACGGCCACCCTGGTCGTCCTCGTCGCGGCGGGACACGGTGTCGCCCTCGTCCCGCAGTCGGTGCAGAGCCTGAGCCTCGACGGCGTGACCTACGTACCGCTCACCAGCCCCGAGCCGGTCGAACTGGTACTGGCCCGGCGCGCGCACCGCGTCTCGGCCGCGGCCGAGCAGGTCGCCTCGGTGATCGAGGACTGCGTCCGCGGTTGAGACGCGCGCCCCTTGTCCCCGTTTCCACTCAGCGGAAGGATGTCGGGCATGGCAGGCAACTCCGCGAGGCCCGGGCGCTCCGTGACCAGCCGTGCGCTGGCGGTCCTGGGGGCCTTCGACGAGCGGCATCGGCGGCTCGGCCTCACCGAGCTCGCCGCCCGGGCCGGCCTTCCGGTCCCGACCGCGCACCGGCTGGTCGGCGAGCTCGTCTCCTGGGGCGCGCTGAGCCGCACCGACTCGGGCGAGTACGTCGTCGGGCGCCGGCTGTGGGACATCGGCCTGCTCGCGCCTGTGCACACCGGGCTGCAACAGATCGCCTCCCCGTACCTCCACGACCTCTACGGCGCGACCCGCGCCACCGTGCACCTCGCCGTGCGCGACGGTCTGCAGGCGCTGTACGTCGACCGGCTCTCCGGACACGCCTCGGTGCCGGTGGTCAGCGCGATCGGCTCCCGTTTGCCGCTGCACGCGACAGGGGTCGGCAAGGTGCTGCTCGCGCACGCCCCGGCCGACGTCCAGGACGAGGTACTCGCCGACCTCCCCCGGATCACCCCCTACACGGTGAGCCGGCCGGGCCTGCTGCGCGGCCAGCTCAAGAAGGTGCACGAGGACGACTACGCCACGACGGTGGAGGAGATGAGCCTGGGCGCCTGCACGGTGGCCGTGCCGATCCGGTCGGACGGCGCGGTGGTGGCGGCGCTCGGCATCGTCGCCCCCAGCCTCAAACGCGACCGGGCGCGGCTGGTCAGCGCCCTGCAGGTGACGGCCCGGGGTATCGGGCGGAGCCTCATGGGCCCGGTCCCAGGCTGAACGCCGTCCCGCCACGGGGACCGCACCCGTTTCCTCCTTGCGTCAGTGGCCCCCGAGGACGTTCCGGCGGGCCTCCTCGGCCTTGCGGTCGAGCTGGTCGGTCATCCGCACGGCGGTGATGGTGAGCGCGATGCCGCCGGCGACGAGCAGGACCTGGGTACGACGCCGACTATGCGGATGTCCTGGGTGGCGAGGGCGGCGGCCGGCATGGGGAAACCGCCGGACGCCCAGGCGAACCAGACACGCGACTTCTCGACTTCGACCGCTGTCTGGAGCTTTTGCCGGCCGGCCATGGCTTCCCCCCTGCGGTGGTGGCGCTCCTGAGCCGCGTTGTGGCGCGCGGTGCCCTCCGCGCGCAGCGGTTTCGCACCTGCCGGTTCGCACAGCCGGTTCCGGGGTCCGGCTTCCGGCTTCCGGGTTTCGGGTTCCGGGGCTTGGCTTGCGGGTCCAGGGGTCCAGGGTCCGGGGCCTGGCTTCCGGGGTCCGGGGTCACGATTCCGGCTTCCGGGGTCCGGATTCCGGGTCCGAGTCCGGGTCCGGGGCCCGGCTTCCGAGTCCGGAGTCCGAGTCCGGGGTCCGGATCCCGGGTCCGGATCCCGGGTCCGGATCCGGGGCCCGGGTCCGGGTCCGGGGCCCGGGTCCGGGTCCGGGGCCCGGGTCCGGGTCCGGGTCCGGATCCCGGGTCCGGATCCCGGGTCCGGATCCCGGGTTCCGGGGCCCGGGGGCACGGTTCCGGGTCCGGGGGCACGGTTCCAGGGGCGCGGTTCCGGGCCCCTGGAGCCGGGTTCCGGCGGTGGGTTCGGGAGGGCCGTGCTCGACCGAACCGGATCGGGGCCGAGCGGGTACCGTTGACTCGTTCGTGAGGAATGCGAAGAACATCCGGTTCGATGGTTCCGGTGTCCGCTCGCCGGACGCGACGCCGCAGAGGCCGCGCACCACCGGTCGTTCCTCGACGGCCGGCCGGCGGGCGGTTGGTCATGGACGACCGGGGCACCGCTGCCGAGGAGGCGAACGATGCAGTGACCGCACATTCCCACCGCCCTCCCCCCATACCGTCCCGCCCCTCCGGGGGCCGGGCCGCACGCGTGGGATCGGCCCGGCAGCGGGACCGGCGCGGCGGGGGTTCCTGGCCGGGGCGGTCCCTGCTCCGGGTGCGCAGCGTGGCCGGCCAGGTGTTCGTGCTTCAGGTCCTGGTCGTGACCCTGATCATCACCGCCGCGCTGGTCGCCCTCGTGTTCCAGGCCCGGCGTGACAGCACCCACGAGGCCGAGTCCCGGTCCCGGGCCGTCGCCACGACGTTCGCGTACTCCCCGCAGACAGTGGCGGCGATGACCGGTCCCAACCCGTCCAAGGTGCTGCAGCCGCTCGCCGACAAGATCGGGCGGGCGACCGATGTGGACCTCGTCGTCGTGTACTCGCCGGACGGGGTCCGCTATACGCACCCCGACCCCGCTCAGATCGGGAAGGCCGTTGTCGGCCCGCTCAGGCCCCCGACCTCCTCCCTGACGCAGCAGGTCGACACGTCCAAGGGCCGCTCGGTGGTCTCGTACGTCCCCGTCACCGCGCCCGACGGGACGGTGGTCGGCTCGGTGGGGGTCGGGATCACGGTCCACAAGGTGGCGGGCATGGCGGCCCAGCAGTTCCCGGTGATTCTGGGAGCCACGGGCGTGGCCCTGGCCATCTGCGCGGGCGGCACCGCTCTGGTGAGCCGGCGGCTGCTGCGCCAGACCCACGGTCTCGGTCCGGTGGAGATGACCCGGATGTACGACCACCACGACGCGGTGCTGCACGCGGTGCGGGAGGGGGTGCTGATCGTAGGGGGTGACGGGCAGCTGGTGCTGGCCAACGACGAGGCGCGGCGGCTGCTGGATCTGCCGCCGGACGCGGAGCGGCGGCAGGTCACCGACCTGGGTCTGAGCCCGGCCATCGTCGAACTGCTGACCTCGGAGCGGACGGCCACCGACGAGGTGCTCCTCTCGGCCGACCGGTTGCTGGCGGTCAACAAGCGACGCACAGTGCCCGACAACGGGAGTGCCGGGAGCGTGGTGACGCTCAGGGACACCACGGAGTTGCGGGCTCTGTCCGGTCACGCCGAGGCCTCACGGGAACGCCTGAGCCTGCTCTACGACGCAGGGGCGCGGATCGGCTCCTCCCTGGACGTGGAACGCACCGCACACGAGCTGGCCGGGGTGGCGGTTCCGCGCTTCGCCGATCTGGTCACCGTCGACCTGGCCGAGGTGGTGCTGCGCGGCGAGGAGCCGACCGGGCGGAGCACCGTCATGCGGCGGGCCGGCGTGAGCACCGTCCACACCGGCCTGCCGCTGATGGCGGTGGGTGAAACCGTTCGCTTCCCCGACGCCACACCACAGGCACGGTGCGTGAAGAGCGGCCGCGCGGTGCTGGAGGCGGATCTGCGCACCGCCGAGGGATGGCGGACGCTGGCCCCCGACCGCGCGGAGGAGTTCCTGGGCCACGGCATCCATTCCCTGATCGCGGTACCGCTGCGGGCCCGCGGCACGGTGCTGGGCTCGGTGGACTTCTGGCGCTCGGAGCGAGCGGAGCCGTACGACGAGAGCGATGTGCTGTTCGCCGAGGAGCTGTCCGCCTGGGCCGCCGTGGCGCTCGACAACGCCCGCCGATACACCCGCGAGCACGCGATGGCGGTCACCCTGCAACGCAGTCTGCTGCCCCGCGACCTGCCGGACCTGAGCGCGCTGGAGGCGGCCCACCGCTATCTGCCGGCCCAGGCCGGGGTGGGCGGGGACTGGTACGACGTCATCGAGCTGTCCGGCGCCCGGGTGGCGCTGGTGGTCGGAGACGTGGTGGGGCACGGTCTGCACGCGGCGGCCACCATGGGGCGGCTGCGTACCGCGGTGCACAACTTCGCCACCCTCGACCTCCCGCCGGACGAGCTGCTGGCCCGGGTGGACGACCTGGTGGCCCGGCTCGACCGGGAACGGGCTGACCAGGGTGACGACGAGGGGCTCATCGGGGCCACCTGCCTGTACGTCGTCTACGATCCGGCCGCCGGCAGGTGCAGCCTGGCCCGGGCCGGCCACCCGCCACCCGCCCTCGTCCGCCCGGACGGCACCGTGTCCTTCCCCGACCTGCCCGCCGGTCCGCTGCTGGGCCTGGGCGACCTGCCCTTCGAGACCACGGAACTCGAGGTGCCCGAGGGTAGCCAGCTCGTCCTCTACACCGACGGGCTCATCGAGACCCGCGACCGGGACATCGACGTCGGTCTGGAGATCCTGCGGGGCGCGCTGTCCCACCCCGACCGGACTCCCGAGCAGACCTGCGACGCGGTGCTCGACGCCCTCCTGCCGAACGGCGGGAACGACGACGTCGCCCTGCTGGTCGCTCGCACCCGGGTGCTCGACCCCGAGCGGGTCGCCTGCTGGGACGTGCCCCCCGAAGCCGCGGCCGTGTCCGGCGTCCGCGCCGACGTCACCCGCCAGCTGGCGGCATGGAACCTGACGGAGGCGGGCTTCACGACCGAGCTCATCCTCAGCGAACTGGTCACCAACGCCATCCGGCACGGCACCGTCCCCATCCACGTCCGCCTGCTGCGAGACCGCCGCCTGATCTGCGAGGTCTCCGACGGCAGCAGCACCTCGCCCCATCTGCGCCAGGCGGCGACCACGGACGAGGGCGGACGCGGCCTGTTCCTCGTCGCCCGCTACGCCGAACGCTGGGGCACCCGGTACACGCCCACCGGCAAGGTGATCTGGGCCGAGCAGCCACTGGACGGCGGGGCGAGCGAACCCGGCGCCGCCCTGACCGGCGACGACATCCTCGACCAGTGGTCCGACGCGGCCCTGTGACCCCGGCACCGCCTGCCCGCCGGCACCGCCTGCTCGCCGACAGGGCGGTGGCAGTGGCGGCCAGGGAGTGTCCACGGAAATCGTCAACACTTCGGGCACTTGTGTCCTCGCTGGTCTCAGACGAGCGAGGCCTGAACACTTTCCGGGAATGTCCTCACGCCCCGCGAGGGACCAGGAGCCGACGCGGGCTGCCCGACGGCGATACGGACCGGGCCGCCGGTGGGTGAAACGTCGTCGAGCACGTCGGAGGGAATGCGGAAGACGCGGTCGGGTGCCGCGGGCCACGGGAGGGTGCGGCGGGTGAGGGTGCTGCCGTCCTGGCGGACAGCCACCTTGGGGAAGCGGACGAAATCGTCGGTCCACAGCAGCGGGCGCCCCCGCGCGGGGGCCCGGTTCCCCGGGGCGCAGGATCTGCGGGAAGACCCGGCGCAGGGGTGTGTCCGCGAGGATGCGGACGCCGTCGCTCGGCCGGGGGCCGACACCGACGTCGTCACGGCCTGCCCCGGGACGCCCGGCGGGACGGTCCGTATCCCTCGAAGGAGGTCCGCCGTCCCTCAAGGACACCCGCTGTCCTCAGAGGAGGTCCTCGATCGTGATCGGCAGCTTGCGCACCCGGCGCCCCGTGGCGTGATGCACGGCGTTGGCGATCGCCGCCGCCACACCGACCTGGCCGATCTCACCGACACCCTTCACACCCAACGGGTTGACGATGTCGTCCTCGACCTCGATGAGCTCGACGTCCACGTCCGGAGCGTCCGCATTGACGGCGACGAGGTACTCGGCGAGGCTCGAGTTGACCCAGCGGCCGGTGTCCGGCGCCATGTGGTTGGCTTCCAGCAGCGCCTGTCCCAACCCCCACAGCATGCCCCCCATCAACTGGCTGCGGGCCGTCTTGGCGTTGAGCACCCGGCCCGGCGCGAAGGCACCGGTCATGCGCCGCACCCGGACCAGGCCCAGTTCCGCGTCCACCGCGACCTCGGCGAACTGGGCGCCGAAGGTCATCATCCCGTAGGGGATGTCGTGGGCGGGCGGGTTCCACTGGCCCAGGGCTTCGGCGTCCGGCCGGAAGTTGCGCCGCAGCAGATCGGTGTACGCCTCGGACGCGGTCCCGGCGGTCATGACGCCGTCCCGTACCACCACGTCGACCGGGTCCGCGCCGTGCAGAGGTGAACCGGCGTCGGCCACCGCCTTGTTGATGAGCTGACCGCGCAGGGCGGTGGCGGCACTGTGCACGGCCGCGCTGATCATGCCGGCGCCCGCCGAACCCACCGCGGCGGCGATGTTGGGCAGGTCGGTGTCCCCGTTCTCGAAGCGGCAGCGCTCCACGCTCATGCCGAGTCCGTCGGCGGCGACCTGGGTCATGACCGTGGCGACGCCGGTGCCGAAATCGGGGGTGGCGGCCTGGACGACCGCCGTCCCGTCGGCGTAGAGACGCGCGCGGGCGCGCTGCGGGTTGGCGAGCGGAGGGACGGGATACGCCGCGGTGGCCATGCCGGTACCGATCAGCCAGTCGCCCTCACGGCGCATGGCCGGCCGGGGATCGCGGCCGGCCCAGCCGAACCGCCGGGCTCCGCGCTCATAGCACTCCCGCAGCCCGCTGCTGGACCAGGGGAAGCCCGACATGGCGTCGACGTCGGTGTGGTTGCGCAGCCGCAGTTCGACGGGATCCACGCCGAGTTCGTGGGCGAGTTCGTCCATCGCGCACTCGAGCGCGTGCATGCCGGTCGCCTCACCCGGCGCCCGCATGAACGTCGGGGTCATGGTGTCGGCCCGGAACAACCGGTAGACGCCCTCGTAGTGGGGGCACGCGTAGATCTGCGACGAAACGCCGACGGAGGGTTCGGCCCAGTCGTCGAAGTGGGAGGTCGGGGAGAGTTTGTGGTGCCGGACGGCGGTCAGCCGACCTTCGCGCGTCGCGCCGAGCGTCACGTGCTGCTCCTGCTCCTCCCGATGGCCGACGGAGGTGAACATCTGCTCCCGGGTGAGGGCGAGCTTGACGGGCCGGCCGACTTGGCGGGCCGCCATGGCGGCGAGCGCCGGGTGGGCGTGGATCATCGCCTTGCAGCCGAAGCTGCCACCGACGTAGTGACCGATGACCCGGATCCTCGACATCGGAACGCCGAGCAGCCGTGACACGGTCATCTGCGTGGCGTTGACTCCCTGGGTGGAGTCGTACAGCAGCAGGGTGTCACCGTCCCAGTGAGCCGTGGTGCCGGCCGGCTCGATCGGGTTGTGGTTGTTCGCCGCGTAGGTGTACGTCCCCTCCACCCGCACGTCCGCGTCCCGCAGTCCGGTCTCCACGTCGCCGCGCTCGATGCGCCCCGGTATCCACCCTCCGAAGATCCTCTCGGGCACGTACGCCCGGTCCCGGCCCTGGTCGAGGGTGGTGACCGGGGCGGTCTCCTCGTACGAGACACGCAGCAGGCGCGCCGCGTGCTGGGCGCGTTCCCAGGTGTCGGCGACGACGAGCGCGATCTGCTGGCCGGCGTAGTGGACGATGTCGTCCTGCATCGGGAAGTACGTCTGTCCGGGTGCCGCCGTGCCGGCGAGCGAGGGCACGAGCGGCGGCTGCTCCGCGATCCTCGGCAGGTTCTCGTGGGTGAGCACCGCCAGTACGCCTTCCTCGGCCGTTGCGGCACTCGCGTCGATCCCGGAGACCCGTCCGGCGGCGATGCGGGAGCCGACCACATGGGCGTATGCCATGTCCGGGAGGGGGATCTCGGCGGAGTAGCGCGCGCCCCCGGTGACCTTGGGGCGGCCGTCGACGCGGTCGAGGGGCCGTCCGATGGCGGGCGGTGTCGTCGTGGGCATGGTGGTCATGACGGGCTCCCGGCCCCGGGTCCGGGTCCGGGCTCGGACCCGTCTCCCGTTCCGTCGCTGAGCAGGTCGAGGACGCGGACGATCGCGCGCTGCGCGAGTTCGACCTTGAAGGCGTTCATGGGGGTCGGCCGGGCGTCGGCCATTTCGGCGCGGGCGGCCATGGCGAAGTTGTCCCGCCGGGCGCGCGCACCGATCAGGAAGTCCTCGGCCCGCCTGGCCCGCCAGGGCTTGGTGGCCACTCCGCCCAGCGCCATCCGTACGTCGGCGATCACCCCGTCCACGACGGAGAGCGCGGCCGCAACCGAGACGAGCGCGAACTCGTACGACGCACGGTCCCGGACCTTCAGGTAGTGGGAGTGCCGTGCGACGGGCGTGGCGGGCACCTCGATCCCGGTGATCAGTTCACCGTGCTCCAGGGGGTGCTCCCGGTGCGGGGAGTCACCGGGGAGGAGGAAGAAGTCGTCGATGGCGTAAGTGCGTTCGCCGTGCGGGCCCGCCGTGCGCACCTGGGCGTCCAGCGCGACAAGAGCCACGGCCACGTCCGAGGGGTGCGTGGCGATGCAGTGCTCGCTGGTGCCGAGCACCGCGTGACCCCGGCTGAAGCCCTCGATGGCCGAGCAACCGGTGCCGGGCTCACGCTTGTTGCAGGGGGACTCCGCGTCGCGGAAGTACGAACAGCGCACCCGCTGCAGCAGGTTGCCTCCCATGGACGCCATGTTGCGCAGCTGCGCGGACGCTCCCAGCTCCAGCGCCTGGGCGATCAGCGGAAAGCGCTCACGGACGACGGGGGCGGCGGCGACGTCGCTCATCCGGGCCAGCGCGCCGATACGCACCCCTCCCGCCGGAGTGCCCTCGACGTCGGTCAGCGGGAGATCGTTGATGTCGACGAGGCGGCGCGGGTTCAGCACGTTCTGCCGCAGCAGGTCCACCTCGGTGGTGCCGCCGGCGAGGAAGTCGCTGGTGGGGTCGGTACTCACGGCGGTGACGGCGGTCGCCGTGTCGGTCGCGCGGAAATAGGTGATGGGCCGCACTGAGTGCCTCCCTACATGCGGTCGCGGGCGACGCGTATCGCAGCCCGTATGTGGGGATAGGCGGCGCACCGGCAGATGTTGCCGCTCATCCACTCCTTGATCTCGTCGTCGTCCCCGGCGTGCCCCTCATTGACCAACGCCACGGCGGACATGATCTGGCCAGGAGTGCAATAGCCGCACTGAAAAGCGTCCTCGGCGATGAAAGCCTTTTGCATCTCGTGCAGTTCGCCGTCCTCGGACAGCCCTTCGACGGTCGTGATCTCGTGGCCCTCGCACGTCATGGCGAGAGTGAGGCAGGCCAGCGCTCGCCGCCCGTCGACCCACACGGTGCACGCCCCGCAGGTCCCCTGGTCACACCCCTTCTTGGCGCCCGTCAGGTGCAGATGCTCACGGAGCGCGTCGAGCAGGCTGACGCGTGGCTCGATGTCCAGAGTGTGCTCGGTGCCGTTCACCGACAATCTCACCCGGACCGGCCCGGGGCCTTGTTCCACCAGGGCTGCGCCTCGCTCGGTGAGGGCCGGGCCGCGTACGGACATGACACACCTCCCAAAGGACCACCTCTTCATTCTCATAGACACCCAAAAGCGTTGCAAACGTAAAATTTACGATATGAACCAGCGTGCGCCTGAAGCCCGAGAAGCGGTGACAGTGGTCTACACCTGAGAGGTGATGCCCGGCGGGGAGACCCCATTCGAGCAGTGGGCCCACGGGGTCGAGGCGGAGGCGGCCGCCTTCACGGGACACCGGGGTGTCACCTGGCTCCGACCCGAGGACGACAGCCACCACTACCACGCGGTCGTCCGCTTCGCGGACACCGAGAGCCTGGACCGCTGGATGACGTCACCCCAGCGAGCCGCCTGGCAGGACCGTGTCAAACCCTACGGCCACCCGGCTCACCCGAAGCTGACCACCACCGGCCTGGAGACCTGGTTCAACATCCCCAACGGCGCGGCCCGGCCGCCGGCGCGCTGGAAGATGTCACTGGTGACGAGCCTCGCCGTCTACCCCTTCGCGCTGCTCTACGACGGCCTGGGCGCGGAGTTCTTCCACACCTGGCCCTGGCGGCACGCACCCTCGTCTTCCCGATCGTCCTCGCGCCTCTCCTCACCTACGCGGTCATGCCGTTCATGAGCCGCCTGCTTCGACGGTGGCTGTACCAGGACCACCCGACATCCTGACCGGAACACACCCCCACGTCGTCCTGGGTCAGGTGCCCAGCTCACCGCTCCTCACGGCGGTCACGAACGAGGTCCAGCCCCCATGCGCGCGCGGGGGCTCATCGGCCGGCCTGCGTAACGCCGCTCGCGAGCCGCCCCAGGATGTCCAGAATCCCCTGACCGGCCGGGGTGGGCGCGATCAGGATCCCCAGCGCCAGGACAATGACGACGGTCAGCTTCTCGTCGAAGCGGCTGCGGGCCTCCGTACGCCGCCACAGCCGCCGGACGACGACAACTGCGAGCGGCACCGCCACGTTGATGGTCAGCAACCGTCCAGACCCCCCTCACCGTCCGGCCGGCACCGCATGGGGACGGCATTACGCCACCCCGGCCTTCTTGTTCAGCCGCGCCTCAGTGGTGTGGGAGGCGGACGCCGACGAATGACGCAAAGTGATCGAATCTGGCCGAATTGGGCCACCCCGGGTCGAATGGAGTGGTCTGCCTCAGGGCGGTTCAGTGAGCAGGCTTGCGCTTTTCGAGCCGGCCGTCAGGACCAGTGTCTTTGAGCCACTGTGATGCGCTGTTGGATGTGTGCCGCACACATCGCCAATGCTCTCGCGGCGCCCCTACTGTTCCGCTACCGCACGGACCGGCGTCTTGGCCGGACCGCAAGCTCCAGGGAGCAGGTGCACATGATGCGAGCCCGTCCACGCGTCTTCTGGTGGTCCCCCGCCTTGATCCTCTCTGTCCTGGTGGCCCTGCTGACGCCGGCAGGTACCGCCCAGGCCGCCACTCTCCACACGGTTCCCCCGGTGTCGGGCAGTCTCACCGGCCACAACGTATCCGGCGTGTACGTGTCCGGAATCTCCTCCGGGGGCTACATGGCCGGTCAGCTGCACGTCGCCTACTCGAAGAAGGTCAAAGGCGCGGCGATCTTCGGGGCGGGACCGTACTACTGCGCCCAGAACAACGTCTACCAGGCCCTGTACGGCTGTGGGGACACCATCTACCCCACCTATCTGAGCACTCTTACCTCGAGGGCCTCCACCTGGTCCTCCTACGGGTGGATCGACCCGGTCAGCAACCTGTCCGGCAGCCCCGTGTACCTCTACCAGGGCACGAACGACACCACGGTGAAGCCCTCGGTCGGCGATGCCGGGAAGGCCTTCTACCAGCACTTCGGCGCGAACGTGACCTACGACAACACCTCCGCGGCGGGGCATTCCTGGGTCACCCCGTACGGGCCCAACGGCTGCACCGCGAACAGCGCACCGTACATGAACGACTGCGGCACCGACCCCCAGAGAGCGCTGCTGCAGAAGCTTTTCGGCTCGGTCTCCTCCCCCAACACCGGGCCGCTGACGGGCAAGCTCATCAAGTTCGGGCAGAGCACCCACGCCGTCAACGGACTGGCGAGCACCCTGAGCATGGGCAGTTCCGGGTTCGCCTATGTTCCCAAGTCCTGTGACTCGGGATCGAGTTGCCGCTTGATGGTTTCCCTGCACGGCTGCAAGCAGGGGTACGACAAGATCGGTACGACCTTCGTCGACCGCGCCAACCTCAACCAGTACGCCGACAACAACAAGATGATCGTCCTGTACCCGCAGGCCACGTCGTCCTATGTGAACCCCAACGGGTGCTGGGACTGGTGGGGTTACCTCGGTGCCACCAACTATCCCATCCAGGGCGGCGCCCAGGTCGAGACCATCATGAACATGGTCACCGCACTCGGCGGGTGAGGCCCACGCGCCGGGGTGGGCCACTACCGCAGGACCACCCCGGCGTGCTTCACCCTCGCCGCGACCGTCACCACTGCGAGCCTTCCCCGAAGCAGGGCCGCGAGTCGGAGGCTTACGCCTGGGGGGCCGCATCTCCGGGACTGAGCAGGAGTTCGCGGAGCAGGTGGTCGAGGGTTTCGCATTCTTCCGGCTGGAGGCCGCCGAGCAGACGGCGCTCGGTGCAGCTCCGCCTCCACGTGCCCCTGCTCCTCGGCGCTCTCGGGGAACGCGAACCCGAGCCGGCGGTGGAAGGCGACGGACGCGGCCGTGTCGGAGACGACCAGCCCGATGGCGTCGAACCGTGCACTCACCAGGCCACCGTAGGGCCGCTTCGCCGGCCGCTTCTTGAAGGAAACGGACGCCGGCGACCGGCGTCCGGTTGGATGGGCACATGATCCGTACCGTGCGCCCACTGCTGCCGCTGCTGCTCGCTCCTCTGCTGCTCACCGCCTGCGGCAGTGAACCGGGACAGACGCGGGCCACCGACGCCCCCGCCGCCGAACTCGTCACCCGTGCCAAGGCGTTGGGCATCGCCCCGGAGCTCGTCTACGTCACCGAGGCGCCCGGCTTCGCGCTCGCCCGGCAGTCCGTCGGGGTGTACGGCGGGGACGGTTTCTCCGCCACGTATGTCTCGCGGCAGGAGGGCGGGCAGCTGCGGCTGTACGTCGACCGGGGCACGATGTCCGCCTCCGACTGTGCCAAGGGGCAGCAGATGTGCGAGTTGGACGAGGAGGGAGTCTGGTACCGCTCCGGACAGGGGACACACGAGTACGCCGTGGTGAAGAAGGGCCACGTCGTACGGCTCGAGGGCGATGCGGGCGTCTCCCGCGACGTCCTGCGCGAGGCGGCGCGGGACGCCCGCCGGCCGTCCGGTGAGGAGGCCGCCGAGCTGCTGCCGTCCGCGCCCGCCGGCGGCGCGGCGCCGTCCGAACCCGTCGAGCGCGGCGATCTGCCGCCGGCCGGGGACGGGGCGCCCCGCAACGACGTGGACGCGGGCGGCTGAGGGGAGGGCGGGCCGGTCGGCACAGGCTCGGGCGCATGTCGGCCACCCCACTCCTCGTCTGCACCCGCACCACCGGCTACCGGCTACCGGCTACCGGCTACCGGCTACCGGCTACCGGCTACCGGCACGAGTCCATCCCGGCCGGCGTCGCCGCCCTGCGCGCCCTCGGCGGTTTCGACATCGACGCCACCGAGGACCCCGCCGCCTTCGAGGAGCCGCTGGACGGCCGGAAGGAATTTCCGCGTGTCCCACCCCGCTGTCTCCCACCTGCGTGAGGTGCTTTTTGCCGCCCGTCTCCGGTGGTGCCGCGGTGGACTGGGCGGAGAGCGAGCGGACGGCGGGCCTGGTGTTCCCGGCCGACTACCGCGAGTTCGTGGAGACGTACGACGGCGGCGAGATCGACGCGTACCTGTCCGTCAGCACGCCACCGGCCCCCGGCTCGCCGTGCGGGGATCTGCTGGACGGGGTCGATTCCGCCCCCGGGTACCTCGAAGAGTCGGGCACCCTCTTGTCGGCAGGCACACTGCCGCCTTCGCTGCCCTTCGCGCACCTGGGACACGGCGATGTCGCGTTCTCGCTGTGCGAGGACACCCCCGGCGACTGGCGGGTGGCCGTCCTCCAGAGACAGGTGGCGTACGGGGCGAGCCCTTGGGTCGTGTTCGACGGCGGTATGGCGTCGTTCTGCGTGGCAGTGCTGACCGGCGAGGCGAGCCCGCTCGGCGCCCGCCTCTCGGAGGAGGACCGACATGAGTTCGTGGGCCGGCGGTAAAGGCCGCAGTCCACACCGGGCTCAGAGGGCCCTCGCCCTCCGGGCATTCAGCACGTGTGTCACGAACGTCCCGGAGAACAGCACGACCGGGGCCCTGCCTCATCGGGCATCCTCATCGGGCATCGTGGGACACGCCCCTCGACCGCCCGGCCGGGAGGCACATACCCCTCTGAAAAGTGGGAGCATCTCGGCCTCCGGTGTCCGCATACCGCTTATTTGAGTGCGCGAGTGGCATTCACCTGCCGAATGCTCACGCTTCCAGCAGACATGGGTGTCAGGAGCCTCCGGGAGATCGTGCCCCACCGGCTGCTGAAGGCGCCGATCGTCCTGGTCTGGGACCGGTTGGGCACCCATGCCTCGAAGGCGATGCGGCACCTGGTGGCGGACCGCTCGTGGCTGACGGTCTTCCTGCTGCCGGCGTATGCGCCGGAGTTGAACCCGGTGGAGGGCGTGTGGTCGCAGTGCAAGCGCAGTCTGGCCAATCTCACCGCCGGTACGGTCGACCGGCTGGAAACCCTGGTCCGCAACCGGCTCAAGAGCCTGCAGTACCGGCCTGCGACACTCGACGGCTTCATGGCCGAGACCGAACTCGGCCTGCCGCCGCCCTGACCTCAAAGCGCCGAAGTCAGCAGCGGGGGTGGGGCCGGGCTCCGAACAGACATCGAAGGGGACGACGGAGGCGGGCATGGGCTCGGTCGGCGGGGAACGTCCGGCTGGGCAAGGCTGTGGCCGACCGGTCACGGCGTATCAGCCGCCGTCCCTCCTCCGCCTCGGCCTCGACTGTCAGAGGTGCGCAGTACGGTCCTGCCATGGCGGCCAGAATCGATCTGACCCTTGGTTGCGCAGACGCGAAGCTCCTCGCCGAGTTCTGGAAGACGGCCCTGGGGTATGTGGACGAGCCGCCGCCCGCTCCTTTCAGAACCCGCGAGGAGTGGCTCGCCAGTTCGGCCTTCCGGAGGACGACTCCGCGGACGACGGCGCGTGGCTCTGCGATCCTGACGGCGTCGGGCCCCGGCTCTGCATCCTCAAGGTCCCTGAGCCGAAGACCGCGAAGAACCGACTCCATATCGACGTCCGGGTGCCGGGACACGGCAGCCACGATGAGCGGTGGGCGCGGACCAGGGCGGAGTCCGAGCGGCTGGTGAAGGCGGGCGGGAGCGTCCTGGAGGAATGTGACGAGCGCCATATTGTGATGGCCGACCCGGAGGGCAATGAGTTCTGCGTTGCCGCGGCCTCGGCTTGAGATTGACCGGCATGATCCCGTTCATCGCCCAGTAGTCGCTTCGAGCGGCCGAGGGCGGCCAGACCGTTTGCTCGTTGGCCGACCGTCCTGGCTGCTCTCCCTGTCTGCTTGGTTCTTCGCCGGTGTCGCCACCGTGTCCCAGTGGACCGTGCGATCGCACCAGCGGTCGAGCAGCGTCCGGTCGTGGCCCACGGCGAGCAGGCTCGCGCCCGTTGCCGTGCGGTAGTCCTCGACGACCGTGACCAGCGCGGCCGTGGTCGACGCGTCGAGCATCGCGGTCATCTCGTCGCAGATCAGCCAGCGGGGGCGCAGGACCAACGCGCGGGCGAGGCAGGCGCGTTGGAGTTGGCCGTCGCTGACCTCGTGGGGGCGGCGGGTGAGCAGGTCGGGGGTGAGGCCCACGGTGCCGGCCAGTTCGGCCACGCGGGCGGGGGCCTCGCCCCGGCGGCCCGTGGCGCGCAGGGGTTCGGCGATCAGGTCGGTGAGGGTCAGGCGGGGGTCGGCGGAGAGGCGGGGCTGCTGGAAGACGACGCCGAAGGCGGTGCGGAGCGGGCGGGGGGCGCGGTGGCGCCAGTGGCGTACGGGGGCGCCGTCCAGGAGCAGGGTGCCGGCGTCGGGGCGGTGGAGCAGGGCGGCGACGCGGGCCAGGGTGGACTTGCCGCAGCCGCTGGGGCCGAGCAGGCCGACGGCCTCGCCGGGGGCGACGGTGAGGGAGGCGTCCCGGACGACGGGGGCCCGGCGGTCGTAGCCGGCGGTGATGGCGCGCAGTTCAAGCACGGACGTCCTCCGGGACGGGGGCGAGGGGCTGGGCCTGGACCGGGTGGTGGCAGGCGACCGTGTCCGTCAGGGGCGGGAGCGTTGCGCACGTGGCGGTGGCCCGGTCGCAGCGGGGGGCGAAGGCGCAGCCTTCGGGGAGCGTGCCCAGTTCGGGGGGCATGCCGGGGATCGGGGTGAAGGCGCGGTCGGGGAGGGCGTTCAGAAGGCCTCGGCTGTAGGGGTGGCGCGGGCCCGGGGTGCCGAAGAAGGCGTCGGCGTCGGCGAGTTCGACGATGCGGCCCGCGTACATGACGGCGACCCGGTCGGCGATGCGTTCGGCTGCCGCCAGGTCGTGGGTGATGATCAGGAGGGCTCGGTCGCCGGCGGCGTCGACGTGCCGGCGCAGTTCGTCGACCGTGTGGTCGACCAGGTCGCGGTCGAGGCCGGTGGTGGGTTCGTCGGCGAGCAGCAGGGGTGCGTCGCCGATCAGGGCGAGGGCGGTGGCGGCGCGCTGGGCGAGGCCGCCGGAGAGTTCGTGCGGGTAGCGGTCGAGGTGGTCCGCGGGGAAGGCGGCGCGGGCGGCGGCCTTTTCGGCGGCGGCGCGCAGGGACGCGCGGCCGCGCACGCCGGTGAGTGCGGCGACCGTCTCCTCCGTCTGGGAGCGGATGGTGCGGACGGGGGTGAGGTGGGCGGCCGGGCTCTGTGGGATGAGGCCGATGCGCCGGCCGCGTACGGTGCGGGCGAGGGTGCGTTCGTCGGCGGCCAGCAGGTCGAGGTCGCCGAGGTGGGCGCTGCCGGCGGTCTGCGCGTTGGCGGGGAGCAGGCCGAGCAGGGCGGAGGCGAGGACGGACTTGCCGCAGCCGCTCTCGCCGATCAGGGCGAGGCATTCGCCGGGCGCCACGTCGAAGTGCGCGTCGGTGACGGCGGCGATGCGTCCCTGGTCCGGCACCAGGAAGCGCACCGACAGTCCGCGGACCGACAGCACGGGTGGGGGCTGGGTCATAGCGTCAGCTCCGATCGGCGGCGGGGGTTGATCCGCTCCCGCCACACTCCGGCGAGCCCGGCGATGGCGAGGGTGGGGATGATCAGGAACAGGCCCGGGAAGAGCGTCGGCCACCATTGCCCGGCGAGGAGCGTGCCGCGGGCGCCCTGGATGAGGGTGCCGAGGCTGGCGGTGTGGGTGGGGAGGCCGAGGCCGAGGAAGGACAGCGCCGATTCGTGCCACATGGCGTGCGGGATCATCAGCACGGCGGCCAGTCCCGCCTGCGGCAGTACGCCGGGCAGCAGGTGCCGTAGCACCACCCGCCACCGGGACGCGCCGCCGGAGACGGCCGCGTCGATGTACGGGCGGGAGCGCAGGGAGAGGACCTCGGCGCGGACGATCCGGGCGGTGGACAGCCAGTGGGTGGCGGCCACCGACACCACCACCGGCCAGACGCCCGGCCGGAACATGGCCACGATGAAGATGCCGAGCAGCAGGTGCGGGACGGAGGAGATGGTGTCGACCAGGCGCATGACGAGGCGGTCGACCCAGCCGCCGAGCGCTCCGGCGGTGGCTCCGACAGCGGTGCCGATCACGGTGGCGGTGAGCGCCGCCACGACCCCGACCAGCAGGGAGACCCGCAGGCCGTAGACGCAGCGCAGCAGCAGGTCGCGGCCGACGTCGTCGGTGCCGAAGGGGTGGGCCCAGCTGGGTGGGAGGAGCTTCGAGGCGAGGTCGACGGCCTGTTGGTCGAGCTGGACCAGCGGTGGGACGAGCAGGACCGCGAGGGCGGTGACGGCGACCAGGGTGGCGGAGACGCGCAGCCGCAGGGTGTGGGTGGAACGGCGGGCGGGACCGCGCGAGCGCCAGTCGGCGGCCGGGGCTGCGGACCCGGTCGTGTTCGCCTTCTCCAGTGTGGTGTCAGCTGTGGTGTCAGCCATCGGAATCACATCTCACTGAGCTTCACCCTCGGGTCGGTCAGTCCGTACAGGAGGTCCGCCAGGAGGTTTCCGGCGAGGACGGCGGCGGTGGCGAGGGTCGTCAGCGCGGCCAGGAGCGGGAAGTCGACGGCGGTTGCCGCCTCGACGGTGGCGGCGGCGATGCCCGGCCAGCTGAAGACGGTCTCCACCAGCAGGGCGCCGGTGATGAGTTCGGGCACGCGGGAGCCGATGAGGGTGAGGACGGGCAGGAGTCCGGAGCGCAGGGCGTGGCCGAGGAGCACGGTGCGTTCGCCGAGGCCGCGGGCGCGGGCGCCGCGTACCGGGTCCTCGGCGAGCGCGTCGCCGACGCCCTGACGGACGTACAGCGTGAACCAGGGCAGTTGGGAGACGGCGAGGACGCCGGCGGGGAGGATCAGGTGGCGTGCGACCTGTCCGGCGGTGACCTGGTCGCTGCCGGTGTCGGTGAGGCCGCCGGCCGGGAGGACGTCCAGTTGGAGGGCGAAGAGCCAGACGGCGAGCAGGGCGATCCAGAAGACCGGCGCGGCCTCCAGGGAGTACGCGAGGGAGGTGACCGTACGGTCGAGGAGTGAGCCGGGGCGGCGGGCGGCGAGCACGCCGAGCAGGGTGCCGAGGAGGACGGCGACGGCGAACGCGACGGCGCACAGCAGCGTGGACCACACGATCCGTTCGCCGATCGCGTCGGCGACCGGTTGCCGCAGCACGCTGGACTGGCCGAGGTCGCCGGTGACGGCGGAGGTCAGCCACTCCCACCAGCGGGCGGCGAAGGGGCGGTCCACGCCGAGGTTGTCCCGGAGCCGGTCCAGGGTCTCCTGGTCGGCGCCGAGGGCGGCGGTGCCGGCGTAGGCCTTGACGGGGTCGAAGGGGGAGGCGGCGGCGATGGCGAACACGCCGAAGGTGACGACGAGGAGGACGGGTACGGCGAGCAGGGCCCGCCGTGCCACGAGGCGGGCCATCGCTCCCCAGGGCGGGGCGGTCACTTCTTCGGCTTCTTCGGCTGCCAGTCCTCGGCGTTCCACCAGGGGCCGCTGGCGAAGCCGTGCTCGTGCGGCTCGACCTGGGTGGTCAGGCCCTCCCAGCGGTCGGCGAGGACGTAGAGGTGGTCGATGTGGGTGAGGAAGGTGTAGCCGGGGTTTTTCACGAGCTCGCGCTGGAGGTCGTCGTAGGCGGCCTTGCGGTCCTCGGGGTCCTGGCTGCGGCGGCCGGCCTCGAGGGCTTTGTCGACGGCGGGGTTGTCGTAGCGGGGCATGTTGTTGAAGCCGTCGCCGGCGAGGGAGGAGTGCAGCAGGGTGTAGAGGCCGAAGTCGGGGTCGCCGGTGCTGCCGAAGCCGGCGAGTACGGCGTCCTTGCCCATCCGGGGTTCGATGACCTCCCAGGTGGCACCCTCGACCTTGACGTCGATGCCGGCCTTCTTGGCGTCGGAGGCGTAGGCGAGGGCGTGGTCCTGGCGGACCTTGTCGCCCGAGGGGTAGAAGAGGGTGAACGTGGCCCGGACACCGCCCTTGGCACGGATGCCGTCCTTGCCGGCCTTCCAGCCGTCCCGGTCGAGGACCTTCTTGGCCTCGGCGAGGTCCTGGGGGCGTTCGATGTCCTTGGTGTACCAGGGGTCGTCGAGGGGCAGCGGCCCGTAGGCGGGGCGGCCGGCTCCGTCGAGGATCTTGTCGACCATGGCCTGGCGGTCCACGGCGAGGTCGAGGGCGCGGCGGATCGCGGTGTCGCCGGTGACCTTGTTCGCGGTGGGGAGGGTGACGGCGCGGAAGTCGTAGGTGGTGGCCTGGTACGTCGTGCGGCCGTCGTCGTTCTCGAAGGTGGCGGCGAGGTTGGGCGGGAGGGTCGCGCCGTCGAGGTCGCCGGAGCGCAGGCGGGTGGCGCGGACGTCGTCGTCGGCGATGACCGCCATGGTGATCTTCTTCACCTCGGGGGCGCCGCCCCAGTAGTCCGGGTTCGCCTTGAAGGTGAGCTTCTCGCCCTTGCTCCAACCGGTGAGGACGTAGGGTCCGGTGCCGATCGGCTCGGTGTTGAAGGCGCCGGTGTTGGGGTCCTGCTCGCCGGCGATGTGCTCGGGGACGATGGGCAGGACGGTGCGGGCGGCGAAGGCCGCGTACGGGTACTTGAGGGTGAAGACGACCTTGTCGTCGCCGTCCGCGCGAACCTTTTCGACGGCGTCCAGTTCGCTCTTGGCGGTGTTGTTGGTCTTGTCGTCGAGCACCGTTTCGTACGTGTAGACGACGTCCTCGGCGGTGAGGGGTTCGCCGTCGCTGAACGTCACGCCGGAGCGGAGGGTGTAGGTGTAGGTGCGGCCGTCGTCGCCGATCTCGGGCAGGGCCTTCGCCAGGGCGGGCTTCAGTTTCAGGTCGGCGTCCCGGGCGAGCAGCCCGTCGAAGATCTTGGAGTTGCCGTCCTTGCCGTAGCCGAGCAGGGGGCTCAGGGTGTCGGGTTCGGAGGGGACCCCGATCACCACGGACTCGGCGGACCCGCCGCCGCCCGCGGCGGTGCCCGAACCGCCGGTGGGTGCCGAGCAGGCGGCGACCACCGCGAGCGCGGCGGCCGTGGTGGCCGCGCCGGTGGTACGCCGTATTCGTCGGGTCGTCATCGAACCTCACACCTCTACTGACCGGAATTCGTTGTTGCATACTAATTGCAGCAAGGTTCTGCCCAGGGCCCCGGTCCCTCATGCCGACGTCTCGACGAAACAGTGGCCGCCCGGGCAGGCGGCGAGGGGGCGGCCGATGTGCCACCTGTGCACATCCACGCCCACCCGCTGTCAGGGCCGCAGGTGCGCGCGGGGGCATGAGCTGCGGACCGCCGTCCGCGCGCCCCCCGTACCCGCTTGTCACCAGGCCGGATCCGGGTCTACTGTCACCACGCCTTGGTGAACGGGAAATCCGGTGCGATACCGGTGCGGCCCTCGCCACTGTGATCGGGAAGTCCGGCTCCGGCCCCTGGTCCTGTCCCCCCGACAGGACCGACGGGCAGCCACTGGGTCCACCTGGGACCCGGGAAGGCGGAGTTCGGGCGGTGGTACCCGTCAGCCAGGAGACCGGCCAAGGCGCGTCAACCATCCACGAGGTGCTGGAGAGGGTCTGCTGAGCCATGCACATTGCCGAGGGTTTTCTGCCACCGGTGCACGCGGTCGCCTGGGGCGCCGCGGCGGCGCCGTTCGTCGTCCACGGAGCCCGGTCGCTCATCCGTGAAGTCAAGGAACATCCCGAGAGCACGCTGCTGCTCGGCGCCTCGGGAGCGTTCACCTTCGTCCTGTCCGCGCTGAAACTTCCATCGGTGACGGGGAGTTGCTCCCACCCCACCGGTACCGGGCTGGGCGCCATCCTGTTCCGGCCGCCGATCATGGCGGTGCTGGGCACCATCACCCTGCTGTTCCAGGCCCTGTTGCTGGCCCACGGCGGGCTGACCACGCTGGGCGCCAACGTCTTCTCGATGGCGATCGTCGGACCGTGGGCGGGGTACGGCGTGTACCGGCTGGCGCGGCGGTACGGGGCGCCGCTGATGGCCGCGGTGTTCTGCGGCGCGTTCGTCGCCGACCTGTCCACGTACTGCGTCACCAGCGTGCAGCTGGCGCTCGCCTTCCCCGACCCGGGGAGCGGGTTCCTTGGCGGGCTCGGCAAGTTCGGCTCCATCTTCGCCGTCACGCAGATCCCGCTCGCGGTGAGCGAAGGGCTGCTGACCGTCCTGGTGATGCGCCTGCTGGTGCAGTCCAGCAAGGGCGAACTGACCCGTCTCGGCGTGCTGTTGACCGGTAAGCGAGCGGCAACGGGAACGACGGCGACGGAAACGGAGCCAGAGCCGGAGACGAAGCAGACGGCGGGCACGACGGGGACGACCGGTACCGGGACGGTGGCTCGATGACCAGGAACGCGAAGATCAACGCCCTGCTGCTGCTCGCCGTGGCCGCGCTCGCGGTGCTGCCACTGGCGCTCGGGCTCGGCGACCACAAGGAGGAGCCGTTCGCCGGGGCGGACGGCGAGGCGGAGACCGCCATCACCGAGCTCGAACCGGACTACGAGCCGTGGTTCTCCCCGTTGTACGAACCTCCGTCCGGTGAGATCGAGTCGGGGCTCTTCGCCCTCCAGGCCGCCGCCGGTGCGGGGGTCCTGGCGTACTACTTCGGAGTGCGGCGCGGGCGTCGACAGGGTGAGGAACGGGCACGGCGGCAGCAGCCGGTGCCCGGTAACGGACCGGATGCCGGACCGGACACCAGCCCGGATGCCGAGTCGGGCCGCCCCGACGAGGCGCTCTCCCCCGGTCCCCGGGCCTGATCGCGCGTGCTGTCGATCGACGCGGCGGCGCACAGCAGTCGCTGGCGCCGCCGCCATCCCGTGGACAAGGCCGTGCTCGGGCTGGGGCTCACCGTGCTCGCGGTCTCCCTGCCTCCTTGGCCGGGCGCGGCCCTGGTGCTGGTGACCGCGCTCGTGGCGTTGCTGGGCCCGGCGGGGGTGCCGGGCCGGCGGCTGTGGCGTGCCTACCGGGTGCCGCTGGGCTTCTGCGTCACCGGGGCGCTCACGCTGCTGGTGCAGGTGGGCGGGCCGGACGGGTTCGTTTCCCCGGCACCCGAAGGGCCGCTGCGCGCGGGTGAGTTGCTGCTGCGTACCTCGGCGGCTTCCCTCGGGGTGCTGCTGTTCGCCTTCACCACGCCGATGTCGGACCTGCTGCCGCGTCTGGTGCGGGCCGGGGTGCCCGCACCGCTGGTGGACGTGGCCCTGGTGATGTACCGCATGAGTTTTCTGCTGCTCGACTCGGTGCGCCGGATCGGCCAGGCGCAGGCGGCCCGGCTCGGGCACACCACCCGGGCGGCGTCCTGGCGTTCGCTGGGCGGTCTCGGGGCGACGGCGTTCGTCCGGTCCTTCGACCGGGCGGCGCGGCTGCAGGCGGGGCTCGCCGGGCGCGGTTACGACGGCACGCTGCGCGTCCTGGTGCCCGAGGCGCGTGTCTCCGTACGGTTCACGGCCGTGAGCCTGTTGCTTCTCGCGGCGTTGGCCGCCGTCGCCCTCGTCCTGGAAAGGCCTCTGTCGTGAACGGGTCCGCGCCGAACGAATCCGCCCTGGTCGCCCTGCGGGACGCGTCCTTCGCCTACGAGGACGGCCCGGCCGTGCTCACCGGCCTCGACTTCGAGGTGCGGGAGGGACGCGCGCTCGCGTTGCTGGGCCGCAACGGCAGCGGCAAGACCACGCTGATGCGGCTGCTGAGCGGTGGACTACGGCCGAGCGGGGGCGAGTTGACCGTGGCGGGCCGGCCGGTCCGCTACGACCGCAAGGGGCTGACCCGGCTGCGGACGACGGTGCAGCTGGTGGTGCAGGACCCGGACGACCAGTTGTTCGCGGCGTCCGTGGGCCAGGACGTGTCGTTCGGGCCGCTGAACCTCGGGCTGTCCGACACGGAGGTACGGGCGCGGGTGGCGGAGGCGCTGGCCGCGCTCGACATCACCGCCCTCGCCGAACGGCCCACGCATCTGCTGTCCTACGGGCAGCGCAAGCGGACCGCGATCGCGGGAGCGGTGGCGATGCGGCCGCGCGTCCTGATCCTGGACGAGCCGACCGCGGGCCTCGACCCGGACGGTCAGGAACGGCTGCTCGCCACCCTCGCCGGGCTGCGCGAGCGGGGCACCACGGTCGTCATGGCCACCCACGACGTGGACCTCGCCCTGCGCTGGGCGGACGACGCCGCGCTGCTCACGCCGTCCGGGGTGCATACCGGGCCGGTCGCCGGGATGCTGGCCCGCAGCGAGCTCCTTCAGGCGGCCGGCCTACGGCTTCCATGGGGCATCGCGGCCGCGCGCCTGCTGCGTGCGTGGGGACTGTCGGCCGACATGGCCACCGTCCCCCTCACCCCGGAGGAACTGGCGGCAGTGGCCTCGACCGGCCTGTGACGTGCTCCATCCGCCAAAAACCGGCGGGCGGCGCGGGTGAGGGCCGACCCGACGGCGGCGACGCGGTCGAGAAAGTCGCCGGGCTGCACCGCAAAGTACGCCGCCGGCGCACCGACCACGCCCACCAGACCGCGCTCGCGATGGTCCGCGACTACGACGTGATCGCACACGAGCGCCTGGGCATCGCGAACATGGTCCGTTCCCCCATGAACCGCCCCGGGTTTGATGGAGACATCGAAGACCCGAAAGGGTGCCGATCGTGGCTGCTCCCCGTCAGTACTCCGACGAACCGCGTGAGCGTGCGACGCGGATGGCGGTCGAGGCCCGGAAGGAGCCCGCCGCGCGGACTGGGGCGGTCAAGCGGATCGCCGACCTGCTCGATGTGCGTCCCGAAGCCCTGCGGACCTGGGTCGCGCGTGCCGGGGGCGAGGAGGCCGGCGTGTCCGGCACCACGGCGAGCGCGGACGCGGCCCGGCTCGCGGAGCTGAAGCGCGAGGCGAAGGAACTTCGGCGGGCGAACGCGATCCTGAAGTCCGCGGCGAGTACGGGCTTGGACGTGCCACTTGCTGCTTCCCTCGATTCCTTGCAGGACAACCTTATGGGGTCCCTGTCCGGGGTCTTCGGGGCCCCTCAGGGCCGGGCCGCGTCGTGCATCAGGACGAGTACGCGCCACCCGTGTGGACGTCCCCGCAGGCCCCATCGCGGGCCACCGGGTTGGCCACGAGCCGGCGGGGGCCGGCGGCGCGGGTGATGGCCGACTCGACGGCGGCGATGCGCTCGCCGAGGAGGGCGAGGGCGGCGACCGCGCGGGTGAGGGCGTCGTCGTCGGGGCCTCCGAGGGCGTGGGTGCGCACGTGGGCGGCCTTGACCTCGGCCCAGCGGTCGGCCTGCGCGGCGGTGAGCGTGCCGCGCAGTTCGGCGAGCTTGAGCAGGTTCGCCTCGGCGCCGGTGGTGAGGGTCTGCGCCTCGGCCGCGTAGTGGTCGTCGATGACGGCGGAGAGTTCGGCGTCGTTCATGACCGGCTGGATCCGCTGGGCGATCTTGTTCATGTTGCGGTAGGAGCCCTGGAGTCGGAACGGCGGCTCGCTGCGGGCGTCGTCGGACTGGGCGGCGGAGGCGATGTAGGCCTTGTTCACCGCGAGGACCGTGCGGCGGGCGGTGAGCAGATGGCGCAGCACGGTGAGGACGCGGTCCAGTTCGGTGGGCGCGTACGGGTGGGTGAGCCGGTCGGCGTGGGCCGTGGGGTCGCCCTCGGCGAGGCGGATCAGCAGGTCGAGGTCGCCGCGGTCGCGGCCGGCGAGCGGGGCGAGGACCGTGTTGGCAGTGAGCGCGTTCTCGGTGAAGCTGGCGGCGAAGGCGTCGTCCTTGCCGGTGAGGACGTCGCCGAGGTTCCACACGTCGGCACGGTTGGCCAGCATGTCGGGCACCCGGAAGAGGTCGCCGGACTCGGTGTAGGGGTTGCCGGCCATGCAGACGGCGAAGCGCTTGCCCCGCAGGTCGTAGGTGCGCGGCTCGCCCTCCCACACGCCCTCGACGCGGCGGGTGGCGTCGCAGAGCGGGATGAACTTCTGGAGGAGTTCGGGCGAGGTGTGCTGGATGTCGTCGAGGTGGAGGAGGGTGTTGTTGCCGGCGGCCAGCGCGAAGTTGATCTTCTCGATCTCCTGGCGGGCGGTGGCGTTCGGTGCCTCGGCCGGGTCGAGGGAGGTGACCGTGTGGCCGAGCGCCGGGCCGCTGATCTTCACCAGGACGAGGCCCAGCCGGTCGGCGACGTATTCCATGAGGGTGGTCTTGCCGTAGCCGGGCGGGGAGACGAGGAGCAGCAGGCCACCGGTGCCGGTGCGCCCCGACTCGCCGGTGGTGCCGAGCTGTTTGGCGAGGCTGTCGCCGATGAGCGGGAGGTAGACCTCGTCGACGAGGCGGTTGCGGACGAACGTCGACATCACGCGCGGGCGGTGGTCGTCCAGGCGCAGCCGGGTGCGTTCGGCGGTGACCAGGGCGGTGCGGCGGCGCTGGAAGGCGCGGAAGGCGGGGGTGTCGTGGTCCCTGAACTCCGCGGTGCGGGCGAGGAATTCGTCCAGGCGGAAGGTGAGACGCCGGTCGGTGATGCGGGGGTGGGTGCCGAGCAGGCCCTCCACGGTGACGGTGAGGGGCGCATCGGACTCGTGGCGAGGCGCCTCCGGGCAGAGTTCGGCGGCGACGGCCTCGGCGAGGTCGCCGGGGGTGAGGTGGGTGCCGGTGGCGGCGGCGTACGCGGACAGCCAGGCCACGACGAGCTGGCGGCGGGCGGTGAGATCGGCGAGGGCGGGCAGGTCCTCGTCGTAGGCCTCGGTCGCGACGGTGCGGCGGAACTTGTCGAGCAGGGTGCGGGTCTGCGCGCTGATGACGAACCCCTCGGGTCCGGTGGTGAGTTCGTCGAAGAGGTAGGCGGCGCAGGCTTCCGGGCGGGTGGTCGCGTCGGGGTACCGGTCGACGATCGTGCGGGCGAGTTCGGCGTGCAGTTCGGCGAGTGCCGGGGGTGGGCCGAAGGCGTCGCGGACGCGGGCGAGGGAGCGGGCGCGGCGGGTGAGGTCGGCGCGTTCCTCGGCGGTGGTGCCGTGGGTCCAGTGGAGCAGGGCGAGGGCGCGGGCCGCGGGTTCGTGGCGCAGGAGTCCGGCCCCTTCGTGCAGGGGCAGGAGGGCGGTGAGGAGGGCGGTGGCGTCGTGGTCGTGGACGCCGCGCTCGTATCCCTCGTCGTAGGCCTCCTCGGCGGCCCGGCGTACGAGGGCGGCGAGGTCGTCGGCGGCGTGCAGGGCGTCGGGGCCGCGGTCGTGCAGCAGGCGGGCGGCGAGGTGTTCGGCGCGGTAGACCTCGGACGACTCGGACGGCAGGTGCCGGTTCCAGTAGCGGCGGCCTTCGGCGAGGGCGGGGTCGGTGACGGGGGCTCGGTAGTCGGTGCCGGTGAGGGCGAAGGCGAGGCCGTCGCCGTGCGGGACGAGGGTGAGGTCGAGGGGCTGGGTGGTGACGGCGAAGCGGTGGCTGCCCAGGCGGATGGCGCGGCCGCCGTCGGCGTAGAGGTCGGTGCGGTCGCGCAGGGCGCGGGCGGCTTCCTGCCGGGCGGAGCGCAGGCGGCCGTCGAGTTCCTCGGCCCGGACCCGGTCGCCGAGGTCGCGCAGTTCACCGGCGGTGCGGCGGACCTTGGCGACCAGCGGGTCGGAGGCGAAGTAGGTGCTGACCTCGTCGGTGTCGGCGAGGGCGGCGGAGCGGCGGGCGATGGTCTCCAGGACGCGTTCGGCGGCGGAGGCGAGCTGTTCGGCGCGGCGGGCGCGGGCGTCGGTGAGGCTCTGTTTGCGTGCGGCGAACGCCTCGTAGATCTCGGTGCGTTGGCCGGCGAGTTCGCCGAGCACGTCGTCGAACTCGGCGAAGCGGGACTCCAGGGTCTCCAGCTGGGCGAGGACGCGGGTCAGTTGTTCGTCGCAGGACTCGGGGTCGGCGGCGGCCGCGAGGGCGCCGGTCACGGTCTGTCCGAGCAGGGCGAGTTCGGCGGCGAATCCGGCACGGGCCTCCCGGTCGCGCAGGCCGCGGCGGCGGGCGTCGAGGGTGGCGCGGGCGCGGTTGACGCCGCCGAGGGCTTCGGCGACGCGTTCCAGTACGGCGGTGCGGACGGTCGCGTCGCCGATGTCGAGTCCGGCGACGACTTCGGTCACCGTCCTCAGCCCGTCGGAGAGTTCGTCCAGGCGGCCGGCGACGGGGACGGCCTCGGCGGCGGTGCCGATCTGCTCGGCGTCGGCGACGAGACGTTCGACGTCGGCGTGGTGGGCGGCGAAGGCGTCCTCGTGGGCGAGGTGGGTGACCGCGCGCCGGCCGAAGGAGTCGAGGTCGTGTCCGGCCTCGTCGGCGAGTTCGTCGATGCGGGCGTGGTCGGCGTACCGCATCTCCTTCAGGGTCAGCAGATGGCCCTGGGCGTGGCGCAGTTCGGTCAGGCCCGCGACCCAGGCGGCGGCCTCGCGGGGCTGCTCGCCGCGCAGCCGGCGCACCACGGAGCCGATGCGGGCGGCCGCCTCGTCGAGCGCGGCGGCGGCGCGGCGGCCGAGGTCGCGTACGGTCTCGAACTCGGCCAGGACCTGTTCGGCGGTGGTGCGCACCTCCTCCAACGGTCCGCGCAGGTCGCCGAGTTCGGGGTCGCCGAGCCAGTGGTGGGCGTCGGCCGTGCGGACGCAGGCGGCGGCCAGGGCCTCGTACACCTCGGTCGTCGGGGTGGTCTCGGTGACGGAGCGGACCAGGGAGAGGCAGTCGGAGATGCCGCGGACGAGGTCGGCGTTGCCGACCCGGTCGAGGGGTCCGTCGCCGACGGGCCGGCCCGCGGCGTGGGTGTCGGAGACGTAGGGCGAGTGCCAGAGCTGGAGCGGGTGGACGCGGGCGGGTTCGTCGCCGTCGGGCCGCAGCAGGGTCAGCGCGCCGTCGTCGGACAGCGCCCAGCCGTGGCAGCTCAGCGGTGCGGCGACCTCCTTGCGGATCACGTTGTACGACAGGAGCAGGGCGCGGCCCCGGCCGGGTGCGTGGAAGGCGTACAGCACGTCCTCGCCGTTGGGCGAGCGCACCTCGCGCTCGAACTCCATGCCGGTCGTGTCGAGTCCGTACGTCTTGTGGGTGCCGGCGGCCAGGCAGTAGCCGCCGGGGAAGACGATGCCCTGGTCCTCGGGCAGGCGCCGGCAGCCCTGTCCGATGCCGTCGAGGCGGACGACGGTACGGGTGAGGGTGTCGAAGACGAGGTGGCGGTGCGCGGTCTCCTTGTAGGGCAGGACGCGCAGCAGGATCAGGGCGCCGACGCGGGCGTAGGAGATCTCGGCGTCGGCGAGGGCCTGGAGCGGCTCGTCGACCGGTTCGGTGTGGATGCCGTCGGGGGTTTCGGTGTCGCTGTCCGTCCTGACGGTGAGGGTGCCGCCGAGGGTGTCGACGAAGACCTCGCCCTGGACGGAGACGTGCGGGTGCCGGCCGAGGACGTGGTCCTCGCGGGTGGTGCGGGTCCATTCGATGTCCGGGGCCGGGGTGCGCGCGTGGTCGCGGTCACCGCGCGCGTCGAGGAAGACCGCCTGGCCGTCCTCGGAGACCGACCAGCGCAGGACGCGGATGTCGCCGGCCTTCTCGCCGGTCTGGAACACGGCGAGGAGCCTGCCGTCGACGCGGCGCAGCCGCAGCAGGCGGGCCTGGCGGTAGTAGCGGTGCAGGGCGGCGAACTCCCGTACGAAGGCGGGGTCGTCGAGGAGTCCGGGCACGGCGTCGTCGGGCAGCCGGTTCAGGTCGCGGTCGTGGGCGGCGAGGACGTCGCCGACGGCGGTGTCCGTCTCCGGGCGGGGCTGGGCACCGTAGCCGAAGAGGAGCACGTCGCCCACGGCGACGATGTCGCGGGGCACGCTGGCGCGGTCGGTGCGCAGCCGTTCGGTGCCGGTGAGGCGCAGCTCGGCGGAGCCGAAGGTGTCGATCCGGAGCCGGTTCAACGCCTCGGTGCGCCGCGCGAGTTCGGCGGCCCGCGCGGTCAGGCGGTCGCGCAGCACCTGGTAGGCGCCGCCGTCGACCGTCTCGTGGACGCCGGTGCCTGCGCCCGCGCCTGCCGGGTCGTGCGCGCCCGCGGCGGACTCCTGGTGGGTGCCCGTGCCGGGCGTCTCGTGGGTGCCCGTGCCGGGCGTCTCGTGGGTGCCGGTGGTCATGGCTGCCTCTCGAACGGGAGTGGCCGGGGAGCCGCCGTCCCCTGTGCGGCGGCTCCCCGACCGGGGGGGTGATCAGGCCCTGGCGTGGCCGTTCAACACGGCCAGCGGTGTGTCAGCGAGGCCCAACTCCCCAGCTTTTTCGATCAGTTGCTTGATCTGACCGGTGTTCTCGCCGCCCGACTTCATCAGCTTCATGAGCAGCGCGGACACCGTCAGGTGCTGCACGTCGGCGCTCGACACGGAGCCCAGGATGCGGCTCAGGTCGTCGGTGAAGCTCCCCGAACCGTCCAGCCACGGCCCGGCGAGGGCCTGGGCGGTACCGGAGTGCTGGACGAACCCGTCGACGCTCTTGCCGAGCGAGATCGACGACATCAGCCGGTCGAAGAACACGGACTCCCCGCCGACGATGCTGATGTCGGCGCTCTCCAGACCGGTCGCGAGCACCGTGGCCTGCGCCTCGGCGACCTGCCGCTGCACCTCGAGCCCGGCGAGCCGTACGTCCTTCTCCGCCTCCAGACGCAGCCGGTACTCCTCGTGCCCGCGGGACGCCTCGTCCAGCGCGGCCATCGCCGCCGCCTTCTCGGTGAGACCGGCGGCCTCCGCCCTGAGCCTGCCGCTGATGCCCTCCGCGTCGGCGAGCGCCTTGGCCCGCGCACCCTCGGCCTCGGCACGCATCCGGGCCTCGGCCACCTCGGCCTCGGCACGGCCGGCCTTCTCGATGACCTCGGCCTCCTTGTCACGGACCTGCACGGCGGCGAGGCCCTCGGCGGCGGCCTCGGCCTGGATGCCCTCGGCCATCCGCAGCTTGGCCTGGGCGTCGAGCTCGGCGGTCTTCAGCCGGGCCTCCGCCAGGGTCAGTTCCTCGGCGGCACGGTGCGTGGCGGACACCTCGGCGGCCTCCGCGGCCTTGATGTCCTTGACCAGCTTCTCCTGCGCCTCGGCCTCGGCGGCGATGATGACGGCCTGCCGCTCCCGCTCCGCCTCCTCCACGGCCCGCAGCCTCTTGATCGACTCCTCCTGCTCGGCGACCGTGCGGTCCACCGCGACCCGCTCCCGGACGACCTCGGCGATGTCGCGCTTCTCCGCCTCGACCTCCTTGTCGGCGGCGATCCGGGTCAGCTCGGTCTCCCGCTCGCGGGCGATGACCTCGAGCATCCGGTCCTTCTCGATGCGCTCGCTCTCCACGGCGATGACCCGCTCGCGGTTCTTGGCGGCGACGGCGACCTCACGGGCCTGGTTCTCGCGCTGCACTCCGAGCTGTTCCTCGGTGCGCAGGAAGGCGCTCTGCGCACGCAGCCGCTCCTCCTCCATCACCCGGGCCGTCTCGGCCTCCTCGCGGGCCCGTACGGTCTCTATCTCCCGGCGCTGCTTGATCTCGGCGTCGGTCTGCCGGCGCTCCAGCTCGAGGATCGCCTCGCGCGCGTCGACGTTCTGCCGGGTGATCTCCTTCTCCTCACTGCGCTGGGCCTCGTTGGTGCGGACGTGCTCCACGGCCGTCAGCTCGGTGATCTTGCGGATGCCCTGCGCGTCGAGGACGTTGCCCGGGTCGAGCTGGGCGAGCGGCGTCTGCTCCAGGAAGTCGATCGCCGCGTCCTCGAGGTGGTAGCCGTTCAGGTCGATACCGATGACCTCGATGATCCGGTACCGCAGTTCCTCGCGCTTGGTGTACAGGTCGGTGAAGTCCAGCTGCTTGCCGACGGTCTTCAGCGCCTCGGAGAACTTCGCGTGGAACAGCTCCTGCAGCGTGTTCCGGTCGCTGGCCCGCGCGGTGCCGACGGCCTGCGCCACCTTGATGACGTCTTCCACGGTCTTGTTGACCTTGACGAAGAAGGTGATGCGGATATCCGCGCGGATGTTGTCCTGGCAGATCAGGCCTTCCTTGCCGGCCCGGGTGATCTCGATGGTCTTCACCGAGATGTCCATCACCTCGGCCTTGTGCAGCACCGGCAGCACGACCTGACCGGTGAAGGTCACGTCGACCTTGCGGACCTTGGAGACGATGAGCGCCTTGCCCTGTTCCACCTTGCGGAACAGCTTGGACATGATGAACAGCACGACGAGTGCGAGGAGAAGGCAGACGCCGACGAGCACGGCGATGCCCACGGTGGCAGCATCCATGGGATACGTCCTTCGGAACTGGGTGACGGACGGAAGTGACAGGTCGGCGCCGGGCGCCGGAACGTGGGGCGGGCGGGGCCGCCCCCACGCCGCTCGGCCCGGACGGCTCGGTGGCGGCGTGGTGGTGACGTGGTGGTGACGTGGCCTACGAAGTGATGGCTGTGTGGCGGTGGTTCGGTGGTGCGGCACGCGTGGCCCGCACGGGAGCCGCGCGCCGGCTCCGCCACGAGACACGCCGGGTGAACCGCCCCGGTTCCCGCCTGACCCGCGGAACTACCGGGACGGCCCGGGTTCGTCGGGCAACAGGCGGTGCAGCGGACGCACGAAGAAGCGGGTGAGCCGCCAGGCCGCGAGCAGGGCTCCGACCAGGGCCGGCAGGCGCAGCAGTCCGGCGCCGGGCCCGCGGGGGACGTACGCGTCGAGCAGCACGGTCACACCGGTGGCGAGCAGCCAGGCGAACAGGGTCAGCAGGGAGAGCGCGAGGGCTACCGGCACCCCGCCCATTCCCCAGGCGTCCAGATCCGCGTCCGAGTCGAAGGCCTGCGGTGTGGTGACACCGACGGCCACCAGCAGCCAGAAGCCGGCCGCCACGACGAGGGCGGCGGTGAGCAGAAGCGTGGGCAGACCCGTGGCGGCCTCCGCGATCATGTACATCCCCGGCCACCCCTTTCCCGATCCCCGCGTCCCGCGTTCCGCGTCCTTCCGACGGCTTGCGCCGACGACCGCACCGGCCCTCGACGGTTCCGGTGCCCCGCACCTGCCGGTGCCAGGCATCGGAACCGTCCGCGGCGCTCCCCGCGGACCATGATGCCCGGCCGACTACCGCCCCCGCATTGCCGGGTTCCGGCAATGTTCACTAGGGTCTGCATGCCGGGTGTGGATCAAATCGCGCGTCAGGACGGCGTCAAGAGTGCATCAAGGATGCGTCAGGATTCGGGGAGCGGCGTGGTGGAGCGGGAGTTTTCCAAGGAGTATCTCGAAGGTTATGCCCGGATCCTGGAGGAGGTCGCGGCCACGGGCCGGCGCCTGTCCCGCGACGAACTGGCCTCCCGCCGGAACCTGGGAGAACGGGCCGCGGAGGCGGGCTTCGGACTGCGCGCCCTGGTCCGCACCCACCTGATCGCCGCGCGTGACGCCTGGCCGCGCGGCCAGGACGACTCGGCCGAGGAGGCGCTCGCCGCCGTACAGCAGGCGGTGGACGCGTTCGCCGAGGGCTACGAGCGGGCGCAGCGGCTGGCTGTCCGGCAGGAGGAGGCGGCCCGGCGGGAGTTCATCGACGACCTCCTCTACGGCCGCAGCGACCTCGGCCGGCTCGCCGAGCGCGCCGAACGCTTCGGCCTGCGGCTCTCCCATGAGCACGCGGTCGCCGTCGCCCGGGGCCCCGTCGCCTACGACGAGGGGGACGCCGTGCCGCGACAGGTGGAGCAGGCCCTCATCTCCCGGTTCGGCGACCGCAGCATCCTGCTCACCACCAAGGACGGGCGGCTGCTGTGCGTCGCGCCGGGACACCAGGGCGAGGTGCTCACGTACTTCGCCAAACAGGCGCACGCCGCCACCGACGGCGGCCAGGTCGCCATCGGCCGCCCACAGTCCGGACCCGGCGGGGTCGTCCAGTCGTACGAAGAGGCTCTGAGCACGCTGGAGATAGCCGAACGGCTGGGGCTGGACGAGCCGGTGCTGCGCGCCGCCGAGCTGCTCGTCTACCCCGTCCTCGCCCGCGACCGCCAGGCCATGGCCGACCTGGTCCACAACACCCTCGGTCCGCTCACCACGGCCCGGGGCGGCGCCGAGCCGCTCCTCGACACGCTCACCGCGTACTTCGAATCGGGCTGCGTGGCGGCGGAGGCGGCCCGCCGGCTCTCACTGAGCGTGCGTGCCCTGACGTACCGTCTGGAACGCATCCACAAGCTCACCGGCGCCAACCCGGCCGACCCCGACCACCGTTACATGCTCCAGACCGCGGTCATCGGCGCCCGTCTGCTGGCCTGGCCGGCCGAGCAGCTCTGATCCGGGGACCGGCGGACAGGCCGGTCCGGTCCGGGCCGGCCGAACGGCAGGCGGGCGGGCGCCCCTCGTTCAGCTGCGGACCAGGGTGACCTCCTGCCGGTGGACCGCGTGGAGCGCGGTCAGCAGAAGGCCGTCGACCGAACGCAGTTCGGTGAGGGTGGCCTCGATGTCGGCGGCACCGGCCTCCAGGGCGTCGGAGGGGGCCCTTCCGGTGTTCTCCCAGCTGTGGGTCTCGCCGTCGCACACCGCCGGGGTGCCGCCGACGCCGTACCGCGTGCGGGCGGCACCCCGGTGGACGGAGGAGCCGACGAGGACCGGCCCGGAGGCGTCCAGGCAGCGGTACGTGCCGAAGACCGCGCGGCACACCCGCCACCTCCAACCTGTCCTACGCGACCGGCCTGCGCCCCGGACGTCTCACCGGCCCGTCTCCCCCGTACCGGAACCTCCTTGTCCGGTACGGGAGATGACCAGGCGTGATGCCGATGCCCGGGGGGAGGGCGCCGATCGGCACGACCTAAGATGATCAACGTGTCCGACCAGCCTGCCCCACGGTCTCTCATCGTCACGCTCTACGGCGCATACGGCCGCTTCGTGCCGGGCCCCGTGCCCGTCGCCGAGCTGATCCGGCTGCTGGCCGCGGTCGGCGTCGACGCTCCCGCCGTGCGTTCCTCGGTGTCCCGGCTCAAGCGGCGCGGGCTGCTCCTGCCGGCCCGCACCGCCCAGGGCACGGCCGGCTACGAACTGTCGCCGGACGCCCGGCGGTTGCTGGACGACAGCGACCGCCGCGTCCACGCCGCCGCGAGCCCCGGGGACGAGGGCTGGGTGCTCGCCGTGTTCTCCGTGCCGGAGTCCGAGCGGCAGAAGCGCCACATCCTGCGTTCCCGCCTGTCCGGCCTCGGCTTCGGCACCGCCGCCCCAGGTGTGTGGATCGCGCCGGCCCGGCTGTACGAGGAGACCAGGCACACCCTGGAACGGCTGGGGCTGGACGGTTACGTCGATCTCTTCCGCGGCGAGCACCTCGGGTTCACGCCCACCGCCGAGGTGGTCGCCCGCTGGTGGGACCTGGCCGGGATCGCCGAGGAGCACGAGGCGTTCCTGGAGCGTCACGCGCACGTGCTGGACGCCTGGCGGCAGCGTGAGGACACCCCGCCCGAGGAGGCGTACTGCGACTACCTCCTCGCCCTCGACTCCTGGCGCCACCTCCCCTACACCGACCCCGGGCTGCCTCCTGGGCTACTCCCCGAGGGCTGGCCGGGAATCCGCTCGGCGAACGTCTTCCGCGGCCTGCACACACGCCTGCGGGACGCGGGGGCGGTCTTCGCCGGCCTGTGACACGTGCCACGTGACACGTGTCGCGTGACCCGCGGCTCGCGGCTCGCGGCTCGCGAAGCTTCCTTCCGCTGCCGCCATCACTCATCCGTGACCACCGTCGTGATTGCGCTACAGGCGACCTGGGCATGATCGATGCGATGGGCTCCGGGGTCTGTCCGGCGGGCCGGGAGGCCCTGACGAGCGCAGCCCCCGATTTCGTGACGTCCGTCACGGATCGGCGACACCCCATGGGCGTGACGCCGTACCATTGAGTAATTGAAAGTAGGAACGCCTGCCTGCTCTCCATGATCGGATCCAGCGTGTACGAACCCTCGACCTCCGCCTCCTGGCGCGTCGCACTGCCGCACACCACCGCGGCCGTGCCCGTCGCCCGTGCGCTGGTCCGTACCGCGCTGGCCGAGCGGCAGCACGCCGCGGACTGTGACACGGCGGAGCTGCTCACCGCCGAGCTGGTGGCCAACGCCGTGGAGCACACCTCCGGGGGCAAGCCCATCGAGCTGGTGGTGGAGCTGCTGCCCACCGGGTGCCAGGTCGAGGTGCACGACGCCGATCCGAAGCCGCCCGGCGATCTGACCCGCCCGACCCGCGGCGAGCCGGACCCCTGGCAGGAGCACGGGCGCGGGCTGCTGCTGATCCGCACCCTGAGTTCGTCGTGCGGGCACCGCCCGACCGAGTCCGGCAAAGCCGTGTGGTTCCGGTTGCCGGCGGTGCCGCGCCAGCGCCGCCCCGGCTGAGCGGACCGGCCGGGGCCTCCTCCGCCGGCTCAGGCCAGGGTCGCCACGAGGACCGCCTTGATCGTGTGCATCCGGTTCTCCGCCTCGTCGAAGACGACCGAGTGGGCCGACTCGAACACCTCGTCGGTCACCTCCAGCGACTCCAGTCCGTGCTTCTCGTACACCTCACGGCCGACCTGCGTCCCCAGGTCGTGGAAGGCCGGCAGGCAGTGCAGGAAGCGGACGTCCGGGTTGCCGGTGGCCCGCAGCACGTCCATGGTCACCGCGTACGGCGCGAGGGCGGCGATCCGCTCGTCCCAGGCCTCCTGGGGCTCCCCCATCGAGACCCAGACGTCGGTGACGACGAAGTCCGCGCCCGCGACCCCCTCGGCGATCTCCTCGGTGAGCGTGATGCGGGCCCCACTGGACTCCGCGAGCGCGCGCGCCCGGTCGACGACCTCCTGGGCGGGCCAGTACGTCTTCGGGGCGACGATACGGACGTCCATGCCCAGCAGGGCCGCGGTGACGAGGTAGGAGTTGCCCATGTTGAAGCGGGCGTCGCCGAGATAGGCGAAGGAGATCTCCGTGACCGGCTTGGCGCTGTGCTCGGTCATGGTGAGCACGTCGGCGAGCATCTGGGTGGGGTGCCAGTCGTCGGTCAGACCGTTGTAGACGGGCACTCCCGCGTACTCGGCGAGGGTCTCGACGGTGGCCTGGGAGTCGCCCCGGAACTCGATCGCGTCGAACATCCGGCCGAGCACCCGCGCGGTGTCCTTCGCGGACTCCTTCTTCCCGATGTGCGAGCCGCTCGGGTCGATGTACGTCGTGGAGGCGCCCTGGTCGGCGGCGGCGACCTCGAAGGAGCAGCGGGTGCGCGTCGAGGGCTTCTCGAAGATCAGCGCGATGTTCCTGCCCTGGAGGTACCGGGTCTCGGTACCGGCCTTCTTGGCGGCCTTCAGCTCCGCGGCCAGGTCGAGCAGGCCGAGGAACTCCTGCGCGGTGAAGTCCACCTCCTTGAGGAAGTGGCGGCCGGCGAGGGCGGTCGGGACTGTCGCCATGGGGCGCTCCAGAGGTGCAGGTACAGGGACGAATGTAACTGTATACGAGTATCAGAATTTCTATGCAAGCTGGTGGTGGCGGTGAGGAGACGGGCGCGCGCGTACGCCCGGCCACGGCCTCGCTCTAGACCGCGGCCCTCTAGACCGCGTCCCTCTCGACCGGGCAACTCATGCAGCGCGGTCCGCCCCTGCCCCGGCCCAGCTCGCTGCCGGGGATCTCGATCACCTCGATGCCCTGCTTGCGCAGATGCGTGTTGGTGGTGGCGTTCCGCTCGTAGGCGACGACGACGCCCGGCTCGACGGCCAGGACGTTGCAGCCGTCGTCCCACTGCTCGCGCTCGGCGGCGTGGACGTCCTGGGTCGCGGTCAGCACCCGGATCTCGCTGAGCCCCAGCGCGGCGGCGATCGCGCGGTGCATGTGCTCCGGCGGATGGTCGGTGACCTTCAGTTCCTTGTCCCCCGAGCCGGGTTCGATGGTGTACGAACGGAGCATGCCGAGGCCCGCGTACTGGGTGAAGGTGTCGCCGTCGACCATCGTCATCACCGTGTCCAGGTGCATCACGGCACGCCTCTTCGGCATGTCGAGGGCCACGATGGTCTCGGCGGACCCGGCGGCGAACAACTTGTGCGCGAGCATCTCCACGGCCTGCGGGGTGGTCCGCTCGCTCATGCCGATCAGTACCGCGCCGTTGCCGATGACCAGGACGTCCCCGCCCTCGATGGTGGACGGGTAGTCGGCCTGTCCCTCGGACCAGAGGTGGAAGCCCTCGTCGCGGAACAGCGGGTGGTGCCGGTAGATCGCCTCGAAGTGCACGGTCTCGCGCTGCCGGGCGGGCCACCGCATGGCGTTGATGGAGACACCGTCGTAGATCCAGGCGGAGGTGTCGCGGGTGAAGAGATGGTTGGGCAGCGGGCGGAGCAGGAAGTCGTCGAGTTCCATGGCGTGGAAGCGCACGGACGTCGGTTCCGGGTGGACGTCCAGGAACTCCCGCTTGGTCATCCCGCCGACCAGCGCCTCGGTCAGTTCGGCCGACGGCAGTGTCTCGAAGGCCGCGCGCAGGTGGTCGGTGGCCAGCGGGCCGTACTCCTTCTCGTCGAAGACACGGTCCAGGACGAGCGAGCGGGCCGCCGGGACGTCCAGCGTGGAGGCGAGCAGGTCACCGAAGAGGTGGACGGCGACCCCCCGGTCGCGCAGGACGTCGGCGAACCCGTCGTGCTCGGCGCGCGCCCGGCGCACCCAGAGCACGTCGTCGAACAGCAGGGCGTCCTTGTTGCTGGGGGTGAGCCTTTTGAGCTCGAGATCGGGCCGGTGCAGGATGACACGGCGCAGCCGTCCGGCCTCGGAGTCGACGTGGTAGGTCATGACTCCATCCTGACCACCCGAGGGGAGATTCACCCCTCCGCGGACGGGTCGGACATCGGCCTCGGGCCGGCCGGTCGGGGCAGCCGGGACGGCCCGGCCGGAGGGTCGGGGCAGCCGGGACCCTCCAACCGGCCGGCCCGGCCAGCCGGGGCGGCCCGGGCGGGGAGATCCGCCCGGGCCGGCAAGGTCGCCGTACGCGTCCGTCCGCTACAGCCGCGGGTCGACGGGCTCCGACTCCAGGGCCAGGACGCCGAAGACGGCCTCGTGGACCCGCCACAGGGGTTCGCCGTCGGCGAGGCGGTCCAGGGCCTCCAGGCCGAGGGCGTACTCGCGGATCGCCAGGGACCGCTTGTGGCCGAGTGAGCGGCCGCGCAGCCGGGCCAGGTTGTCGGGGCGCGTGTACTCGGGGCCGTAGATGATCCGCAGGTACTCGCGGCCCCGGCACTTGATGCCGGGCTGCACCAGGCGGCCCTGCCGGTCGCGGGCCAGGGCCTCGACCGGCTTGACGACCATGCCCTCGCCGCCGCGCCCGGTCATCTCCAGCCACCAGTCCACGCCCGCCCGTACCGACTCGGGGTCGGCGGGGTCGACGTACAGGCGCCGGGTGGTCTGCAGCAGGCCCGTGGCGTCGTGCTCGATCATGCGGTCCAGCAGGGCGAGCTGCTCGTCGTGCGGCAGCCCCGCGAGGCTGCGGCCCTGGACCGCGAGGATCTGGAAGGGGGCCAGGCGTACGCCGTCCAGCCGGTCGGTGGTCCAGCAGTAACGGCGGTACGCCCGCGTGAACGCTTCGGCCGCGTCGGCCCGTTCGCGCTGGCGCTCCAGCAGGCCCCCCACCTCGACGCCCCGGGCGGCGGCGCTCTCCAGGGCCGCCAGCGCGCCCGGGAACACCGCGCCACTGGCGGCGCCCACGGCGGCGTACTGGGAGCGCAGCAGCCCGGACGCCTTCAGCGACCACGGCATCACCTCCGCGTCCACCAGCAGCCATGCGGTCCCGAGGGTGTCCCACAGCCCGGCGTCGGTGATCGCCGTGCGCAGCCGGCCGAGGATCTCCTCGGTGACCGCGGTGTCGTCGAAGAACGGGCGGCCGGTGCGGGTGCAGAGCGATCCGGCCGAGCCGTCCTCGACACCGAAGTGCTCGGCGGCCGCGTCCGCGTCCCGGCAGACCAGGGCGACCGCGCGCGAGCCCATGTGCTTCTCCTCGCACACGACGCGCTCCACCCCGTCCTCCCTGTACTGGGCGAACGCCTCGGCCGGGTGCTCCAGGTAGCCGTCCAGGTGCGAGGTGGCCGTGGGGGCCATGGTCGGCGGAAGGTACGGCAGTAGGCGCGGGTCGATCGCGAAGCGGCTCATGACCTCCAGCGCGGCGGCCGCGTTCTCCTCGCGTACGGCCACCCGGCCGGCGTGCCGGGTCTCCACGGCCCGGCGGCCGTGCACGTCGGCGAGGTCCAGGGGGCGGCCGTCCTGCCCGCCGGGGGCCTCGGTGCGCAGCGGGCGGGCCGGCTCGTACCAGACCCGCTCGGCCGGTACGTCGACCAGTTCCCGCTCCGGCCAGCGCAGCGCGGTGAGCTTGCCGCCGAAGACCGCGCCGGTGTCCAGGCAGATGGTGTTGTTGAGCCAGGTGGCTTCCGGGACCGGGGTGTGGCCGTAGACGACGGCGGCACGGCCCCGGTAGTCCTCCGCCCACGGGTAGCGCACCGGCAGGCCGAACTCGTCCGTCTCGCCGGTGGTGTCGCCGTACAGCGCGTGCGAGCGGACCCGGCCGGAGGTGCGGCCGTGGTACTTCTCCGGCAGACCGGCGTGGCAGACGACGAGCCGGCCGCCGTCGAGGACGTAGTGGCTGACCAGGCCGTCGACGAACTCCCGCACCTCGGCACGGAATTCCTCGCTCTCCTTTTCCATCTGCTCGATGGTCTCGGCGAGCCCGTGGGTGTGCTGGACCTGGCGGCCCCTGAGGTACCGGCCGAACTTGTTCTCGTGGTTGCCGGGGACGCACAGCGCACTGCCCGACCTCACCATCGACATCACCCGGCGCAGCACGCCCGGACTGTCCGGGCCGCGGTCGACGAGGTCGCCGACGAAGACCGCGGTGCGGCCCTCGGGGTGCACGCCGTCGGCGTAGCCCAACGCGCCGAGCAGCGACTCCAGTTCGGCGGCACAGCCGTGGACGTCGCCGATGATGTCGAAGGGCCCGGTGAGGTGGGTGAGGTCGTTGTACCGCTTCTCGGTGACGACGGTGGCGTTCTCGACCTCCTCGACTCCGCGCAGGACGTGCACCTTGCGGAATCCCTCGCGCTCCAGGTGCCTCAGGGAGCGGCGGAGTTCGCGGATGTGCCGCTGGACGACCCGGCGGGGCAGGTCGGCGCGGTCGGCGCGGGCCGCGTTGCGCTCGACGCACACCTCCTCGGGCACGTCGAGCACGACGGCTATCGGCAGCACGTCGTACTGCCTTGCCAACTCGACCAGTTGACGCCGGGCGTCCTGCTGGACGCTGGTGGCGTCGACGACGGTGCGGCGGCCCGCGGCCAGCCGCTTGCCCGCGATGTAGTGCAGGACGTCGAAGGCGTCCTTGGAGGCGCTCTGGTCGTTCTCGTCGTCGGCGACCAGGCCGCGGCAGAAGTCGGAGGAGATGACCTCGGTGGGCTTGAAGTGGCGGCGGGCGAAGGTGGACTTGCCCGAGCCGGAGGCGCCGATCAGCACGACGAGGGAGAGGTCGGTGACGGGCAGGGCCCGGCCGCGGCTCCCGGCGGGCCGGTCTCCGGCCTGGGCTCCGGGCTGGGCTCCGGTGGTGGCCTCGCGGGTCATGCCGCCTTCGCCTCCTTCTTGTCTCCGGTCACGGACTTTTCCCCGGTCACAGACTTGTCCCCGGTCACGAACACCGCCATCTGGGTGGGCGGGCCGACCTCCGGGTCATCCGGCCCCACGGGTACGAACTCCACGTCGTAACCGTGCCGTTCGGCGACCCTGGTCGCCCAGGCGCGGAACTCCTCGCGGGTCCACTCGAAGCGGTGGTCGCCGTGCCGGGTGTGCCCGGCCGGCAGGCTCTCCCAGCGGACGTTGTACTCGACGTTCGGGGTGGTCACGAGGACCGTGCGGGGGCGGGCCGCGCCGAACACGGCGTACTCCAGGGCGGGCAGCCTCGGCAGGTCGAGATGCTCGATCACCTCGCTGAGCACGGCCGCGTCGTACCCCTTGAGCCGCTTGTCGGTGTACGACAGCGAGCCCTGGAGGAGCTTCACGCGCGCCGCCTGCCGCTCTCCCATGCGGTCCAGCTTGAGCCGCCGGGAGGCGATGGTCAACGCGCGCATCGACACGTCGACGCCGACGATCTCGGTGAAGGCCGGGTGCCGCAGCAGTTCCTGCACCAACTGGCCCTGTCCGCAGCCGAGATCGAGCACACGGGCGGCGCCGGAGGCACCGAGCGCGGTGACGATCGCGTCCCGGCGCTGCACGGCGAGCGGGGTCGGCCTCTCCTCGGCCTCTGCGTCCGCCTCGACGGCGTTGTCGATCTCCTCGACGTCGCTGTCGTCCGCCTCGGCCAGCCGGACCAGCTCGAGCCGTTCCAGCGCCTGACGGGTCAGCGACCAGCGGCGGGTGAGGTAACGGCTGGTGATCAGCTTCTGTTCCGGGTGGCCGGGCAGCCAGCCCTCGCCGGCGCGCAGCAGCTTGTCCACCTCGTCGGAGGAGACCCAGTAGTGCTTGGCGTCGTCGAGGACGGGGAGCAGCACGTAGAGGTGGCGCAGGGCCTGCGCGAGGGTGAGGGTGTCCGCCTCCAGGACCAGGCGTACGTACCGCGAGTCGCCCCACTCCGGGAACTCGGTGTCCAGGGCCACCGGGTCGGCCGTGACCGTCCAGCCGAGCGGCTCGAAGAGCCGCCCCACCAGGGCGGGGCCGCCGCGCGCGGGCAGTACGGGTATCTCGATACGCAGCGGCAGCGGCTGCCCGGGGAGCTCCGGGCGGGCCTTGCACACGCCGCGCATCGCGCTGGAGAAGACGCCGCTCAGCGCGACGGCAAGCAGCGAGGACGCCGCGTAGGGGCGGTCGTTGACGTACTGGGCGAGGGCGGCGTCGGGGGCGCCGCCGCGGCCCTTGCCCTTGCCGCGCCGGACCAGTGCCACCGCGTCCACCTCCAGCAGCAGCGCCGCCGTGCAGCGCCCGGCGTCCGCCTCGGGGTAGAGGACGTGCGCGGTGCCGTAGGACAGATGGGCCGAGAAGGGGCTTTCAGGGTGCTTATGAAGGAGGAAGCCCATGTCGGTAGCGGGGTTGGTCTTGTCACCGGTGGTCGAGATCGTCAGGAACACGTGACCGAGTATGGGTGGCGTCGGGCCCGTGCCGGTACTCGTTTATCTCGCAACAACAGCGGCCCCCCACCAGGTCGGCAGGCGTCCAGCCACAAGGGGGAGCTCCACTCCGTGGCGTAGGCCCACGACGACAGCACGACTCTCGACACCCCCCGCACCGTAACCGCACCAGAGCGACATCAGCTTCGCCGCGGGGAAGGCCCCGGTGCCGTCCTTCGAGGCCGGCAGCCGGACGTGCTCGTCGACGAGTGCGGGCAGTCCGCACCGCTCGGCCAGCCGCACCCACCGGGGCCAGCCCGCCGTAGCCGACCAGATTCGGATCATCAAACCGTGCGGAGACCCTCGCTGCGGCATGGGAAGATTGCATCTCGGAAGTGCCCTCGTGGTCGTGCGTGCCGGAAGCGTTAAGAACTCCCATCATCGCAGGTCACAGGGCACTTCCTCGTTTCCGGAGAAGCTATCCACAGGCATCAAGCCGGTGGATCCGGGTTCAATGCCACTTAGCTAAAGTTGATCATGGGGGTGGTGGTGGGGTCTGGCCGGTCGCTTGAGGTTGTCCCAGATCAGGACCACCCTGGTGCCCAGGAACCGGTGGAGGCGTCGGAGCAGAGTGGGAAAGTGGGCGGCGGTGAAGTGGCCGTCGGGACGCAGACCGAACATCAGGCGCGGGGTGCGGCCGGGACGGTAGCAACACCATCCGGCGATGGAGGTCTTCTGGTGACTGACGGGGGCGGTCAGGACGGGGGTGCGGCCGCGCGGGGCCCAGGTGGTGCGCAGGGCGGGGTTCAAGGTGGCGGCGGATTCGTCCTCGAAGACGATCCAGGCGTCGAGGCCCGCCGCGGTGCTTTTACCCGGGGCCAGGTCTGCTCGCGCCACTGCCGGACGGCCTCCTCGTCGCGTTCCGAGGCCCGGTGCTCGGGGCGTTGGCAGGTGAAGCCGATGTGGTGCAGGAACATCCACAGGGAGCCGAGGGAGGAGTACCACACCCCGGTGCTCTCGTGGATCAGTACCCGGATGCGCGGCACGGTCCAGCGTTCGGTCTGCCAGCCGTGGGCGACCGCGCCGCGCTTCAGGTCGGCCTTGAGCGTCTCGATCTGCTCCGGGCTCAGGCAGGACCGCGCCCCCGGCGGCCCGGCGGAGGCCAGAGCGGCGCGGCCGCCGTCCTGCCAGAGCCTGTGCCAGTGGTGTACCGCCTGCCGGGTCACGCCCAGGCGTCGGGCGATCTCGGCCTGCGGCACCCCCTGGTCGAACAGCTCCACAGCGGCCAACCGCCGGTCCTCCCGGCGCTGCCGCTCCTTCGACGTCAGCCCTCGGGTCGTACTCATATCTCCGGCATAGCACCCGACCAGCCGATGTCAAACCGAAGCGAAGGATTCAGTAAGCCGTTGCCGACTCGTTATCCTCCTCGTCCTTCTTCGGCTCTGCCCAGCGCACTTCGACGCGTCCGTCCGCCCGCTCAAACGCGGTCCCGCGCTTCGTCGTGGCCGCTCCGACGGTTACGGAGTCAACGAAGAGGGACAGGAACGCGCGTCGCTCGGAGACGTCCTGGCACTCCCACAGCCCTCCTTCCGCCAACGGATCGAGTTCGCCGGCAGCCGACCACTCCTCGATCGGCAGTCGCGTCGCTGACGTCGCAGCTTCCTTCAGCTCGTCGATGCGCGCCGTGCAGCGCTTCTCATGCGCTTGGTACTTCCTGATGGTGTCGCGGAAGGCTGCCTGCCCAGTCGGCCCTTCGTACAGGCCGTCCTTCCGGTCGCGGTAGAGCTCCCGCATGCTCTGCTGCACGTGCTCCAGTTGGGCCTCCTGCTCCGCGAGCTCCGCGGCTGCCTCCGGGTCCGCTCCCTGGACTGCGAAGCGCTCCGCAGCAGCCAGGAGGAGCTCGACGTCGCCCTCGTCGTCCGGATCCAGAGCGGCCACGCGCGTCCACAGTCGCCCTGCGACGACGCCATCAGCGTCCTTCATCTTGATGCGGAGGACATGCTTCGGTGCGTCGCCCACGCTGCGCCGGAGGTTGCACACATAGCTCTCGTCGGAGTTGGAGACCGTCATCCCTGCGTCACAGATGCCGCAGCGGAGAACTCCCCATGAGCCCAGGAACGTCAGCGTGCCTGCCCTGTCGAGCCTCAGCGTCCTCTTGCGGCCGTCGAGGAGTGCCTGGAGGTCGTACCACCGCTTCGGCTCCATGAAGCCCTCGTGCGGCCGTACAGGCTGCCCCTCCTCGCCGCGGAGGATCTCCCTGCGCTTCGTCTTCGGATCCACGGGGCCGATGGCGAAGCCTGCCAGCCGCGGGTCACGCAGGATGCGCCGTACGACGGTTGATGACCACTCGCAGTCCGCGGTATCGGTGTCCCCGTGCTTCCTGCGCTTCCTCGCGGCCTCTCGACGTGCCTTCGCCTCTTCCTCGTCGAGACTACCGAGCGGAGTCTTCACGCCCTTTTCGGTCAATGCGCTCGCGATGGCATTCTCCTTCGCCCCGGACTCCGCCTCGCGGATGATGAATTCCACGTTGTCGGCCGGCGTCGAGTCGGGGCCGATCTCAGCGTCGCTCGTGACTCCTGGCTTCAGCTTGCGGATGGTGATGCCGTCAACGTTGACCGGCTCCGCCTCGAATCCATACGGCACCGGACCGGAGGAGTGCGAGCCCTTCGACTTCAACTCGGCGAAGGCGTCACGGATGAACTTGGACTTGTTCTTCGACTCCTGATGCGCGAGCCCCGCGATGAGCGCGAAGAAAGCGACGCCGAAGGGATTGTCGTTGGACGTGTTGATGAAGGGCTCTTGCGTCGAGACAAGGGCTACGCCGCACTTCGCCAATTCCTGCTGGATCTTCAGTGCCTCCGCGGCTCCCTGGCGCGTCAGGCGGGAAAGCATGTAGATCACTACGACGTCGAACTTGCGGGCTCTGGCGTCTTCCATGAGCCGCTCGAATCCGGGCCTGTAGACGTTCGGGTCGTAGCCCGAGAGGCCGACGTCCGAGTAATCGGTGTCGATGTGCACCCAGTTGTCTTGGGAGTTGATGTGCGCGATGCTCTTGTCACGCTGCATCTTGGGTGATGCCTGGCTGTCGGTCTCGCTCTTGTGACTCTGCCGTTCGTAGGTCACTGCCCTGATCATGTCCTGATCCCTGTCCCCCAGGGCCACAAGCTCCATGGGTAGATACGGTACCGGATTTGAAGAAGGCGTCGAAGCCGAGATCCTCGGTGGCCTTGGCGACGGTGAGCAAGGTGTCGTAGGTGGCCCCCTGCTGGGGCTCGGTGAAGATACGGAGATCCATTCCCCCATCCTGCCTGCTCAGGCCCGGTAGGACCCGGCCGGCCCGTCGTGCCGTGTCGCGCCCGTGCCGCTCCTAGCTGATCGCCAGGAGCACGACCCACATGACGCTGGCCAGGGACGGGAGGGCGTAGACGATCACCGGTGTGGCGCGCACGCCGGCTTGCCGTGTCGCTTCTCGCGTCTCGGCGTAGTCGGGGAGCTTTGCTGCCGTTCGGGCCTGTACCGCAGTGGAGTACCGAAGGTGTCGGTGCCCTGCGTACAGCCAGACGAACGTGAGGGGGAGTCCGAACGCGGCGATCACCCGGGCCGCTGTCTGATCGGTTGTCAGTACGGTCGAGTAGGCCACGACCAGCAGGGACTGTGCGACCAGGAAGAGGTTCCCGCGTTCGTAGATCATGGAGTCTTCGTGTACTACCCACTCCCACAGACGTTGGTCGACGGCCTCATCGGCGGGTGTGCGATGCGTCTGTGGATCGTCCATGGACTGGTTCTTCCCGTCGCGGTGTCGGAACTACCGCCTCCGCGTGGTTCACCACTGCCTGGAGCGTCGGCCCGTCGTGGCGGTGATGGTGCGGTCGCCGCTGCTGCTGTCGCACCGCCGGTGTGTGGGCCGGGCGTTGGCCGGGTCGAGTGGTGGCCGCCGCGGGAGAGCGGGACGAGGTGGTCGGGGGTGGAGCCGAGGACGCGCGGTTCATGATGATCAGCAATCTCAGCATCTGGCCGGCCGCCCGTGAGCACCCCGGACGGCCGACCAGCCGGTTCACCGACTTCAGGACACGGCCTATCCCGCCTCGCGTTCCGCGAGGGTCCGGTCGCGGTCCGCCAGTTTGCGGAGCATCTCCAGGACGCGGTCGCGAGACTCGTCCGCCGCGTCGATGGCCTCCACGCACTGCCAGTACGAGGCCTCGTCGTCCGCCGCGGAGGCCATGCCGACCAGCGCGATACCGACCTCGCCGAGGAGTCCGCCCAGGTGCAGCAGGACCTGCCGGGCGTCACCCAGGTCGGTGAGCAGGGCCGCGCGCAGTTCGCCCGCGCCGAGCCGCGGGGTGTCCAGCACACCGCAGCCGCGGCCCGCCAGCTCGGTCAGCCCCAGGGCCTCGCCGCGCAGTTCGGGCGGGCCGGTGACCGCGAGGCGGCTGCCTATCGCCTGCGCGAGGGCCTGCGCCTGCCACACCTCGGTCGAGAGGTCCGGCACACCACCGGCAGTGGTGAGGGCCCGTCTGCTCGTCTCTATGAGCCGCACAGCGTCCATGCGCCGCCCCTGTCTGTCCGACGCGCTGCCCACGCGTCCGCCCAACTTCCCTGTTCACTACCCAGAGTGAGACCGTTTGAGACAGAACACCTGTCGGAAGGTGGAAATCTGTGGACAACAATTCGAAAACGGTCGACATATCGACTGCGGAGAGTGATAGCGGAGAAGCTCCCTCCGCAGGGTGACGGTCCGCGGAGGGGCAGCCCGCGGAGGGCCCGTTCAGGCCGGGAAGCGGTGCTCGTTGCGGTCGATCTTGGCGTCCAGCACGGCCAGGGGGTCGATGCCGAGCACCTCGCACAACTGGAGGAGGTAGGCGAGCACATCGGCCACCTCGTCGCCGACGCGGTGCGCGGTGTCGGGGTCCTCCATGACGCGGGCCGACTCCTCCGGCGTCAGCCACTGGAAGATCTCGACCAGTTCGGAAGCCTCCACACTGAGCGCGGCGACGAGGTTCTTCGGGGTGTGGTATGGCTGCCAGTTCCGCGCCGCGGCGAACTCGGCGAGCCTGCGCTGGAGTCCGGGCACGTCCAGCGGGGCGGGCGGGCCGGCGGGGGCGGTGGGATCGGTGGAGGCAGTGGGGCGCATCGGGTCGGGCGTGTCAGTCACGGTGCAGGTGTACCACCGTCACGCCGTCCACCCCTGCGGCCCAGGAGGCGTCGCTCACCGAGCCGACCAGCCGGATGTGTCCGCGCTCGCACATCCGCGCCGCCAGCCGCAGCATTTCCGTGCGCTGGAGCGGGTCCATGCCCCGGTCGAGCCCGTCGGCGAGCACGGTGAGGGTCTGCAGCGCGGCCGGGACCTCGCCGGGTGCGTCGACCTCCAGTACGCCGGGTCCGGTGAGCAGCACCAGGGCGAGCGCGACGTACCGCAGCTCGCCGTCGCCCAGCCGTCCGAGGTCGGTACGGATTCCGTCGCCCCGGTCGAGCAGGGCGCGGACCAGTCCACCGCCGTACGGCTCGGCGAGCAGGCCGGCGACCGGCCCGGCGCATCCGGCGCGCACGGCGGACACCAGGAGCCCGTACCGGATCGCGCACTCGGCGTGGGTGCGCCACAGCACGTCGGCGAGGTTGCCGCAGCCGCCGAGCAGCCGCCCGGTGCCGGTCGGCACCGGGTCACGCATGCCGTCGGGTCGGGGGTCGCAGGCGAAGACCGAGCGCAGGGCCACCACCATCTGCTCGGCCGCGGCCAGCACCCTGCGCTCGCCGGGCGTCCGGCCGGCGACGCGCAGCGGCAGCAGCGCGGTGCCCAGCCGGTCGTCGGGCAGCGGGCCACGGGTGACCGGGGTGGCCCCGGCGGTGTGCCAGGCGGCCTGCACCGTGCGGCGCCGGGGGTCGCGCAGCGCGGTCTCCAGCAGGACCACACCGTCCGCCGTCAGCCGCTCCCCCACGATCCGCAGCCCGGGTTCCGCCTGGACGGCGACCTCGAGCCGGACCGGGCCCTCGGGGCCGTCGGCGGTGCAGCCGATGCGGAAACCCCGGCGGTCCTGCGCGTCGGCGCGGGCCCGTTCCGGCACGCACGCGTCCGGTACGGGGAAGGCCTCGCCGAGTTCGGCCCCGCCCCCGAGCCGGGCGAGCGCCTCGTAGGCCCGCAGGGCACTGGTCTTGCCGCTGCCGCTGGCCCCGGCCAGCAGGGTGAAGGGCCCGAGCGGGAGCCCGGTGTTGCGATGCCCGGCGAAGGCGGACAGCAGCAGCTCGATGAGGTGCGGCCGGTCCGGGCGCCCCTGGGCGACGCCCGCCCCGGGGGAGGCCCCGGGGAACGGGGCGACGGAAGCCGGGGAGGAGGGCGGGGAGGACGTGGGCGGCGGCGACAGCTGGGGCAGGGTCATGTGCGGGACGCTAGAGCTACGGCGCGGGGCGAACCGTTCCGCTTGTGCGGACTTCCCACGATCGAGCGAAGCGGACGCCCGCCCGTTCACTTCCCGGACCTGGGGACCTGCCCGGCGAACAGGTCCTAACCGTCCCCGGGAATCCCGACGCCCTGCATCAGGCCCGCCACTTCGGTGCCGGCCGGGGTCAGCAGGAAGACATTGCGGTCGACGCGGTGCATGCCGCTGCCCAGGCCGAAGACGACGCCGGTGCTGAAGTCCAGTATCCGTTTGGCGACGTCGCCCTCCGCGCTGGTGAGGTCGAGCAGGACCGGGATCCCCGCCATCAGCGTCTCCGCGACATCGCGGGCGTCCGCGAACACGTTCACCCGAAGGACCACGAAGCGGCGTCGCGCCTCGGTCTCGGCCTCGGGGACGGACCGGTGGCCCACCGAGGACGGCCAGGCGTCGCGGCCCCGCAGCGGAACGACCTGGGCGAGCCCCTCCCACTGTTCGTCGGTGACATCGTGGCTGTTCACCGGCATGCTCCGTCCTGGGTCGCGCTGACTGTCTGCATCGGGCAATTCTTACGCATGGCCACCCGTTCGGCCCAATGCGACACACTCCGTCGCCTCGGGCCGCCCGGGGTGAGCCCTTCTGCCCCGGGGCCGGGTCCGCCAACTTCCACGCTGCTGTGGATACCGGCTGTCGACACCGCCCGGGGACCGGTCTGTCACCACACGACAAGCCGGCCGAGGCGCGTGCCGTGATCCGGATCGGCATCGGCATCGTCATCGTCATCGTCATCGGCGGCGCGGACGGCGACTTCGACCAAAACGAGCAGGCGGTCGTCCGCGAGGCGTGCTTCGCGCCGGGGCTGCCGCCGCACGGGTTCGGCCTCTGAGTCACGGGCCGGACCGCGCCCAGGCGGGTACGGTCCTGCCTCTTGCGGGAACATGGCCCCCGTCGGGATCGTTGGACCGCTGACAGGCCCCACCAGCGCGTATACGAGGAGTCACGCACGTGTCCGCCAGATCGACGGACCCTCCGGGGCACAGTCCCCGACCATCCCGTCACGCACCTGTTGAAATCGGCACCCGGCGAGGTGGTGTTGGATGAGTGCCGTAGAGGCCTTGCTGGGCCTGCTCGCCGTGTTCGTGCTCACCGCCGGCACCGGCTATTTCGTCGCCCAGGAGTTCGCCTACGTCTCCGTGGACCGGCTCGCGCTCGCCCGTGAGGCCGAGGCCGGCGACCGCAGGGCCGCCCGCGCCCTGAAGGTGCTGGGGCGGCTGTCCTTCATGCTGTCGGGCGCCCAGCTCGGCATCACCGTCACCGGTCTGGTCGTCGGCTTCATCGCCGAGCCGTCGGTGTCCGCGCTGCTCCGGCCGGCGCTGTCCGGCCTCGGACTGCCGGACGCGGCCGTGAGCGGCGTCTCCGTCGTGCTCGCCTTCGTGCTCGCCACGATCGTCCAGATGGTGCTCGGCGAGCTGGCCCCCAAGAACCTCGCCATCGCCGTGCCCGAGCGGCTGGCGAAGGCGCTGGCCGGCTCGACCCTGGCGTATCTGAAGGTCGTCGGACCGCTGGTGCGGATCTTCGACAATGCCGCCTCCCGGCTGCTGCGCCGCGTCGGCATCGAGCCGGTGGAGGAGCTGCACCACGGTGCCACGCTGGAGGAGCTCGGCCATCTGATCGGCGAGTCCCACGAGAGCGGGGCGCTGCCCGGGGACACCGCCACCCTGCTGGACCACGCGCTGGAGTTCTCCGAGCGGACCCTGCACACGGTGATGGTGCCGCGCGCGGACGCCGTCTTCGTCCGCGGGGAGGCGAGCGCCGACGAGGCGGTCGGCCTGATCGCGGCGTACGGCCACTCCAACTACCCCGTGCTCGGGGACCACCCCGACGACGTCGCGGGGGTGCTGGGCGTGCGCGAGCTGATGGCGGTGCCCGCCGGTCTGCTGGCCGGCGCCACCGCCGGCGCGATGGCCAGGCGGCCCCTGCTGCTGCCGGACACGCTTCCGCTGCCGGACGCGGTCGCGCGGATGCGCGAGCAGGGCGACGAGTTCGCGGTCGTCCTCGACGAGCACGGCGGCGTGGCCGGCATCGTCACCTACGAGGACATCGCCGAGGAGCTGGTCGGTGACATCGCCGACGAGTCCGACACGGTCTCCGAACCGGCGGTCGCCGACGGCGACGGCTGGCTCGTGGACGCGGGCCGCCGGCTGGACGAGGTGGCCGAGGCGACCGGCGTACGGCTGCCCGAGGAGGACGACTACGAGACCGTGGCCGGGCTGATCGTGGACCGGCTGGGCCGTTTCCCCATCGTGGGTGACCGGGTCACCGTCGAGCTGCCCGGGGGCGGCCGCGCGGTGATCGACGTACGCACCCTGGACCGGCATGTCGCGGAGCGGGTGCGCATCACCCCGGTCGCGCCCCCGGCGGAGGAAGCCCGGAAGACGGAGGAGTCCGCATGAGTTTCCCGACGGCTCTCTTCGTGACCGTGCTGCTGCTGATCGGCAGCGGGTTCTTCGTGGCGGCCGAGTTCGCGCTGGTCGCCGCCAAACGGCACCGCATGGAGAAGGCGGCGTCCGAGGGGCGGCGCGGCGCCGGTGCCGCTCTGGCGGGCATGCGCGAGCTGTCGCTGATGCTCGCCGGTGCCCAGCTGGGCATCACGGTGTGCACGCTGGGCCTGGGCTCGGTGTCCAAGCCCGCGATCTCGCACGAGCTGGACCCGCTGCTGCACAGCCTGGGGCTGCCGAGCGCGGTCAGCTACGGTGTGGCGTTCGCCGTCGCGATGACCGTGGTGGTGTTCCTGCACATGGTGGTCGGCGAGATGGCGCCCAAGTCGTGGGCGATCGCCCATCCGGAGCGTTCCGCGATGCTGCTCGCCCCGTCGTTCCGGGCGGTGGTGAAGGTCGTCCGGCCGCTGATCCATGTGCTGGACGTGGTGAGCAACGCACTGGTACGGATGTGCCGGGTGAGCCCGCGCGACGAGCTGGCCTCGGTCCACGACCGGGAACAGCTCACCCACCTGGTGGTGGAGTCGGAGCGGCTCGGTCTGATCAGCGAGACCGACTCGCAGTTGCTGACCCGCTCGCTGACCGAGCCCGACACCCCGGTCTCCGCCCTGCGGATCCCGGCCGACGAGATCGACTCCGTCGAGGGCGACGCGGGCGTCGACGAGGTGCTGCGGGTGGCCACCGCGTACGACCGGACCCGTCTGCTCGTCCGTGACGGCACCACCGTCCTCGGCGCGATCCACGCGCGTGACGCGCTGGTCGCCCGCGCCCGGGGCCGTGCCACGAGCGCCCGCGAGCTGGCCCGCCCGGTGCCCGAGCTGACGGACACCACGACGGTCGCCGACGCGATCGACGTGCTGCGCCGCCGCCGGGGCACTCTCGCGGTGGTCCGGGACGACACGGGCCGGCTGACCGGCCTGGTCACCCTGGACGACCTGCTGGCCCGGCTGATGCTGCCGGCCGGGGGCTGACCCACCACCTCCACCGGCACCGGCACCGGCACCACGAGTACGGCGAAG
>NZ_JBHSPC010000038.1:71219-79846 GCF_042656345.1 Streptomyces incanus
CGGCCGGCCTTCGTCGTGTGGTCAGTGGGCCCGCGGTGGGCCCTCGGGCTCGGCGCCGTCGTCCGGAGCCGACGTCAGTCGTGAACCGGACGCCCAGCCCTTCGCGGAGTTCCTCGGCGGCGGCGCCGGAGGTCTCCTCGATGCACCCGTCCCCGGGGGCGGCGGCCAAGATCCAGTGGTCGGTCGTACCGGCGCGGCCGAATCCGCCGGCCAGGACGGTCGACCCGTCGGCCCCACCCGCGACCGCCTCGTCGGCGGTCGCGGTGAGGGCCGTCGTCAGCGGGCGGCGCCGCCCGCGAGCGCGGCGTCGGACACCGCGGTCTCGCTCTGCTCGATGTCGGCCGAGGCGAGCGGGATGGGCTGGAACATGGGCGGTTCCTCGTCCGGGAACAGCGCGGTGGGGCCGTACACCCAGTCGGTGAAGGCGTACTCGGCGGGGTCGAGCCCCCGCATGATCGCGTTGCGCTGCAGCCGCTCCGGGCCGTCGAGGTGCCACAGCTCGCCCCAGGCGCGGGCGGTCGTCAGGACCCGGCGGCAGTGCTCGACGCGGACCGCCTCGTACGCGGCCAGTGCGGCGTCCCAGTCGACGGCCGACGGGGCGGCGTCCTCGGCGCGCAGCCGGGAGACGTGCCGGGCGAGGACCCAGCCGTCCTCGATCGCCATGATCGCGCCCTGGGCCATGTACTGCAGCGGCGGGTGGGCGGCGTCGCCGAGGAGGACGATGCGGCCGTGCACCCAGGTGTCGATCGGGTCGCGGTCCATCATCTGCCACCAGCGGTCCCGCCACATCAGCGGGATGCCCTTGCCCACGGTCTCGCAGGTTCCCTCGAAGGCCGCGTCGAGTTCGTCGGGGGTGCCCCAGTCCTCCTGCCCGGCGAGGGCCTTGGGTGACTGGAACACGGCGACCTGGTTGAACATGTCGCCGCCGCGCAGCGCGTACTGGACGAAGTGGCAGCGGGGTCCGACGTAGACGGTGACGTCCTTCTCGGCGATGCCGTTGTCACGGACCGCGTCGATGGGGACGGCCGCCCGGTAGGCCACGTAGTCGGAGCTGACGACGTCGTCGCCGATCAGCTTCTGGCGGGCCACGGAGCGCAGGCCGTCGGCGGCGATGACGAGCGGCGCCTCCTCGGTGTGGCCGTCGGCCAGCGTGATGCGGGCGCCGCCGGCCGTGTTCTCGAGGTTCTCGTAGTCGACGACCGTCTGGTCGGTGACCAGGTCCACGCCGGCCTCCCGGCAGGCCCGCAGGAAGAGGCCGTGCAGGTCGCTACGGTGGATGACCATGTACGGGAAGCCGTAGCGCCGCTCGAGCTCGCCCAGGTCGAGGCGGACCAGCTCGCGCGAGTCGAGCGCGTCGCGCATGACCATGTTCTCGGGGACCACGCCGAGTTCCTTGGCCTCCTCGAGCAGACCGTACTCGTCGAGGATGCGGGTGCAGTTGGGCGCGATCTGGAGGCCGGCGCCGACCTCGCCGAACTCCTTGGCCCGTTCGAGAACGCGGACGCGCAGCCCCTCCCGGGCGAGGGCGAAGGCGGTGCTGAGGCCACCGATGCCACCGCCGACGATGATGGTGTCGGGTCGGCCTTCGGTGGGAGGGGTCGCAGGGGTCATCGTGTACTTCCTGTCTGAGCCGGGGATCCGGCCCGGTCGTTCAGAGCCAGGGACCCACAGTGGGTACCGGGCCGCCGTCGGGGGCGGTGAGCGCGTGCCCGCGCCCCGTGAGGTAGGCCGTGATCTCGGCGAGCGGGCCGGTGAGCACGGTCGGCTCGCCGTCGCCGGGGAGTTCCCGGACCTCTCCGGTGTCGGTCTCCGTCAGGCGCAGTGCCGGGCCGGGGGCCTTGGCGCGCTTGGCGATGACGTCGTCGCAGAGGGCGCCGAGGAAATCGGCCGGCAGGTCGGCGAAGGTGATGCCGGTGGCCAGGTCGACGGCGTGGACGCACACCTCGCGGGAGCGCATCCAGGGCAGCTCGGTGGCGGGCACCGTGCGGCCCTGTGCCGTCACGACCGGGTTCTGCCACTGGCCGGCGCTGAGTTCGGCCGTGGAAGCGGCGAGTTCGGCGGCGGAGCGGCGCAGCCACCCGGTCAGTTCGGCGGCGGGCATGCCGAGGCCGCGTTCGATGCCGGCGGCCCGTTCCTCGGGGGACGCGTACATCGGGGTCTCTTCGCCGGTGGCGGCCCAGTGCACGAGGTTGCCGAGGGCGTCCGCGTTGGCGGCGACGTGGGCGACGAGCTGCCTGCGCTGCCAGCCGGGCAGGGCGCTGGGCGCGTCGTAGGCCTTGTCGTCGAAGTCGGCGGTGGCCTCGAGCACCAGGTTCGTGCCGAGCTCCGCCCAGCGGCGGGCGTCGTCGAACGAGCGGGACATCAGGCCTGCTTCTCCTCGACGACCTTGTTCTCCAGACGGCCGATGCCCTGGATCTCGGTGACCACCCTCTCGCCGCCGAGCAGGTAGCGGCCGGGCTTGCGGGCGTGGCCGACGCCGCCGGGGGTGCCGGTGGCGATGATGTCACCGGGGTTGAGGCGGATGATCGTGGAGACGTACTCGACCAGGGCGACCGGGTCGAAGAGCAGGTCACCGGTGTTGTCGGACTGCATGACCTCGTCGTCCACGGTGAGCTTGACGTCGAGCGCGGGGCGGACGCCGCCGGGCAGCTCGTCGGGGGTCACCAGGTACGGGCCGACGGGGGTGGTGGAGTCCCAGGTCTTGCCCTGGAGCCACTCGCGGGTGCGGAACTGCCAGTCGCGCGTGGTGATGTCGTTCAGCACGGTGAAGCCGGCGATGGCCTGCTCGGCCTGCTCGCCCTTGGCGCGGCGGACCTGCTTGCCGACGACGACGGCGAGTTCGACCTCCCAGTCGAACTGCTCGGTCTCCTCGGGGCGGACGATGTCGTCCGTCGCGCCGATCAGCGAGTCGGCGAACTTCGCGAACAGGGTGGGGTGTTCGGGCAGGTCCCGGCCCATCTCCTGGATGTGGTTGCGGTAGTTGAGACCGACGCAGACGACCTTGGAAGGCTGCGGGACCACGGGGGCGAGGTCGGCGCCCTCGGCGCGGTACGTCGTCGCGTCATCGGCGGTGGGGGCGGCGGCGCGCTCGGCCCAGTCGTCCTGCGCGAGGAGGGTGCCCACGTCGGGGAAGCCGAGGTCGACGAGGACGTCACCGTCGAGCCGGACGGCCCTGGTGGTGCCGTCGGTACGGAGGGTGGCGAGCTTCATGAGCGGGTGGTTCCTTCCACGTGGGTGCGGTCGAGCCGGAGGGCTTCGAAGATCGGGGAGTCGCTGAACCGGAAGAGGTCCAGGGCGCCGGAGTCGGAATCGGTGGAGCCGGCCTCGGAGCGCACCGAGAGCGGCTGCCAGGACGGCACGACGAACAGGTCGCCTCGGGTGACGGACCAGGAGGTGTCACCGACGGTGACGGTGCCGGAGCCGTCGAAGACCTGGTAGACGGACGAGCCGGTCTCGCGCACCGGGGCGGTCTCGGCGCCGCGCACCACGCGGTGCACCTCGGCGCGGATGGTGGGCAGCACATCGGCGCCGTTCGACGGGTCGGTGAACCGGACGGCGGCGTGGCCGGGCTCGACGGTGCCGCCGAAGCCCTCCTTCTCCAGGGCGAGCTGGTCGGTGAGCGCCCGGTCGGTGTGCTCCCAGCGGTACGCCAGCAGGGGCGTGCCGGGGGCGGCCGAGCCGGCGGCGACCGGGCGCAGTCCCGGGTGGCCCCACAGGCGCTCGGAGCGGGACCGGTCCGGGGTGATCCGCTCGGCGTCGCTGATCTCTTCGCGGCCGAACTCGAAGAACTGGGACTCGCTGGTGTACTGGAACGGGATATCCAGGCCGTCGATCCAGGCCATCGGCTGGGAGGTGGCATTGTGGTGGGCGTGCATGTTCCACCCGGCCTGCGGGAGGAAGTCGCCGCGGCGCATGGCCACCGGGTCACGGCCGACGACCGTCCATACGCCCTCCCCCTCGACGACGAAGCGGAAGGCGTGCTGGGTGTGACGGTGCTCGGGGGCGTCCTCGCCGGGCATCAGGTACTGGATGGCCGCCCACAGGGTGGGCGTGGCGAAGGGCCGTCCGCCGAGGGCGGGGTTGGCCAGTGCGATGGCGCGCCGCTCGCCGCCTCGGCCGACCGGGACGATCTCGCCGGCCTGTGCGGCCAGCTCCCGCAGCCTCTCCCAGCGCCACAGGTGCGGAACGGCGCGGGACCGCGGGTGAGCCGGCATGAGGTCGCCGATCTCGGTCCACAGCGGGACGAGCAGTTCGCTCTCGAAGCCCCGGTACAGCTCCTCGAGCGCCGGGGTGACGTCGGGCTGGTCCGCGGCACTGACGGCACTCAGGCGGACGGGAGAGCCCGTAGCAGAGGGGGTGCTGAATGAGGTAGTCACGTAAGCAAGCCTCCTCCTTGTCCACGGAACGAACATGTAAATTCTGGAGAGCAGAACAGCCAACGTCGGGAGGCCCTCGGTGGACAAGCCGCTCAAGACGCCGCCGCCGTATGCGATCGCGAGCGTCGACCACGCGTTGCGGGCCGCGACGATGCTCCAGCTCGAGGGCGCGCTGACCGTCTCCCAGGTCGCCGAGCGGCTCGGGGTCGCCCGGTCGACCGCGCACCGGCTGCTGGCCATGCTGGTCTACCGGGACTTCGCGGTACGGGACGAGCGGCGCGTGTACCACGCGGGTCCGGTGCTGGAGCTGGCGACGCACTCGCGCTCTCTCGTGTCACGGCTGCGGACGGCGGCTCTGCCCCATCTGCACCGGGTGGTGGACCTGCTGAACGAGACCGCGAACCTCACCATCCGCACCGGGGACACGGCCAGGTTCATCGCGAGCGTGGAGTGCCACCAGTCGCTGCGGGTCGGTTCCCGCGAGGGGATGGTCTTCCCGGCCCACCGTACGACGGGGGGTCTGCTGCTGCTCGCCGAGCTGAGCGAGGAGGAACTGGCGGAGGTGTACGCGCCCGAGCGCTACCGTGACCGGCCGCAGGACCGCCCGGATCTCGGCCGGCTGTCCAAGGAGCTGAAGGGTGTCCTCAAGGGCGGCTTCGCCGTGAACCGGAACCGCTCCGAGCGCGGCCTGGTGGCCGTCGGCGTCCCGGTCCGCGACCACGGGGGCAAGACCCTGGCGGGCCTGTCGATCTCCATGCCCGGCATCCGCTACGACCCGCACGACCTCCAGTCCCTGGTCGGCACCCTGCAAGCGGCGGCCCGAGCCCTGGGCGCGGACCTGGCGACGACGACCTGAGCGGCTCCGGCCCCACGTCCGGCCGGCCCGCGACGGGTCTGCCCGTGGCTGGTCGGCTCGCAGCCGGCCGGCCCGCGATGGATCCGCCCGCAGCCGGTTCGCCGCGACGGGTCTGCCCGCAGCCGGTCAGCCCACGACGGGCCCGCCCGCAGCCGGTCAGCCCGCAGCCGGCCGGCCCACGACGGGTCCGCCCTCGGCCGGTCGGCCCACGACGGGTCGCCCGTCGCGTGGGCGGGACGGGGTCAGGTCAGGGCCGGTCCGCCCGTGGGGTGCGGGGGACGGAGGGTCAAGACCGGTCCGGTGCCGGTACCGGTGCCGGTGACTCCGTGGTGCCGTCGCTCAGGAGGCCCGTCCAGCTTTCCGCGAGGATGTCGATCATGGCCTCGCGGTCGGCCTTCCAGCGGCCGGGGGTCCAGTTGCGGGCGACGTGGTCGAGCTGGGCGATGACGAGGACGCCGCGCAGGTGGCGGCTGTCGGGTGCGAAGCGGCCGGCCCGGTGGAGGCCCTCCTCGACGTCGCTGACGGCCTCGTCCAGCCAGGCGTTCACCAGTCCGCGCAGATCCGGGTCGACCGCAGCCGCCTCGAACGCGGCCACCAGATGGGGCCGCACGGAGTCCCAACGGCCGGAGATGTCGTACAGCCACTCGGTGATCGCCTCGCGGCTGCCGTCCTGGACGACCTCGACGAGCCGCCGGGCGGTGGAGCGGCGGGCGGGCGAGTCGACGCGCTCGAGCTTCTCGTTCAACTCGCCGATGAGCGCCCGCATCAGATCGCTGCGGGACGGAAAGTACGCGTAGAACGTCACCCGCGTGGTGCCCGCCGCGGCCGCGATGTCGTCCACGGTCGTCGCGGCGTAGCCCTTGGCGCGGAACAGGTCGAGCGCCGAGTCCAGCAGGAGCTGGCGGGTCATCCTCTTCTGCGCCTCGCGCAGCCCGGCCATGTCAGCGCCCCCGTCGCGTGGTGTCGGACGGGGTGGGCAGCGGGTCGGCGGTGGGTGCGGTCATGGCGTTCATCGTAGCGCCGGGCACCGCGCCCGACCTCGATGTCCTCACTCCAAGATTACTTCCAATACATAGCGAACATTTCCTTGACGTGACGTAAAGCCAAGTGCCATTCTCGCCGTCACCGCGCTTGATCCGCGCCACTCCCACAGCCCGCCCCCGGCGCCCCTCCCCCACTCCGGGCCACGTTCACCCGTGGCCGGACGGGCGTACCCACCGCTCCAGCTCCCCCGTCGCGGATATGAGGCCGCAGCACTTTTCGGCCCCTGGTTCAGAGAGGAACTCGCCGAGTGAGGTACTTCGTTGCGCGCCGGACGCCATTAGGGCCTGTCCGGCCGGAGTGTCAGCGGCCGACCACCGGCTGATCGCCTTCGGCCGCCCCGGCCGTGGCCTCGTGGCCACCGGGCCGGCCACCCCCGGCCGTACGCTCCCGCATCCGCGGCGCCCTGCCTCACCGGCGACGAGCAGCGTGCCGTGCTCGACGACAACGCCGACCGGTTCCCGACGTTCCCCGCCCCCCGGGGGAGCTGAACGAACCCGTCCACCCGCCCGGCTCCCGGCGCACGCGCTGCGCCTCAAAAGCCCGTCCGGGCCGTCCGACCCGGTTCCCCCACACCCTGAGCGGCGGCTCACCACCAAACCGGTATCGGCCACAAGGGGCCGAACCGTCTCACCATCCCAGTCAGGGAGAACGCAGTGACGCTCAACAACGGGACGACGGCGTCCCATGGCCCCGCCGCGGGGGCTGCCCGGATACCGGGCTACGCGGGCACGCTTACTGCCGCATGCGCCGCGGTGTTCGTGGCCCAGGTCGCCAACGCCCTGCCGGCCTCGCTTCTCGGGCTCTTCCAGGAGGACCTCGGCACCCGCGGGTCCCAGCTGACCTGGATCACGGCGGCCTTCATGATCGCCGTGGTCGTCTTCGAGTTCACCTTCGGTGTCCTCGGCGACCTGTTCGGACGCCGCAGGCTCCTCGCCTCGGGTGCGGCGCTCGTCGGTGTCGGCAGCGTCGTCGCGGCCGCCGCACCCACCGTGCAGGTGCTGTGGGTCGGTGCCGCGCTGAACGGTCTCGGCGCCGGCGCCATGTTCCCCGGATCACTCACCATGATCGCGGACGTCGCCCGCAGTGCTCAGGAACGGGCCCGCGCCATCGCCCTGTGGAGCGGCTGCCTGTCCGCCGGTGCGGCGCTCTCCCCCTTCATCGGCGGCATGTTCGCCAAGATCGGGTCGTGGCGTGGCTCCTTCCTGGTCCTCGTCGCGCTGGCCTTCGTGAGCATGGTGCTCGCGCTGACCCTGGCCACCGAGTCGAGGGCGCCCGAGGGCCGTCGTCTCGACGTCCCGGGCCAGATCGCCTTCGCGCTCGGTCTCATCCTGGTGCTGTACGCGGCCGTGGAGGGGCCCGAGAAGGGCTGGGGCGAGCCGGACGTCATCGGCGGGTTCGCCATCGGCGCGTGCTTCCTGATCGCCTTCCTCCTGATCGAACGGCGTTCCGACTCCCCGATCCTCAACCTGACCCTGTTCAGGGACCGCGCCTTCTCGGTGGCCTCCGTCGTCGCGGTCATCGGCATGCTCGCCTTCCTCGGCGCGTGCTTCTCCATCAGCATGTGGCTCGGCCCCGTGCAGCACCAGGACCCGCTCCGCGTCGCCATCCCGTTCCTGCTGCTCCAGGGACCGGCGTTCGTCCTGATCCCGGTCGTCTCCCGGCTGCTCCACCGGGTCGCCCCGACCTGGCTGCTGACCTCGGGCTTCGTCCTGATGGCCATCGGTTCGTTCCTGTGCACCCAACTGGACGTCACCGACCGGAGTCTGACCCCGTTCGTCCTGCCCGCCGGGCTCATCGGCATCGGCTTCGCGCTCAGCGTCAGCTCGATCACGGCCGTCGCGCTGAACAGCGTGCCGGGCCGGCTGGCCGGCATGGCGAGCGCCACCACCAACATGCTGCGCGACCTCGGCTTCGCCCTGGGCCCGGTCGTCGTCAGCGCGGTCGCCCTCAGTCACGCGGGCAAGGTCTTCTCCTCGAACCTGGCCGGCGCGGACCTGCCGCCCGACCAGCTGGGCGCCGCCACCGAGATCGGCCAGGCCGCCGGACCGATCGCCGTCAACAGCCTGCCGCCCGGCGCCCCCGGGTCGGCCGCGCACAGCGTCGCCCTCGACGCGCTGGGCAGCGGCTTCGGCATCGCCTTCGTGGTCTGCGGCATCGCCGCCGTGGTGGCCGCGGTCGTGACCGTGGTGGGCATGGCCGGCGTCCGTGCTCCCCAGGAGCTGGACACCGAGCACGCCGCCGCAAAGACCCCGTCCGGACAGCCCCAGGCCCCGACCGCGGTCTGACACGGTCGTCCGCACGCCCCGTCCCCGTCACGAAGGCCCCGGCCCTCGGCGCGCCATCGCCGAGGG
>NZ_JBHSPC010000038.1:79853-99264 GCF_042656345.1 Streptomyces incanus
CGTCCCGGCGTGTCAGCCCGCGACGAGCGCCTCCGCCGCCGCGGTCCCGCACACGCGCGCCGCGCCGTGCGTGGCGACGTGCAGCGCGCCGCGCGGCGCGGACTGCGGTACGCCCATCTCCACGACCGCGGTGTCCGGCCCGGCCGCGAGCAGGGTGTCCAGGGCCGTCCGCATCCACGCGTGCCGGTGCTCGTCGCGGACCACGGCGACCACGCGCCGGCCGGCCGCGGCCTCGAGTGCCCGCGCACCGGCGTCGGGGCCGGTGAAGGAGCCGGTGGTGGTGCCCGGCAGCAGCCGTTCCAGTTCCGCGCCGACACCCCAGGGGGTCTCGTCGCCGACGGCGATGTTGGCGGCGGGGTTGAAGGTGGCCACGTACACCGGTCCGGTGACCGGTGCGGCGGGCCCGGTGCGGGTCACGGTCACCGCGCGGCGGGCCGCCGTGAGGCCGATCTCCGGCTCCCGCTCGCCCTCGGGGGCCGGGGAGCGCCGCATCGTGGCCGTCCAGTCGGCCAGGGCGCGGACCCGGGCGGCGGCGTCGGCGAGCCGCTCCTCGGCGAGTTCGCCCGAGCGGACGGCGGCGACGAGCGCGTCCGTCAGGCCCTGCACCGTGTCCTCGTCGCACAGCCCTCCGCCCACGCAGATCGCGTCGGCGCCGGCCGCGATGGCCAGGACGACTCCGTGGTGGAGACCGTAGGTGCCGGAGATGGCGCGCATCTCCATACCGTCGGTGACGATCAGCCCCTGGTAGCCGAGTTCGCCGCGCAGCAGGTCGGTGAGGATGTGGCGGGAGAGGGTGGCGGGGCGGTCCGGGTCGAGGACGGGGACCTTGATGTGGGCGCTCATGACGGCGCGGGTGCCGGCCGCGATCGCCGCCCGGAACGGCTGGAGTTCGCGTTCGTGCAGGGTGGTGGCGTCGAGGTCGATGTGCGGGACGGCGTGGTGGGAGTCGACGCTGGTGTCGCCGTGGCCGGGGAAGTGCTTGGTGCAGGCGGCGACGCCGGTGGACTGCAGGCCCTCGACCCAGGCGGCGGTGTGCCGGGCGACCAGGTCGGTGTCACGGCCGAAGGAGCGGACGCCGATGACCGGGTTGTCCGGGTTGGCGTTGACGTCGGCGGAGGGCGCCCAGTCGAAGTTGACGCCGCACTCGGCGAGCCGTCGGCCCAGTTCGCGGGCGACGCCGCGGGTGAGGCCGGTGTCGTCGACGGCGCCGAGGGCGTGGTTGCCGGGGAAGGAGGAGCCGGTGCGGACCTCCAGCCGGGTGACGTCGCCGCTCTCCTCGTCGATCGCCACGAGCAGGTCGTCCCGCTCGGCCCGCAGCTGTGCGGTGAGGGCGGTGACTTGCTCGGCGGTGGCGACGTTGCGGCCGAAGAGGGCGACGGAGGCGAGTCCCTCGGAGAGCCGGCGGCGCACCCAGTCGGGCGCGGTGGTGCCGGCGAAGCCGGGCTGGAGCACGGCCAGGGCGTCGCGGGTGAGGATGTCGGTGCCGGTGGTGGAGGTCGTCATCGGGTGGCGTTATCCCTTCACTGCGCCCGCGGTCAGGCCGCTGACGGCCTTGCGCTGCAGGAAGACGAAGAGGATCAGGATGGGGACGGCGAAGAGCGACGAGGCGGCCATGGTCGCGCCCCAGTCGTCGCCGAACTGGGTCTGGAAGCTGAACAGCCACAGCGGCAGGGTCTGCGCCTCGGCTTCCTTGTTGAGCACCAGGACCAGAGCGAACTCGTTCCAGGCGGTGATGAAGCCGAACAGCGAGGTGGCCATCAGGCCCGGGGCGAGCAGCGGCAGGATGACCCGGCGGAACGCCTGGGCGCGGGTGCAGCCGTCGACCATCGCCGACTCCTCCAGCTCCTTCGGCACGGCGGCGACGAAGCCGCGCAGCGTCAGGATGGTGAAGGGCAGGATCATCATCGTGTAGAAGAGCGTCAGCGGCACGAGGCTGTTCAGCATCGACGCGTCCCGCACGATCATGTATATCGCGATGATCATGACTTCCCAGGGCGCCATCTGGGCCATCATGAAACCGATGATGAAGCCGCGCCGCCCCCTGAACCGCATCCGGGCCAGGGCGAAGGAGCCGGCCAGCGCGATGACCAGCGAGAAGGTCACGGCCAGGAGGGTGACGGTCAGCGAGTTGCGGACGTACGTCCAGAAGTGGTCGGCGCCGGTCGCGGTCCTGAAGTGCTCGAAGGTGACGTCGGTCGGGAACCAGACCGGGTCCTCCGAGATGATGTCGCCGGTCGGTTTGAAGGCCGTGGCGAACATCCAGTACACGGGGAAGACGAAGCCGATGAACAGGACGACGGCCGTGGCGTTGGGCCACAGGCGGCCGAAGAGCGAGCGCTTCACAGCGCGTCCTCCTCTTGCTTGAGCACGATCCTGAGGTAGTAGGCGGTCAGGCCGAGCAGGACCAGGATGGTCAGGACCGCGATCGCCGCGCCCATGCCGTAGTGCTGGTTGCCCATGCCCTCGACGTAGGCGTAGACGGGGAGGATCTCGGTGAGCCGGTCGGGACCGCCGTCGTTGAAGGCGAGGACCTGGACGAACGCCTTGAAGACCCAGATGGTCTCCAGGAAGGTCGTCGCGTAGAGGAACGGCCGCAGGAACGGCAGGGTGACCGTGGTGAAGCTCCGCCAGGCACCCGCGCCGTCGAGGGACGCGGCCTCGTAGAGCTCGCCCGGGATGGTGGTCGTCGCCGCGTACAGGTTGATCGCGACGAACGGGATGGACATCCACACGATCAGCACGATGACGACGAAGAAGGTCGACATCTGGCTGCTGGTCCAGCTGTAGTCGGCCATGGAGTGCCAGCCGAGCTTGTCCAGGACCCAGTTGACGACACCGAAGCGCTGGGCGAACAGCCACTGGTAGACGGTGGTGGCGGCCACGATCGGCATGGCCCACGCCAGCACCAGGCCGAGCAGCAGGGTGACCCGCATCCGCTTGCCGAGGCGGGCGAGCAGCAGGCCGGTCAGCGTGCCCAGGACCATGATCAGGACGACGTTGACCGCCGTGAACAGGATCGAGCGGAGGGTGACCCGCCAGAAGTCCTCGCTGGTGAGGGTCTCCTTGTAGTTGTCGCCGCCGTTCCACTCGGTGACGTGCTGGATCAGCTGCCCCATGTTGAGGTTCTGGAAGGACAGCAGCACGTCCTTCAGCAGCGGCCAGCCGAGCAGCAGCACGGTGGCCGCGAGGGCCGGCAGCAGCAACAGGTACGGGGCGAAGGAGCCGGCCCGCGACGCGGCCGGCGGTGTCGGCCCGCCGGCCTTCCCGCCGGCCGCCTTGCGGACGTCCGCCGGGCCGGAGGACGGCCGTTCGGTCTGCACGGTCATGCTCGCGCTCTCTCTTCTCGACGTACTCAACGCCGGGGCGGGGCCGCCGGGTGGCCGGCCCCGCGCTCCGGTCCGTGCGCTCGCGCGCCTACTGCTCCTGCGCCAGGCGCTTGTTGAACTCGCCCTCGACCTGCGCGGCGGCCTCGGCCGGGGACTTGCCGTTGAGCACGGCCGTCATGTATGTCTTGATCGGGTTGGGCGCGTTCTCGACCGCGGCCCACTCCGGGATCAGCGGGGTGGTGCCACCGACGGCGGCGGCCGGTGCGGCGGCCTCGGCGGGGGCGTTGCCCTTCAGGCTGCTCTGCAGCGACTCCTTGTTGGGGATGACGCCGTTGAGCTTGGCCAGCTGTCCCTCGTACTTGTCGGAGAGGGCGAGCTTCAGGAACTCCTGGGCGAGGTCCTGCTTCTTGCTGCCCGCGGCGACGGCGAGGTTGGAGCCGCCGAGGAAGACGCCCTCGGGCTGCCCGGCCGTGTCACCCGGGATCGTGAAGTAGCCGATGTCCTGCTCGATCTTCGGGTTGGCCTCGATGGCGATGCCGGCTTCCCAGCCCATGCCGATGAACGCGCCGACGTTGCCCTTGGCGAAGACCTCGCCCTGCTGCGGGGTGGCCTCGTCCTTGTCCTTGGGCGCCTTGGACAGCGCCTGGAACTTCTTGTACGTCTCCATGGCGGCGGCGACCTTCGGGTCGTCGAGGTTGGAGACGTGCTGGTCGCCGTCCTTCTTGACCAGTTCGCCGCCCTCGCCGATGACGAGTCCGACGAAGTGGTACCAGTTCTGGCCGGGCAGGTAGATCGGCTCCGCGTCGGTCTTGTCACCGATCGCCTTGAGCGCGTCGTAGAACTCGTCACGGGTCTTGGGCGTGTCCTTGAGACCCGCGTCGGCCCAGACCTTCTTGTTGTAGAGGACCACGCGGTTGGCGAAGTACCACGGCGCCGCGTACTGCTTGCCGTCGAAGACGGACGACTCGTTGAGGGACTCGGTCCAGTCCGCGCCGACCGACGACTTCAGCTCGGTGAGGTCGGCGAGGCCGCCGGTCTTGGCGTAGGCCGGGGTCTGCGTGTTGCCGACCTCGAAGACGTCGGGCGGGTTCTCCTCGGACAGGGCGGTGGTCAGCTTCTGCTGGATGCCGTTCCACTTCTGGATCTTGAACGCGACCTTCGCCTTGGTCTTGGTCTCGAACTCCGTGGCGAGGTCCTTCTGCCACTCGTCGGGCGAGGAGCCGTCCATCACCCACACGGTGAGCGTCTGGCCCTTGTAGCCGTCCGCCCCGGTGCTCTTGCCGTCGCCGTCGTCTCCCCCGCACGCGGCGACGGAGAACACCATGCCCGCGACCCCGATCGCGGCTATCAGCTTGCGCTTCACGCGCCACCCCTCCTCAGGAATGCCTTCCACACCCACACCCTCGGCGGTGACCCTCGCAATGGCGCGGCACTCGGCGGGCTGGGACCCGGCTTCCTCTAAATGGTTTAGACCAGCAAGGGGAGCTTGGCCTAGACCTATGGCTCTGTCAAGGGTCCCGCCACCATCACCCGAACCGCTCCCCGGACCCCTCGCGGGACCTGGGAAGTCCTCCCAAACGGGGACGTGTCGACGGGTTGGCCTAGACCAAAAGAAGGCGTGCGGTTATAACGGGACCGCCGAGCGTGCGGCGCCGAACCCGGCCGTCCGCCGACGTGCACCGCGGTCGGCGCCCGCCGTCCGCGCCGCCGGACCCCGCAGCCGGAAGGCAGGTCATGAGCACGGACCTCAGCAGCGCCCAGGCCGACACGGGGGCACCGGACCCCGCCGACCGCGTCCCGAAGTACTACCGCGTCAAGCAGCGCCTCCTGAGAATGACCGAAGCGCGCCCACCGGGCTCGCCGATGCCGGCCGAGCGCTTCCTCGCCCTCGAGTTCCGCACCTCGCGCACCACCGTCCGCAAGGCCCTTCAGGAGCTGGTGAGCGAGGGCCGGCTGGTCCGCATCCAGGGCAAGGGCACCTTCGTCGCCCGCCCGAAGATCTACCGGACCCTCCAACTGACCTCGTACACCGAGGACATGCGCAACCAGGGGCTCACCCCCGCCTCCCGGGTCCTGAACATCGACTACATGGCGGCCGGCGGGGAACTGGCGGCGCTGCTCGAGGTGGAGCGGGGCGAGAGGGTGCTGCGCGTCGAGCGGCTGCGGCTGGCCGGGGGCGAGCCCATGGCGATCGAGGCGACCCATCTGTCCGCGCGCCGCTTCCCCGGACTGCGCCGGAACCTGGCCCGCCGCACCTCGCTCTACACGACACTCACCGAGGTGTACGGCGTACGCCTGGCGGAGGCCGACGAGACCATCGAGACCTTCCCCGCCACCCCACGGGAGGCCGGACTGCTGCACACCGACGTGGGCCTGCCGATGCTGCTGCTGTCCCGTCACTCGCGGGACGAGACGGGGACGCCGGTCGAGTGGGTCCGCGCGGTGTACCGCGGCTCGCGGTACCGGTTCACGGCGACGCTGACGCCGCCTGCCCCCTGACACCCGGGAAACGCCGGTGGGAAGACCGCGTTCCGCCTCTCGACCGCTTCGCCCTGTCCGGGCGGCCCGGCGCCCTGTGCCCCGCCTCAACCGCCGCCCCGATGGCGGGGCGGCGGTTGAGGCGGGGAAAGACGGTCATGCCCGTGCGGCACAGTGGTCAGGACTGTGCCGCACGGGCGGCTGGGGGCCCGCTCACGGCTCCCGGGGCGGGCGGGTTGCCGTGATGCGGGCGATCGCGTCGAGCGTCAGGGCCCGGTCGTGGGGTTCCCGGGACAGGGCGAGGTGGAGGGTCAGTCCCTCGATGAGGGCGTCGAGCTGGCGGGCGGTGTCCGGGTCGAAGTACTTCTCGAGGTGGACCCGGCTGCGGCGCATCCACTCGTGGGTGAGTTCCCGGTAGGCGGGCCGGCGGGCGGCGAGGGCGTACAGCTCCTGGGTGAGCACGAGGTCGCGCCGACTGTCCCCGGACAGGGCGTGGACGAGGTCGGCCACGGCCGCGATGGCCTCCTCCCGGCCGGCCGGCGACGCGAGATGCCTGTCGAAGACGCCGACCACATGGCCGGTGAACTCACCGAACGCCTCCCGGAGCAGCTCGTCCATCCCGCCGAAGTGGTACGTCATCGACCCCAGCGGCACGCCGGCACGCTGGGCGATCTTGCGGTGGGAGACCGCCGCGAGCCCCTCCTCGGCGATGAGGTCGAGGGTGGCGGCGATGATGCGTTCGCGCCGCCGCGGGTCGGTGTGTCCGGTGGCCACGGGAGCCTCAGATGCCGCGGACCGGGCGTGCGGGATTGCCGAGGGCGATCACGTTCGCCGGCACGTCCTTGGTGACGACCGCGCCGGCGCCGATCACGGAGTTGTCCCCGATGGTCACCCCGGGCAGGACGATGGCGCCGCCGCCGATCCAGACGTTGTCGCCGATGGTGATCGGCTGCGCGGCCTCCAGCTTGTCGCGCCGGGGCTGCGGCTCCACGGGGTGGGTGGGGGTGAGGAGCTGGACGTTCGGGCCGATCTGGCAGTCCTCGCCGATGACGATGGCCGCGACGTCCAGCGCGGTCAGGTTGCAGTTGACGAAGGTGCGCGCCCCGATGGTGATGTTGCTGCCGTAGTCGACGTACAGGGGCGGGCGCACATGCGCCTCCTCACCCACGGCACCGAGCAGTTCGACGAGGATCGCCTGCGCCGCGGCGGCGTCCTCGACGAAGGCGGCCTGGAAGCGGGCTGCCAGGCGTACGGCCTCCTGCTGCCGGCGGGCGATCTCGGGATCGTCGGCGATGTAGAGGTCGCCCGCCTGCATCCGTTCCAGGTTCGTACGGGGGTCCTGCGCGAAGTGGTCCGTCGCCATGGAAACGACGGTACACCCTGGAGCGTACGAACGTACGCTCAACACGTCCGCCCGATACTGCGGCGCTCTCCTACCGCTCGCCACCGGCCGGTTGACGCTTTTGGGATCCCAGCACTCCGGCGAGCACGACCACGAGGGCGCCCGCGAGGGGCACCACCAGCAGGCCGAGGCGCAGGCCGGCCTCGTCGGCGACGAGCCCGACGATCGGCGGGGAGAGCAGGAAGCCGAGCCGCATCAGCCAGGAGACGATCGTCAGCCCCGATCCGGGCTTGAGGCCGGGCAGTTCGTCGGCCTCGTGCATCGCCGCCGGCACCAGGGTCGCCACGCCGAACCCGGCCGCGGCGAAGCCGAGGATCGTGCCGGGCACCGTGGGCACGGCCAGGGCCAGGCCCATGCCGGCCGCGGCGATGAAGCCTCCGGCTCGGGCCACCGCGCGCTGGCCGAACCGGTCGACGAACCGGTCGCCGAGGATCCGGCCGACGAACTGGGCCCCGACCAGGGCGATGAAGCCGGAGGCCGCCAGCGCCGCCGACGCGTTCAGCGAGTCGGAGAGGTAGAGCGCGGCCCAGGAGTTGCCCGCGTCCTCGACGAGCGTGCCGGCGGTGGCGATGAGGACGAGCGCGGCCAGCACGTATCGCGTCCGCGAGGTCAGGACCGAACGCCCGCCTCCGGTGCTCCCCTTCTCCTGCGGCTCTTCCCTCGCCTCCGCCGTCTCCTCGGCCGGTTCGGTATCGGGTCCCGGCAGGCAGAACCGCAGGGCGACACAGGCGGTGGCCCCGAAGACCACGCCCGAGATCAGCAGGTGCACCCCGAGCGGGAGACCGAGCGCGATCGCACCGGCGGCCATGGCTCCGCCGGTGACGGCGCCGATGGACCAGATGGCGTGGAAGGAGTTGATGATGGAGCGCCCGTAGCGGCGCTGCACCCGCAGCCCGTGGGCGTTCTGCGCGACGTCGGTGAACGCGTCCATGGCGCCGGCCAGGAACAGCGCCATCGCGAACAGCACCACCGACGGCGCCAGACCGGCGACGAGGATCCCGGCCGCGGTCAGCAGCGTGCTCGCCACCGCCGCCCGCGCCGAGCCCAGCCGGCGGACGAGGACCCCCGCCCCCAGCCCGGCCACGACGGCCCCCGCCGGGAACGCCGCGACGGCCAGCCCGTAGGCGGCGTTGCCGATGCCGAGATCCGCCTTGATCTGCGGATAGCGCGGCAGGAGGTTCGCGAACAGGGCGCCGTTGGTGAAGAAGAGCACGGCAACGGCCGCGCGAGCCTGCCGCTCGGCCAGACCCGGCCGGCGCAGTACGTCAATGGTCATGCACGGACCCTATCCGTAGAGCGTACGAACGTACACTCCCCATGTTCGGCGGGCGCGGACGACGCCCGGCTCCAGGTCCCGGGGTCGGGACCTGGAGCCGGGCGGGTGACGACGGGACCGACCGCGGGACCTAGCCGTTGTAGGTCTCGAACTCGGCGATCCTCGGGGTGCCGCTCGAGCCGGTGATCTCGAAGGTGATCTTCTTCAGCGAGGTCCGCGGGAAGGAGACGGCACCCGCTCCGCTGCCGGAGGTCAGAACGGCGCCGGTGTCGTGGTTGAGGACCCTCCAGCTGCGGATGGCGCCCACGGAGCCTGCCGCCTCCCGGATGTTGATCTTCGACACCGAGGTGGCGGAGGACCACTTGATCGAGACGGAGCCGGTCGAACCGCTCGGCGACCAGTAGGTGCTCAGGTTGCCGTCACGCACGTTGCCGTAGCTGGTCCCGTCGGCCTTGCTGGAGCCGTCGGCGTCGGCACCGAGGCTGAGGTTGGTCCCGGTGGGGGGATCGGTCGGGCCCGTGGGGGGAGTCGTGGGGTCGGTCGGGCCCGGGTTCTGCGGGGTGCATTTGCCGTCCGAGACCTGGTTGCCCTTGTTGGCGCCGGCCGTCCGGTTCACCACGTCCGGTACGCAGCTCGCGTTGTCGAGGCTGTAGGAGTAGGGGATGCCGACCGAGGTGTTGGACGTCGGGTTGGGGCCGGCGGGCTGGTTGTCGCCGCTGCGGCTGGACCAGGTCACGTTGTCGAAGATGTTGCCGCTGACCTGCCAGTAGCCCGCTTCGCTGGTGTAGAAGGTGCCGAGGACGTCCTTGGAGTCCTTGAAGTAGTTGTTGTCCACCTTCGCGCGGGCCCCGGCCCGGGAGTTTATGCCGGACTCGTGCAGGTTCACGTAGTGGTTGTTGTAGATGTGCGAGATGCCGCCGCGCAGCAGCGGCGTACGGGAGTCGATGTTCTCGTACTTGTTGTGGTGGAACGAGACGTAGCCGTTGGAGCGGTCGCTCTCGCTGGACCCGATGAGGCCACCGCGGCCGGAGTTGCGCAGGATGCTGTACGACAGGGTCACGTACTGGGTGTTGTCCTTCATGTCGAAGAGGCCGTCGTAGCCCTCCGACTCCCCGCCGGACGCCTCGAGTGTGGTGTGGTCGACCCAGACGTTGCGGACGTCGCTCTCCATGCCGATGGCGTCGCCGCCGTTGGAGGTGGGCGAGCCGGACTTCTTGACGTTCCGGACGGTCACGTTCTGGATGATGATGTTGCTGGACTCCCGGATGTGGATGCCCAGTTGGTCGAAGACGGCACCGCTGCCGACACCGACGATCGTGACGTTGCTGATCTGCTTGAGCTCGATCACGCCGGCTGCGGTGTTGCAGCTGCCGCCGGACACCTTGGTGGTGTTGCCGTGGTTGATGGTCCCCTGGACCTCGATGGTGATCGGGGTGCTGCTGCTGGCCCGGCCGCACAGGGCCGCGTGGATCGCGGTGCCCGTGGTGGCGCGCACCGTCTGCCCGCCGGCACCGCCGGTGGTCCCGCCGTTCTGCGTGGCGTAGCCGGTGGCGCTGCCGGTCGCCGCCGACGCCGAGGGCATCGACACCACCAGGCCGGTCGCGGCCGCGAGGGCCGCGGTGGCCAGCGTCGCGCTGAGGCGCACTGCTGCTGATCTCTTCATCCGTGTCTCTCCCTGTTCGTCTGCACGTGCCGGGATGGGCGGCATGGGCCAGGACATGCGCCACTTAATGGCATGGGCATGTCACATTGAGCGGGGTCGCATCCGCCGGAGACCCCTCCGGACGGCTTTGGCCGCGCTCGGCCATCCCCGGCCCTGTGCGGCCGTCCCGTGATCACGCCCTGCCGGCGTCCTGGTCCTGCCCTGCTGCGGGTGCTGTGAGCGGGTACTGCTGTGCGGGTGCCGTTCTTCGGCTTCGATGCGATCGGACCGACCACCGCCATGACGGCCCGGCAGGCATGCGGGCCGCCGCCGGCCACGGGGTCACCGCAACCGTTCCCCCGCGCCGGACCTGTGGCGACCCATGCGCGAAGCCACCTGCCGAAGCGGCGACTTCACTCCACTGGACCCGAACCGACAACCGGGGGAAAGCGCTTTCCCCACGGGAGAATAGGGCGGCCTCCACCGGACTGGCAAGGCTCCGGACACCATGGGTGCGCTCTTTCGTATCTCATACACCAGCGGCCGTTCACGCTCATCCCACGCTCAGGAGAGCGGAGTTCCAGCCCCGAGGGCGGACTCGGGACGTGGGTCCCTCACTCCCCGCGGTACATGCGGTGCAGGTCGACCAGTTCGACGTCACTGCGCCGGTCCGCCTCCCGCCGGAGATCACCGGTGAAGCCGGAGCGAGCGAAGAGCAGAAGCTTGGGCAGAGCACCCACCCGGGCACTGGGCAGGAGCCCTCGCAGGTGCTCCAGACGCTCCAAGTGCGGCAGCCCGACGGGAGTGAGGGTGCCCTTCGCCTCGCCGATCGCGGTGATCCGGTCCGTTCCGAACGCCGGCGACTCCCCCACGACGACATCCAGTTCGTGGCCGCGACGGTGTTCCCGGCAGGCGATCTCGGTGGGCCGCACCCAGCTCGGCCGCCCTCCGAGGGTCTCGGGCCCGGCGTGCTCGAAGCACCATTGGCGGGCCAGTTCTTCGAAGTGCGGTCCGTAGATCTTGCCGGCGACGGTGTCCGCGTTCTCCTGCCACACCTGGTCGGCCCGGCCCACCACCAGCTCCGGCTCGTGCCGCTGGATCAGCAACTGGTGCAGCCGCACCACCGGTTCAGCCACCCGGAAGACGCTGCGCTTGTCCCTTATGGCGTCCTCGCTCTGCTCCAGCAGACCAATGCCCTGAAGCCCGGAGAGCAGGTGCGCCAACGAGCTGCTCGGCCGCTCCAGGGCGCCGGCGATCTCCGACCTGCGGTGATGACCCGCGCTCACCGCCGCCAGGACCGCCGCGTACGAGGTCGGGTCCGCGATCGAAGGCTCCTCGCGCAGCAGCAGCCCTCCCTCACGGAACATGGCCGAGGCCGGATTCAGCAGCCGACGGGCCACCCACCGGTCGACGTCCGCCGGACCGTCCGGCCCCGTCCCCCCGGACATCTCCTTGTACGCGGGCGTACCGCCGACGAGCGCGTGCAGCTTGAAGGCCACCTCGGGATCCTCCGCCACACCCCAGAAGTCGGCCGCCTCCCGGAACCGGAAGGGACGCACCACAAGCTCCATGCTCGCTCGCCCTCGGAGCGGGGCGCCCCCGCCGAGCAACTGCGCCATGGTGGGCAGCGCGCTGCCGCAGAGAATCAGCCGGGTACGGGTGTGCTCCTTGGCGTGGCTCAGCGGACTCAGCGCCTGTTGCAGGTAGGAGGGCAGCGCGGGCGTCGCCGAGACCAGATACGGGAACTCGTCGATCACCACGGGCACGGCCCGGTCCTCGCCGATGCGCAGCAACTCGTCGAGGGCCTCCCGCCAGTGGCCGAACACCACCGGTCGTCGCAGCCCGCGGAACGACGCGTACGCGGCACCCAGATCCGTCAGGTTCTGCGCCTCGCTCTGCTGCGTCGCGGCGAACAGGAAGCCGGCCCTCTCCCGGGCGAGCAGCTCGAGCATCAGCGTTTTCCCTTGCCGCCGCCGCCCGTACACGAGTCCCAGCGACGCACCCTGCCGCTCCGACGACGTGAACTCCCCCAGTTCCCGCCATTCCACGTCCCGCCCGAACAGCCGCGCCGGTTTGAGCATCGAGAACCGCCTCCGCGTGAATGATGGCTGCAACTATCATAGATGCAGCTATCATTTTGCACGACCCAAGCGTCGCGAGCAGTGGCCACACACAAACGCACATGCGGTCTTCCCATGGTTCGTGTACGGCTGATGCGATGCGAAATGGGATTCTCAGCTTGCATCTGCGGCATTACCATCAGCGCATGCGTTCCCGCTGGATCGATCCGCGAGCAGCAGCAGGCAGAGGGAGAAGTCCTGTGATGACCCGCCCCGCACCCCGGACCCGCCTGCCTCGGCTGGCCGGTGCCGGTGCTGCCGTGCTGCTGGTTCTGGGGGCCGCGACGGCCTGCTCCTCGTCCGCGGACAGGGGCGAGGCCGGGTCCGGCTCCGCCCCGGGCAAGCTGTCCGGCACGGTGACCGTCTTCGCCGCCGCCTCCCTCACGGAGAGCTTCACGACGCTGGGCGAGCGGTTCGAGAAGGCACACCCCGGCACCAGGATCACGTTCAACTTCGGCGGCAGCGACAGCCTCGCGGCCGGTATCACCAGCGGCGCCCCCGCCGATGTCTTCGCCTCCGCCAGCCCCAGGACGATGAAGATCGTCACGGACGCGGGAGACGCCGCCGGCACTCCGGCCACCTTCGTCCGCAACCAGCTGGAGATCGCCACCCTGCCCGGCAACCCGGACAGCGTCTCCTCGCTGAAGGACCTGACCGACTCGAAGCTGAAGGTCGTCCTGTGCGCCGAGGAGGTGCCGTGCGGGGCCGCCGCGCAGGCGGCGCTGGACGCCGCCGGTCTGAGGCTCACCCCGGTGTCGTACGAGCAGGACGTCAAGAGCGCCCTGACGAAGGTCCGGCTGAAGGAGGCCGACGCCGCCCTCGTGTACAAGACCGACGTGCACGCGGCAGGTGACAAGGTGGAGGGCGTGGACTTCCCCGAGGCCGCAGAGGCCGTCAACGACTACCCGATCACCCTGCTCAAGGACGCCCCGAACGCCGCGGCGGCCGAGGCGTTCATCGCGTACGTGCGGTCCGACGAGGGGCAGCGGGTACTGGCGGACGCCGGGTTCCTGACGTCGTGACCCCGGCGGACGCCTCCGGCACTTCCGGCGCCGCGACCGGCACCCGTAAGGGCACCGGTCCGCGGCGCCGCCGCAGGGGGGCGGGCGGCGGGCGGGGCGTGCCGCTGCCCCTGCTGCTGCCCGCACTGCTCGCCGTGGCGTTCCTGCTGGTGCCCCTGCTCGCCCTGCTGGTCCGGGCCCCGTGGCAGAGCATGCCCGAGCAGTTGACGAGCCCCGCGGTGTGGCAGGCGCTGCGTCTCTCCCTGGTGTGCGCCACCGCGGCGACGGCGGTGAGCCTGGTCCTCGGCGTACCGCTGGCCTGGCTGCTGGCCCGTACGGAATTCCCCGGCCGGGGCCTGGTCCGGGCGCTGGTGACACTCCCCCTGGTCCTGCCGCCGGTGGTGGGCGGTGTTGCCCTGCTCATGGCGCTCGGCCGCAACGGCATCGTCGGGCAGTGGCTGGACGCCTGGTTCGGCATCAGCCTGCCCTTCACCACCGCCGGGGTCGTGGTCGCGGAGGCGTTCGTGGCGATGCCGTTCCTGGTCATCAGCGTCGAGGGCACGCTGCGTGCCGCCGACCGCCGTTACGAGGAGGCCGCGGCCACCCTGGGCGCGTCGCGCTTCACCGCGTTCCGTCGGGTCACGCTGCCGCTGATCGCGCCGGGCATCGCGGCGGGTTCGGTACTGGCCTGGGCGCGGGCGCTGGGCGAGTTCGGGGCGACGATCACCTTCGCCGGCAATTTTCCCGGCCGGACCCAGACCATGCCCCTCGCCGTCTACCTCGCCCTGCAGAGCGACCCGGAGGCGGCCATCGCCCTCAGCCTGGTCCTGCTCGCCGTCTCGATCGCGGTGCTGGCCGGCCTGCGCGACCGGTGGATGACGGCGTCATGACCCACGCGGGGAAGCGCAAGCACGACGGCACCGCCCGGGGAGCCGCCGCACTCGACAAGGTCCCCGACGGCCTCGACGCCCACCTGGTCGTCGACCACGGCACCTTCCGCCTGGACATCGCGCTCACCGCGGCGCCGGGCGAGGTCGTCGCCCTGCTCGGCCCAAACGGCGCCGGCAAGAGCACGGCGCTGCGCGCCCTGGCCGGCCTCACGCCCCTCGCTGCCGGCCATCTCCACCTGGACGGCACCGAGTTGCACCGTGTGCCGCCCGAGTTCCGTCCCGTGGGCGTCGTCTTCCAGGACTACCTCCTCTTCCCGCACCTCACGGCGCTGGACAACGTGGCCTTCGGCCCCCGCTGCCAGGGCGCCACGAAGGCCGGGGCACGGGCGACGGCCGCCGCGTGGCTGGACCGCATGGGCCTGGCGGACCACGCCGGCGCCAAGCCCCGCCGTCTCTCCGGCGGCCAGGCCCAGCGGGTGGCCCTGGCCCGCGCCCTGGCCACCAGCCCGAGGATGCTCCTCCTCGACGAGCCCCTCGCCGCCCTGGACGCCCGTACCCGCCTGGACGTACGCGCTCAACTCCGCCGCCATCTGGCCGCGTTCGAGGCGGTCGCCGTCCTGGTCACGCACGACCCGCTCGACGCGATGGTGCTGGCCGACCGTCTGGTGGTGGTGGAGCACGGCAGGGTCGTCCAGGAGGGAACGCCCCAGGACATCGCCCGTCGCCCGCGCACCGACTACATCGCGCAGCTCGTCGGCCTCAACCTCTACACCGGCCGGGCCGAGGGCCACACCGTACGGCTGGACGGCGGCCCGGCGGTCACCACCACCGAGGATCTCACCGGCCAGGTCTTCGTCGCGTTCCCGCCCGGCGCCGTGACCCTCCACCGCGACCGCCCCACCGGCTCCAGCGCGCGCAACCTCTGGCACTGCGAGGTCGCCGGTATGGAAACCCACGGCGATCAGATCCGCGTCGCCCTCACCGGCGAACTCCCCCTGACCGCCGACCTCACCACGGTCGCCGCCGCCGAACTCGGCCTCCACCCGGGCACGGACGTCTGGGCCACGCTCAAGGCGGCCCAGACCCACGCCTATCCGGTCTGACGGGGGTCCGGTCACCCCCGGAATCGCGCGGCGACGCCGGTGGAAGTCCCGCCTCGGGACACCTGTCGGCGACGACGGCCCCGCCGTGCCGTCGAGGCGGGTGGGCGCGTCGGGAACCCGGCGCACGGGGCTCGTCGACGCGTCCCGCGGATGCCGGGGTGTGTTCAGGCGTCTGCCCCGGAGGGGGTGACGTGGAGGGGGCAGATCACCGGGGTGCCGTGGACCGGATCGGTGAGGATGGCGCTCTCGACGCCGTAGAGCTCTCGGACCAGGTCGGGGGAAACGATGGTGGACGGCGGGCCCTGGGCGACGATCGCGCCGTCCTTGAGGGCGATCATGTGATCGGCGTAGCGGCAGGCGGTGGTCAGGTCGTGGAGGACCAGGACCGGGGTGCGGCCCTGGGCGGCCAGTGAGCGGACCAGTTCGAGCACTTCGAGGGCGTGGCCCATGTCGAGGGCCGAGGTGGGTTCGTCGAGGAGGAGGATTGCGGTCTCCTGGGCGACGGCCATGGCGATCCAGGCCCGCTGGCGCTGCCCGCCGGAGAGGGTTTCGAGCGGGCGGTCGGCGAGGTCGTGCAGGTCTGCGGCGGTGAGCGCCTCCTCGACCGCGCGGGCGTCGTCGGCGGACCACTGGCGCAGCAGGCCCTGGTGGGGCTGGCGGCCGTAGCGGACGAGGTCGCGGACGGTGAGGCCGTCGGGGGCGATCGCGGACTGGGGGAGCATGCCGATGCTGCGGGCGATCTCCCGGGTGGGGATCTTGGTGAGTTCCCGGCCGTCGAGGAGGACGGCGCCGCCGCGCGCGGGCAGGGTGCGGGCCAGTCCGCCGAGGAGGGTCGACTTGCCGCAGCCGTTGGGGCCGACGATGACGGTGACCCGGCGTTCGGGCAGCGCGAGGTCGAGGCCGTCGACGACGACCCTGGAGCCGTGGGCCAGGCGCAGGTCCCGCGTGCGCAGGCGGCTGTCGGTCTCGGCCGGGTTCACGGGGACCTCCTGGTACGGGTTCACGGACAGCTCCCGGTCCAAGCTCACAGGGACCTCCTGGTACGAGTGGTGAGCAGCAGCCAGAGCAGATACGGGCCGCCCACGACGGCGGTGACGAGGCCGACGGGGATCTCCAGCGGGGCCAGCACGGTGCGGCCCAGCAGGTCGGCGAGGAGGGTGAAGACCGCCCCGGCGAGGGCGGAGAGCAGGACGGGGACGGAACGGGGCCCGGCGATGCGGCGGGCGGCCTCGGGAGCGGCGAGGGCGATCATGCCGAGCGGCCCGGCGACGGCGACGGCGAGGCCGCCGAGGACGACGGCGAGGGCGATGACGGCCAGGCGCAGGCCCTTGATGCGGACGCCGAGACCGCGGGCGACGGAGTCGGACAGGCGCAGCAGGAGCAGTCGGCGGCCGAGGACCATGGCGAGCGGCAGGACGACGAGCAGCGCGAGGGCGAGCAGGGCCACGGCGTCCTGGTCGCGGCTGTTGAGGGTGCCGACGGTCCAGCCGTAGGCGGCGTTGGCCGCGTCGGCGGCCGAGCGGGCGAGGACGAGGCTGGTGACGGCACCGAAGACGGCGCCGACGCCGAGGCCCACGACGAGGAAGCGGTAGCCTCCGCGTCCGGCTCCGCCGCTGAGAGCGAGGGTGAGGGCGGCGGCGGTGGCGGCGCCGGTCAGGGCGGCGCCGCTGGGCAGGAGGCTGGTGGTGAGTCCGGTGACGGAGGCGACGGCGAAGGCGGCGGCGCCGTCGTTGAGGCCGACGGTGTCGGGGGTGGCCAGCCGGTTCTGGGCGAGGGTCTGCATCAGGCAGCCGGCCGCGCCGAGGGCGGCGCCGACGGCGAGGCCGGCCTGGAGGCGGGGCAGCCGTAGGCGTTCGACGACGAGCAGGTCGCGGGGGGTGCCGTCGCCGAACAGAGCGCGCAGCGCGTCCAGCGGGTGGACGAAGATCTCGCCGACGGAGAGGTGCACCGCGCTCGCGGCGATCAGCACGACCAGGGCGGCGGCGGTGCCCAGCAGCGGCTTGCGCGGGATCAGGACGGCGTACGGGCCGACGGCCACGCGCCAGGTTCCGGGGACGGCGAGCGAAGGAAGGCGGGCGGGTGCCGCGGGCTTGGCCGCGGTCGCCGGTCCGGGCGGGGCGGGATGCGTTGTCACAGCGAGGGCAACCTGTGGGATCGGACGACGGCGACCAGGACGGGCGCGCCGAGCAGCGCGGTCATGACGCCGAGGGGCATCTCGTAGGGGCGGGCCACGAGCCGGGAGACGACGTCGGCGGTGAGCACGGTGGCGGGGCCGAGAAGGACGGAGACGGCCAGCAGCCGGCGCAGGTCCGGGCCGACCAGGGCGCGCGCGGCGAACGGCACGACGAGTCCGACGAAGGCGACGGGGCCGGCCAGGGCGGTGGCACCGCCGACCAGCAGGGCCACGGCGGCGACCGCGACGGCCCTGACCCGGCCGGGTGTGTGGCCGAGGCCGGTGGCCACGTCGTCGCCGAGACTCAGGGCGGTCAGGGCGGGGGCGACGAGGACGGCGAGGAGGAGTCCGAGACCGACGACGGGGACGACGGCCCACAGGTCCGCCAGTTCCCGTCCGGCGACCGATCCGATGGTCCAGAAGCGGATCTCGTCGGCGGCGCGGGCGTCGACGAGCAGCATCACCGAGGAGCCGGCGGCCATCAGTCCGCTGAAGGCGGCTCCGGCAAGCACGAGGCGGACGGGGTCGTCCCCGGCGCCGCGCAGGCGGGCCGCGCCCAGTGCCAGCAGACATCCGGCGCCGGCCCCGAGGACGGCCACGTAGGGGCCGAGGGTGGCGGCCGAGGCGCCGAGCACCAGGGCGACGACCACCGCGAAGGAGGCCCCCGCGCTCACCCCGAGCAGGCCCGGTTCGGCCAGCGGGTTGCGGGCGGCGGCCTGGAGCAGGGCTCCCGCGATCCCCAGGGCCAGACCGACGGCGACGGCGACCAGGGTGCGCGGCAGCCGCAGTTCCAGCACGGTGAACCGGGCGTCGGTGTCGGCGCCGTCCAGCAGGGCGGACAGGGCACGCTCCGGCCCGACATCGCCCGCACCCAGGAGCAGGCTCGCGATCACCGCGGCCAGCAGGACACCGGCGCCGGGGAGCAGGCCGCGCACGATGAGGGAACGCAGTGTCACCGTCACCCCTCCTTCCATATTCAACAAAGGTGAGGTTAACCTAACTTTGCTTTCGCTATACATCCACCTCCCCTGGAGACATCCATGCCCAGAAGCCGATCTCCGCTGCGCTCCGCCGCCCTCGCTCTGGCCGCCGCCCCGCTGGTCATGGCCCTCGCCGCCTGTGGCGGGTCCGATTCCGCCAACTCGGCTGACAGCAAAGGGAAGTCGGTGTCCGGCGGGACCGAGCGGAGCGTGCGGACGGCTTTCGGCGAGGTGAAGATCGACGGCACACCGAAGAGGGTCGTCACCCTCAGCGATGCCTCCTTGGACACCGCCCTGTCCCTCGGCATCACTCCGGTGGGCACCAGCGCCGCCCGGGGCGCCGAAGGCGCTCCCGCCTACCTGAGCGACCGGGCCGCCGGCATCCCGCTGGTCGCCACGGTGCGGGAACCCAACGCCGAGGCGATCCTCAAGGCCGACCCGGACATCATCCTCACCGGCGCCAACCTGGAGAAGTCGCAGTACGAGACGCTCTCCGCCATCGCGCCGACCATCGTCCCGGCCGCCGGTGACTGGCGCTCCAGCCTCGACGCCTACGGCGAGGCGCTGGGCAAGGCCGACGAACTCGACCAGAAGATCGACGCCCTGGTCGAGCGCGCGGGGAACGCGGGCGACGGCGTCAAGGGCACGGGCGTCGTGATGCGGTGGATGCCGGGCGGCCCGATCGTGATGAACTCCGCCAACATGCCCACCGCGATGCTGGAGGAGGCCGGTCTGTCTCCCCTGCCGCTGGCCGAGGGCCTCGGCGAGCAGCCGCACTCGGACCCGCTGTCCCTGGAGAACCTCACCAAGGCCGACGCCGACCACGTCTTCATCGCCACGCTGAACGCCGAGGGGGACAAGGCACTGGAGGCCGCCCGCTCCGAGAAGGCCTTCACCCGGATGAAGGCCGTCGAGGCAGGCCGGGACCACGGCGTCGACGGCCAGGTCTGGAGCAGCAGCAACGGCCCGATCGCCATGGAGAAGGTCATCACCGACATCGAGAAGGCCCTCGGCAAGTGA
>NZ_JBHSPC010000038.1:99305-101670 GCF_042656345.1 Streptomyces incanus
AGCCGAGAAGGGCGCGGGGCCGTCGGCCTGACCGGTCAGCCGCCCAACCACCCGCTTCCGGGAGCGGACACGAAGGACACCCGGCCCACAGCGGGGAACACGCACCGGACCGCGCGGGAACCGGCCGTCCCGCGCCGGGACGGCGGCGGCGAAGTCGCCGGAGACCTCGACGCGCTCGCCTCCGTCCTCCCGGAAGGGCCTCGCGAAACGCGCTCGCTCCGAACAGCCGGGAGTTCTACGCTCGGCCCATGACCAAGCCCCTTGTCGCCCTCCTGAGCGGCGCAGGCATCTCCACCGATTCCGGCATCCCCGACTACCGTGGCCCCAATGGGCTGTGGCGGAAGGATCCGGAGGCGGAAAAGCTCGTCACGTACGAGTACTACATGGGTGATCCGGAGATCCGGCGGCGGTCCTGGCAGATGCGGCGCAAGAACCGCACACTCCAAGTGGAGCCCAACGCGGCGCACCGGGCCATCGTCGAGCTGGAGCAGTCGGGTGTGCCGGTCAGGGTGATCACACAGAATGTGGACGGCCTGCACCAGCTCGCCGGCCTGCCGGCCCGGAAGGTCCTCGAACTCCACGGCAGTGCTCGCAGCACCGTGTGCACGAAGTGCCATGCCCGCGGGCCGATGGAGGATGCCCTGGCCCGGGTCGAGGCCGGCGAGGACGACCCGTCGTGCCCGGAGTGCGGCGGCATCCTGAAATCGGCGACGGTCATGTTCGGTGAGCGCCTCGACCCCGTGGTCCTGCACGATGCGCTCGCCATCACCAAGGCCTGCCAGATCTTCGTCGCCGTCGGCACCAGCCTCCAGGTCCAGCCCGCCGCCGGCCTGGCCGGCGTCGCCACGGATCACGGCGCCCGGCTGATCATCATGAACGCCGAGCCCACTCCGTACGACGACCGGGCCGACGAGGTCATCCGGGAACCGATCGGCACCGCACTCCCCAAGCTGCTGCGCACGCTGAGCGACAGCCCGCGGTGAGTCGAGGGTCCGACGGCAGGCCCCGGCCTTCTGCCCCGACGTCCGGCCGGCGCTCATGGCGCCGACGCCCGACGCGCGCGCCTCTGCACCTCCGGCGGAGTGCCGGGGTTTCAGGCCCGCGCGATGCCCGGGAGGGCCGAGGGCCTCGACGACGCGAGCCGCTGCCTCGCCGAGGGCTCGCTTGCTGCCGAACTCGGCCTCCACCCGGGCGCGGAGGTCTGGGCCGCCCTCAAGGCAGCCCAGATCCACGCCTGTCCGGTCTGACCGGGGACGGACCCGGATCGGCCGTTCACCGCCGTGAACGCACCTACGCGCTGGGACCGCGTTCCGCACGGTCAGTCGGCAGTTGTGCCGGAGAGGGGCGGCGGTCGGCATGTTCTCGGGCCTCCGGGCCATCGCAGCGGATCACCCGCGTACGGCTCCGTCGCTCCGCAGCGACCGACTGAACGTCACCGCGGACCAACCGACTTGGGCTTGCCCCGAAGATCGTTCTGTTGGAGGTTGAGGCATGCGGAATCTGCCGACATTCATTCTTGTCCACGGGGCCTTCGCGAACTCGTTCTCGTTCGCGCCGCTGCAGGCCGAGCTTGCCCTGCTCGGGCACCGCTCGGTCGCGGTCGACCTTCCGGGGCACGGGTTCGAGGCGACGTTCCCCGCGGCCTACCAGGCTCCTCAGGATCTCCACGCACTCGCCGCGGAACCGGGGAACATCAAGGGAGTCACACTCGCCGACAATGCCGCCCGCGTGATCGAAGTCCTCGAACGGGCGAAGCGCAACGGGCCGACCGTACTCGTCGGCCACAGCAGGGGCGGCGCCGCGATCACCGCGGCCGGCAACGCCCGGCCCGAGCTGATCGACAGGATCGCTTACGTCTCCGCCTGGTGCCCGGTCGACCTGGACGTCGGTGCCTACTACGCCGAGCCGGAGATGGCGGAAGTCGATCCAGGCGCCTTCGCTCCGGCGATCGCCGGGAATCCGGCCGAACTCGGTCTGCTCCGGACCAACTTCCGAACCGCCGACCCGACGGTACTCGCCGCGTTCAGGCAGGCTTTCGCCGCCGACCTCACCGACGACGAGTTCCGGACGTTCCTGAACACCTTCCAGCCCGATGAGAACCTCGACGTCGGTACGTCCACCGACCGGGCACAGGCTGCGACCTGGGGCCGGATTCCCAAAACCTATGTGCGTCTGGCCGACGATGCCAGCATTCCGCTCGCCATGCAGGACCGTATGATCCGCGAAGCCGACGCGCTCACACCCGGCAACCCCTTCGAGGTCCGGACACTCGAAGGAAGCCACCTGCGCTGGCTCGTCCATCCGAAGCCCGCCGCCGAACTGCTCGCAAACCTCGCGACACGCTGACACCCCGCCGTCCTTCGCG
>NZ_JBHSPC010000038.1:101708-138609 GCF_042656345.1 Streptomyces incanus
AGGCCCGTCACGCACACACGTATCGGCGACGGCCGCCCCGGCCCGTGCTGCCGAATCCGGTGTGCGTGACACGCACCGCGCGGACACTCCGCCCGCTGCCGGGCCGAACGGCCCCGCCCCTCAGGCTCTCGACCGCCCGCCCCTGACAGCAGAGACGAAGGACGTCCAGCCAACCGCCGGGAACACGAGCACCGGACCGTGCGGGAGCTTGCTGTCCCGCACGGGGACGACGGCGGCGAAGTCGTCGGAGACCTCGACGCACGCGCCGCCGTCCTGGTTGCTGTAACTGCTCTTGCGCCAGGACACGGCAGTCAGGTCTATCGGTCGCACGTGACTTCCTCCAACCTCCGCAGGATGAACTTCCCCGACTCCGCTGGGGTAAGCGCCAGGTCGCGCACCGTATCGTACGTCTTCTGCAGACGCACAACTGGGCTGGGTTCCTCGATGAGTTCGCCCTGGTATCCGTTCTCGGTATACGCGACAGTGCGGCCCTCGGGAAGAAGGAGGTACCACACGTCGGCACTCAGAAGACCGTGAACACCTGCACTCTGCAGAAGCACATGGACCGTCACGTTCGGCCGCTCCGCCACGTCCACCAGATACTCCAACTGCCCGCGCCATTCCCCCACATCGCGCAACGGCGTCCGCAGTACCGCCTCCGACAGAATGGTCCGGAACGGAGGGGCCTTCTCGCCGTCCAGCAGCTCACGCCGCCCCATCCGGGCGTCGACCTGCTGGTCGAGCTCCTTGCCCCTGAGCCCTCCCGCTGCCAGCACCTCCCGCGCATACCCCGGCGTCTGCAACAGCCCCGGCAGCACACTCACCGCGAAGTGCCACAGGCTCACCGCCTCCGCCTCCAGGGCCATGTACCGGCGGTACCGCTCGCGGAACTGCGTATGGTCCCCGGCGGCCAGTTCCCACAGGGCCAGCAGCAGGCCCGGGGTGCCGTAGTGGGTGTCAAGGGCCTGGACGACCTCCGGGCTGCCGAGCGTCTCTCCCTTCTCCATCTTGCCGAACAACGACCAGTCCCAGCCCAGCCGTTCACCGAGCGCCCGCAGGCTCGTCCCACTCGCGGACCGTAACGTCCGCAGCTCCTCGGCGAACCGCTGACGGGGTTCCTGACTACGACCGGTGATGGCGCGTCGCTGCGACATACCACTCCTTCCGGGACGTGCTGATGGACGATGCGGCCGTGTGGGCCGTGTGGACCCTGTGGAAGCACCTCCGCACGACGGGGACCTGCCGCCCCGTCCACGGCGTGGGCGCCCGCACCCACGGGCATCCTTGTAACGGCCGGACTACGCAACGTAATACACCCAGCACAGTCGGGTCAGGCGATCGGCGAAACCGCGTCGATCACGGCACGTCCGGACACGGCCCACCGCACCTTGACGAGGACCCCATGCCGCACACCCCCAAGATCCACGAAGCCCTCGAGGCCCGCGACGCCCTCGCCACCGCCCTCACCCGGGCCGGTGTCCAGCTCCCCGCGATGGACGTCCGCACGCCGTGGGCGGACGACCGCAGAACCGGCGAGGCCCCGTACGCCCTTGTCCACCTCGGCGTGTGTTCGGCCCCGGTCGCCCTCGCGCTCGCGGACGTGATCACAAAGGGGGCTGCGAAGGGAAGCGCGGTGGGCGGCACTGAGGGAGTCGTCGAGTGACGGACGACGTCAACTTCAATGTCGGCCGGCTCCCCGGTATCGGCGCGGCCGTCCGCGACACCGTGCGCGACCGTATCGGACGGGTCATGGGGTGCGTGGGTCCGTGCGTCCAGCTCCGCCCGCTCGCCGGTGGCCGCGCATGGGACGCCGACCCGCTCCACCTGCGCCCCCTCACCCCGTCCGAGCTGCTGAGCGCCCTCGTCGCCGAGGCGAACGCCCGCAGCAGACAGCCCGGATGACGGCGCTCAGCCGCCATCGGCGTGCCGTGGGCGGCGTCGGGCCCGGCTCACACCCGGAGTTCGCCGTCGCCCAGCGCCCGCCGCAGGCCGTCCTCGGCGAACGCGCCCCGGCTATGGGCGTACGCCCTGCGCCCGAGGCGGCGCCGTCGACCGGCGCGGCACGAGCGAGGGGGTCGCCACGGGACGGGGCCGGACCTCCTCACCGGCGATCACGTCGAACAGGACTTCGGTGACCTCCGCCCCGAACCGGTGCACGTCGTGGCTCATCGCCGACAGGGTCGGATGCGTCAGACGGCACAGCTGGGAGTCGTCCCAGGCCAGCAGGGACAGGTCGTCGGGCACGGAGACGCCCATCTCGGCCGCCACACCCAGTCCCGCGACGGCCATGATGTCGTTGTCGTAGACGATCGCCGTGGGGCGGTCGGGCGTCAGCAGCAGCGAGCGGGTCGCCCGCGCGCCTTCCTCCCCCGAGAAGTCCGTCTCGGCGTGCCGGCCGCCGCGCAGGCCGAGTTCCGCGAGCGTCCGGTCGAACGCCTCCGCCCGGATGGCACTGTGGCCGAGGCCGGCGGGTCCGCCCACCCGGGCGATGCGCCGGTGGCCGAGAGCCGCGAGGTAGCGCACGGCCTCGGCGACGGCGGAGGCGTCGTCGGTCCACACCGACGGGAAGCCGCCGGTGAGATCCGGGTGCCCGACGGCCACCGCGGGCAGCCCGAGCTCCCGCAGCGGAGCGATCCGTGGATCTTGCCGGTGGAAGTCGACCAGGACGGATCCCGCGATCTGACGTTCCTTCCACCAGCGCTCCTGGAGGGTGATCTCCTCCTCCAGCGAGCCCACCAGGCGCAGCAGCAGGGAGCAGTCGCGTGCGGCGAGCACGCTCTCGATGCCGGAGATGAACTCCATGTAGAAGGGTTCCAGGCCCAGCAGCCGGGCGGGCCGGCAGATGGCCAGCCCGATGGTGTCGACCGACTGCCGCGACAGACTGCGCGCGGACGAGTTGGGCGCCCAGCCCAGTCGGCGGGCCGCCGCGAAGATGCGGTCCCGGGTGGCCTCGGACACCCCCGCTTTATGGTTGAACGCCAGCGAGACCGCTCCTTTGGAGACACCGGCGGCTGCGGCGACGTCCTTGATGGTGACGCGCTCGGGGGGTGTGCCGGGGGTGCCGGGGGCACCGGGCGTGCTCACGCCGGTTCCACGCTGGAGAAGGCGGTGCGCACGGCATTGGCGCCGGTGTCCACGGCGTTCCCCACCCGTAGCCGGACCGTCTCGCCGGGCAGCAGGGTGTGCAGTCCGGAGTCGCAGACGGCGTCCGGGCCGAGCCGGTCGGCTCGCAGGAGAAGGTCCCGTACCAGGGTGTGCGCAGTGACCACGATCTCGACACTACCGCCACCGCCACCGCCACCGGCGTCGGCGTCGTCTCCGGCATCGACCGGACCGGCCGGTCCGACCGGGGTCCGCACGACGACGTCGTAGCGCGGGACGGGGTAGGCGAAGTCCTTGTCGGCGACGGGGAAGTACAGGGCGCGCAGGCCGTCCGTGCCCACACCCGCGTCCGCGTCCGCGTCCGCGTCCGCGTCCGCGACGAGGAACTCCTTCGCGGACAGCGCGTCCGGGACCAGGCCACCGGGCACGGCCTGCCGGTGCACCTGGCGCGCGGGGACGGTCAGGTCGAGGACCTGTTCCACCAGTACGGTGCCGTCCGCGCGCAGGCGGCGCAGGTTCACCGAGGTGTGCCACGGCTCGGCGGACTGGTTGATCACGGCGAGCACCGGGCCGTCGGCGTCGCCGTCCGCGCCCGGCTGGAGCGTCAGCAGTCGGTCGGCGTAGACCCGGCGCAGCTCGTGGTAGAGCGGCTTGAGACGGCCGTCGCCGTCCACCGCGGACCACGAGCTCACCGGCCAGCAGTCGTTGAGCTGCCAGACCACGGTGCCGGCGCAGACCGGCCAGTGCGACCGCCAGTGCTCGATCCCGGCGGCGACCGCGCGGGCCTGCACGACCTGGGTGAGGTAGTGCCAGCGGTCGAAGTCGCCCTCGGGCGGGGCGAAGTGGCGCGCCACACCCCGGTTCAGCTTGCCGTTGCCGTCCTCGGCCTTCTGGTGGTGGAGCATGCCGGGTGAGTCGGGGGCGAGCCGCTCCCCGGGGAGCGCACGCCTCAGGGTGGCCAGCGCCGGCGGTGCCTGCCAGCCGAACTCCGCCACGAAGCGCGGTACACAGTCGCGGTACTCGGCGTAGTCACGACGGTTCCACACCTCCCAGGAGTGGTGGGTGCCGTGCGCGGGGTCGTTGGGGTGGTGGTCCCAGGAACCGGACCAGGGGCTGCCGGCGGTGTAGGGGCGGGTGGGGTCGAGTTCGGCGACGACGCGGGGCAGCAGGTCCAGGTAGTACCCGCCGCCCCACGAGTCGCCGCGCAGGGCGGGCTCCCATTCCCAGTCCCGGAACCCCCACAGGTTCTCGTTGTTGCCGTTCCACAGGACGAGGCTCGGGTGCGGCATGAGCCGGACCACGTTGTCCCGCGCCTCGGCCTCCACCTCGCCGCGCAGGGGCTGTTCCTCCGGGTAGGCGGCGCAGGCGAAGAGGAAGTCCTGCCAGACCATGAGGCCCAGCTCGTCGCAGAGGTCGTAGAAGGCGTCGTCCTCGTAGATGCCTCCGCCCCAGATCCGCACCAGATCCACGCCGGCGTCGGCGGCCTGGCGCAGCCGCGTGCGGTAGCGCTCGGGGGTGACGCGGGAGGGGAAGACGTCGTCGGGGATCCAGTTCACGCCGCGGGCGAAGACCGGTACGCCGTTGACGACGAAGGTGAACGCGGTGCCGTGTTCGTCCGGTGAGCGGTCGAGGGTCACGTCGCGGAACCCGATCCGGCGCGTCCAGGAGTCGAGCGGCCGGTCCCCCGCGGAGGTTTCGGCTGGTGCCGCACCCCGGTCGACGAGGGTCACCTCCAGGTCGTACAGCGGCTGTTCGCCGTATCCGCGCGGCCACCACAGCCGCGGGTCGGGTACGTCGAGGGTCAGCACCGCGCCGGCGCCGTCCACCGCGGCGCGGGCCCGCACGCCGCCCACCGCGGCGCGTACCTCCAGGCGGTGGTCCGCGCCCCGCTCGGTGCGCTCGACGTCGACGCGCACCTCCACCCTGCCCAGGTCGTCGCGGACCGTCACCAGGGGGCGGACGGACGCCAGACGCGCCGTGGACCAGCGCTCCAGCCGGACCGGGCGCCAGATTCCGGCGGTGACCAGCGTCGGCCCCCAGTCCCAGCCGAAACCGCACGCCATCCTGCGGATGTACTGGAACGGCTCGGGGTAGCCGTTGGGCCGTTCCCCGGTCAGCGCGCGCACCGCCGCGGCCTCCTCGTAGGCGGAGGTGAACTCGACGTGCAGCAGGCCGTGTCGACCCGTGACATCGAAGCGGTGGCGCCGGTGCATGTTCCGGGTCCGGCCGAGCTCGTACCCGCCGAGGGTGATCACGGCGGCGGTGTCCAGACCGTCGAAGACCAGGTCGGTGCGCTCGTGGCGCTCCGCGGACGTCTCGCCGGGCGTCAGGTCCCGGGTGTAGGTCCAGGCCCGGCGGCCGACCCAGGCCACCTCGGACTCGTTCAGGCCGACGCAGGGATCCGGGATCAGACCGGCCGCGAGCAGGTCGACGTGCACACAGCCGGGGACCCGAGCGGGCAGGGAGCGGCCCCCGCTGCTGTCGAGGCTCCACCCGTCGGTGAGCTGGACGGCTTCCTTCATGTACGGCTCCTTCGGCCTTCGGCAGAACGGTCCGGCCCTCTCGTGTACGGCTCCGCTCAAACTAACGGCAGATACCTGAACCGGTCTAGTACGCCTCGGCCTCGTCCTTGAGGTGCGGCAGTCGTTCCACGAAAAGTCCAGGCGGAGGACATTCCGCAGAGCGGTACCGCACCGGCGGGCGGATGGCCGCCGGCGGCGCGGAGACATTCGCCGCTTTACCGGTTCATCAGCAAGCTCGGCCCAGAGGCGCCAGGTGCGCCAGGTGCGCCAGAGGTGAAAGAACCCGCGCGCTCTCGGCACGTCGGCACGAAGGGACACCTGATGGCAGGGTTGGTATCGGGATGCCGAGGCAAGCAGGCGTGGCGCGTCACGGTGGCGCTGCCGTACGTACTGTTCTCCCCCGCTGCCGCCGCACCGCAGACCGCGCGGGGAGGGCCGCGCGGGGAGGGCCGGACAGGGCGGGGCGTCAGCCCTGGAGCGGCAGCCGTGCGGGGAGCCGACCTGGCAGGGCTTCGACTGCCCGATGATGGAGGTTCCGCCTCAGCATCTGATGGAGCGACATTCCCGGTCCCCCCGCGGGCAACGGGGGCGGGGACGAGTCGGGCGTCCGGGCGGCTCGGCGGGCGGCTCCCAGCCGTGCGGTCACTCCGGCCAGGCGGAGTTCTGGATGACCTCGACGAAGTCGGTGCGGCGGAAACCGGGGACGAAGTGTTCCAGCACGTCCGCGTTGACCGTGCCGAAGGTGGTGTCGGGCCGGTGCTTGAAGCCGTCCGTGAACGCCTGCAGGATCTGCTGCTTGAAGTCGGGGCGGGGGTGCGCGGCGGTGACCTCGTCGATCTCGGTCCGGCTGATGTTCGCCAGGCGCAGCCCGAGTACGTCGGTCTCGACGCCCGCGGTGGTGGCCGCGATCTCGGGGGCCATCTTGTACGGCACCTCCGGCGTGGTGTGCAGGGCGACGGCCGTCCACACCGTGTCCGCGTCGCCGGCCGGGATGTCATGGCTGAGCAGGAAGGTGCGTGCCTGGTCCGCGCCGTCCATCTCGAACCGCTGGTCGTCGCTGCGGTACGGCGGCACCAGACCCGTGTCGTGGAAGAGTGCCGCCACGTACAGCAGCTCCGGGTCGGGCCGGATGCCCAGGGCCCGGGCCTGGAGGCTGCCGAAGAGGTAGACCCGCCGGGAGTGGTGGAAGATCAGCGACGGGGTGGTGTCGCGGATCAGTTCGGTGGCGTCCTGGGCGAGCTTGCTGTCGGGGATCTCGATGCCGGCGATCTTCTCGGTCATGGTGGCCTCCCTGAGGAACGATGACGGTGGTGTCCGTCGTCCTTCCACCTTCCGCCAAAACCGCCCGCCGTGTCCGCTACCGGACGGCCGACAACACCTCGAAAACGGTCATGGCCCGTCGCGGCCGTCCGGGTCGGCGGGCGGCACGGGACGGCGGAGCGCGGTCCTCGTGGTGGTGAAGCGGTCCCGGTAGCGGGTCGGTGACACGCCGAGGTGCCGGGCGAAGGCGCGCCGCAGACTCTCGTGGCTGGGGAAACCCGACAGCGAGGCGGCCTCGGTGGCGCCGTGTCCGGAGTCGAGGAGGGCCTTGGCCATGTCGAAGCGGCTCAGTTCCACGTATTTCATCGGCGTGGTCCTCAGTTCGGTGCGGAACATGCGGGTCAGGTGCCGGGGGCTGACCCGGGCCCGTTCCGCGAGCGTCTCCAGGGTGTGGTCGGCGGCCGGGTCGGCCTGTACGAGGTCCTGGATCAGCCGCAGCACCGGCGTCCGGGGGCGGGGCCCTGGAGCGAGGCCGAGAACTGCGACTGTCCGCCCGGCCGCCGCATGAAGACCACCAGCGAGCGGGCGACGTCGCGGCCAGGGTCTTTCGTTCGGAGCGGGCCGGATCGGGGTCGGGGTCCTGGGGCCCCTCCCTGTGCGAGTGGAACCGAGACCTTGGGGGAGCGTGCACCGCAGGGCCAAGGAGAGAGCCGGAGCCGTGTGGGGTCTCCCCTGCTCCGGGGGCACCTCCCAGCGATGGCCGGGGGAGGAGCCGAGAGCGCGGGGAAGGAGTCCCGGGGACCGACGGCAACGCGACGAGGCGCGATGCCGGACCCCGCGAGCCCGGCCCGGTCCGATCACCTCGGGCCGGGAACGGGAAAGCGCCATTACTCCATGGGAGGGAAATTTGGCGCCGCACAGGCGAAATCCCCCCGGCGGACATAGGCTTCCGGCAATGGGCAGGGAAAGTCTGCACTATTCCAGCCGAGGAGAATCGATGGCTGAACGAATCGCCCATCGACGTGGTTATCGAAAAGGCCTCGCCGGTGAGATGGTCGCAGAGTTCCTGGGAACATTCGTCCTGATTCTTCTGGGCGTCGGATCGGTGGCCGTTGCCGTCGTCGGCCTGCCCGGCTCGGGTCGACAGACAGTGGACTTCGGCGCCGCCAACTGGCTCATCATTTCTTGGGGCTGGGGTCTCGGCGTGGTATTCGGCGTGTATGTGGCCGGCGGTATCAGCGGCGCCCACATCAATCCCGCGGTGACTCTGGGCTTCGCCGTTCGACGGGACTTCCCCTGGCGGAAGGTCCTGCCCTACTGGCTGGCGCAGGTCGTGGGGGCGTTCGTCGCCGCCGCGCTCGTCTACGCGTGCTACCGGTGGGCGATCGACGCGGCCAATGCCAAGGCGGGGGTTCCACGGGACGAGTCACTGGCGACGTACTCGATCTTCGCCACATTCCCCGCCGAATACTTCGGAAATTCCTGGTGGGGCCCCTTGCTCGACCAAATCGTGGGCACCGGGATTCTGCTGCTGCTGATCTGTGCACTCATCGACACACGCAATACAGCTCCGATGTCCAATCTGGGCCCGTTCCTCATCGGCCTGGTGGTCGTCGCGATCGGTTTGACGTTCGGCACCAACGCCGGATATGCGATCAATCCCGCCCGGGACTTCGGGCCTCGGCTGTTCACCTTCTTCGAAGGCTGGGGCTCTATTGCCCTGCCCGGAACCTTCCAATGGTTCAGCGGGTACTGGTGGATCCCCATTGTCGGCCCCCTCATCGGCGGAGTCGTCGGGACCGGCGTGTACGACCTGCTCATCAGCCCGGTGCTCAAGGCCAGGCTCCAGGGGGCCGAAGAGGGTCCGGCCACCAAGGAACCCTGAGCGTGGTCCCGTAACGCCGGCGCAGGGGCCGGCGGATCACCGCCGGCGGATCGGTTTGTCCGGTTCCGGCCCGACTCCCGGCCTCGACGACGGCCTGCCCCATCGGGTCGCACCGGACGCCGAGAAGCGGTCTCCGGAGGTGCGGGACAAGCCTTGGGCACAGGCGGCCGCGCCCGGCTTCGCCTGGTGGCTGGAGGGGGCGCCGCGGGCACACCGTCCGACGCGCCCCCTGCCCCGGAGCACACCATCCCGCACGACCACGAGAAGAGGTGGCCACGATGCCCGAATTCGTCGGCGCGGTGGACCAGGGCACCACCAGCACGCGCTTCATGATCTTCGACCACGCCGGGAACGAGGTGGCGAAGCACCAACTCGAGCACCGCCAGATCCTGCCGCAGTCGGGGTGGGTCGAGCACGACCCGGTGGAGATCTGGGAGCGCACCAACACGGTGATCCAGAACGCCCTCCGGACCGGAAACCTGTCGGCCACCGATCTGAAGGCCATCGGCATCACCAACCAGCGCGAGACGACCGTGGTCTGGGACCCGCGCACCGGCCGCCCGTACTACAACGCCATCGTCTGGCAGGACACGCGCACCGACAGCATCGCCGCCGCCCTCGAACGTGACGGCCACGGCGAGGTCATCCGCCACAAGGCCGGCCTGCCGCCGGCCACCTACTTCTCCGGCGGCAAGATCAAGTGGCTGCTGGAGAACGTGGCCGGACTGCGCGAGGCCGCCGAGGCGGGTCACGCCCTGTTCGGCAACACGGATGCCTGGGTGCTGTGGAACCTCACCGGCGGACCCAACGGCGGTGTGCACGCCACCGACGTGACCAACGCCAGCCGCACCATGCTGATGAATCTGGAGACCCTGGACTGGGACGACGAACTGCTGGGCATTTTCGGCATCCCGCGCGCGATGCTGCCGGCCATCCGCCCCTCGTCCCATCCCGAGGCGTACGGCCAGGCCCGGACCTCCCGGCCGCTGAGTGCCGCCGTGCCGATCACCGGCGTGCTCGGAGATCAGCAGGCGGCGACCGTCGGCCAGGTCTGCTTCTCCCCCGGCGAGGCCAAGAACACCTACGGCACCGGCAACTTCCTGGTGCTCAACACCGGTACGGAGCTGGTGCGTTCGCGACATGGGCTGCTGACAACGGTGGCGTACCAGTTCGCCGGCAGCCCCCCGGTCTACGCGCTGGAGGGATCCATCGCCGTCACCGGCGCGGCCGTGCAGTGGCTGCGCGACCAGCTGAAGATCATCAGGAGCGCCCCGGAGAGCGAGCGGTTGGCGCGTTCGGTGGACGACAACGGCGGGATGTACTTCGTGCCGGCCTTCTCCGGCCTGTTCGCCCCGTACTGGCGCTCCGATGCCCGCGGCGCCATGGTCGGTCTGGCCCGCTTCAACACCGGCGGTCACATCGCACGGGCCACACTGGAAGCCATCTGCTACCAGAGCCGCGACGTGGTCGATGCCATGGAACAGGACTCGGGCGTCCACCTGGACGTGCTCAAGGTCGACGGCGGCGTGACCGCGAACGACCTGTGCATGCAGATCCAGGCCGATGTGCTGGGTGTGCCGGTCAGCCGTCCGGTGGTCGCCGAGACCACCGCGCTGGGCGCCGCCTACGCCGCCGGTCTCGCCACCGGCTTCTGGCGTGACACCGACGAACTGCGCTCGCACTGGCAGGAGTCGAAACGATGGAGCCCGGTATGGAGCGAGGAGCAGCGCCAGAACGGCTACCAGGACTGGAAGCGGGCCGTGGAACGCACCCTGGACTGGGTCAAGGTCACCTGACGACCGGCAGTCCGGCAGTCCGGCAGTCCGGCAGTCCGGCAGTCCGGCAGTCGCGACCGTAGCTGTCGCGGCGCAGACGTCAGTGGTCGGCGATGTCCTCGCGGAGGCCGTCGGAGAATTCCCACCACGACAGAGGAAGCCAGTCGCCGTTGACGAAGGCGTCGACGGTCGCGCCGCGACCACGGACCGTGACGGTCGTTCCTGGCGGGTACGTGATGCCTGACAGTCCTGGCACGGGGACGAGCAGGGTTCCCAGTCTCTGTGCTGCCATAGTCCGTCACTCCCTTCCGGGTGCGGCACCGAAAACTTATACGTCCCGAGATTACCGGTTTGCCCGATCCAGCAGACCGGAGAATCATGAGAGATGAGTCACGCGGAGAGCGGGCGGGGGCGTGGCGACCGGATACGCACGCCGTCGAGCAGGAGGTCGCATCCATGAAGGCCGTCGTGTACAAAGAACCGTTCACCGTCGCGGTCGAAGAGGTCGACAAGCCCAGCATCCAGCATCCGAACGATGTGATCGTACGGGTCAGTTCCACCGCGATATGCGGCTCCGACCTGCACATGTACGAGGGCCGCACCGCCGCCGAGCCCGGCATCGTCTTCGGTCACGAGAACATGGGAATCATCGAGGAAGTCGGCCAGGGTGTCACCTCGCTCAAGGAGGGCGACCGCGTGGTCATGCCCTTCAACGTCGCCTGCGGCTTCTGCGTCAACTGCGTCGAGGGATTCACCGGTTACTGTCTGACCGTCAACCCCGGTTTCCCGGGCGGCGCGTACGGCTACGTCGCCATGGGGCCCTGGAAGGGCGGCCAGGCCGAGTACCTGCGCGTTCCCTACGCCGACTTCAACTGCCTGAAGCTGCCGCCGGGACAGGAGCACGAGACCGACTTCATCCTGCTCGCCGACATCTTCCCCACCGGCTACCACGGCTGTGAACTCGCCCAAGTGCGCCCCGGCGAGAGCGTCGCGGTGTACGGCGCGGGGCCGGTCGGCCTCATGGCCGCCTACTCGGCTCTGCTGCGCGGGGCGAAGAAGGTGTTCGTCGTGGACCGGGTCCCCGAGCGGCTGCAGAAGGCCGAGGAGATCGGCGCGGTTCCGATCAACTTCGCCGAGGGCGACCCGGTCGAGCAGATCAAGGAGCAGACCGAAGGCATCGGCACGGACAAGGGCATCGACGCCGTCGGGTACCAGGCGACGGCGCACGGCGCGGACCACGAAGAACCGGCGACCGTCCTGAACTCGCTCGTCGCTACGGTCCGGGCCACCGGAGCGCTCGGCGTGCCCGGCCTCTACGTCCCGTCCGACCCGGGAGGCCCGGACGAGCAGGCCAAGCACGGCATGCTCCTCGTCGCGATCGGCAAGCTCTTCGAGAAGGGCCTGCGGATAGGTACGGGACAGTGCAACGTGAAGCGCTACAACCGGTACCTGCGAGACATGATCATCGAGGGCAGGGCGAAGCCCAGCTTCGTCGTCTCCCACGAACTCCCCCTGGATCAGGCGGCGTCGGCCTACGACAAGTTCGACAAGCGGATCGAGGGCTACACGAAGGTAGTGCTGCACCCTTAGGGACTGTCAGGGACTGTCCGGCGGATTCCTCCGGCACGAGCCGACGGGTCTCCTCCTCTCTCCTCCCAGGACTCCATGGCCGGTACCTCCGGCCGCGGTTGGCCGAGCGCTCCGGTACGGACCACGCCCGGCTCGGCGGGACCAGGCCCCGCCGAGCCGGGCGTGGTCGCGAGGTGGCACAGTGGAAGGCCGCCACCCACCTTCCTGGAGACGGTCCCGTCCACATGCGCTTGCTGCTCATTCGTCATGGTCAGACCCCGTCCAACCTCAAGCACCTGCTGGACACGGCCGCACCGGGGCCGGCGCTGACCCCTCTGGGCCAAGAGCAGGCGGCCGCCCTCCCCACGGCACTCGCGGCGGAGGAGATCGGCGCGCTCTACGCGTCCACGCTGCTGCGCACCCAGCTCACCGCTGAGCCGCTGGCGGCCCGGACGGGGCTGGAGGTCCGGGTGCGGGACGGCATCCGGGAGTTGTCGGCCGGCGACCTGGAGATGCGAGGCGACGAACAGGCCGTCGAGACGTACCTGACCACCGTCTTCGCCTGGTCGGCGGGAGACACCGGGCTGCGCATGCCGGGCGGGGAGAACGGCGTGGAGGCGCTGCGGCGCTTCGACGCGGTGGTCGAGGAGGCCGCGGGCACGGGAGCGCGGACCGTGGCCATGGTCAGTCACGGTGCCGCCATCCGTATGTGGACGGCGGCACGGGCCGAGAACATCGACGTCGACTTCGCGTCCAGGCACGCGCTCCGGAACACCGGCGTCGTCATCCTCTCCGGCGCCCCCGGTGAAGGCTGGCGGGTCCATACCTGGGCAGGCCGGTCGGTCGGTCCCGCGGCCGCCACCCCGGGTGAGAGCGGTCCGGCGGGAGAAGCCGTGGACGGCGTCGGGGCCTGATCGGTCCCGCCCACCCGTACCTCGCGCAGATCCCGGAACAGAGCGTTCGGTGACTTGACGGCGCGTTCGATGACTTGACGGTGCGTCCGGCGTCGCAGGGCCGCTCAGGGGAAGAAGAGGCTCGCCGCGTCTCCCTCCGGCCGTGGGGGGAACACCTGGTCCATGACCACGCGAGATGAACTGCCCGGCATGGCCGAGTCGTACTGGATGGCTACCGCACCGGGCACCCGATGGCCCCCGGCGGACACCGACACCACGGCGGACATCGCCGTGATCGGGGCGGGCATGGCCGGCCTGAGCACCGCCTGGGAACTGACCCGGGCCGGACGGAAGGTGGTCGTGCTGGAGGCGGACCGCGTGGCCGCCGGGGTGACCGGTTACACGACGGCGAAGCTCACCGCGGCCCACTCCCTCGTGTACGAGCGGCTGCGCCGCACCCGTGGTGCGGAGGGCGCGCGCCAGTACGCCCGGTCCCAGCAGGCGGCGGTGGAACGGGTCGGATCGGTGGCGGCCGAACTGGGCGTCGACTGCGACTTCGAGCGGGCGTCGGCCCTGACCTTCACCACCGACCCGCAGCGCCGTGCCGTGTTCGAGGCCGAGGCCGAGGCGGCCGCGGAAGCGGGGCTGGACGCGTCCTTCGTGACGGAGACCGACCTCCCCCTCCCGGTGGCGGGGGCCGTGCGCATCGCGCACCAGGCGCAGTTCCATCCGCGCAAGTACCTGCTCGCCCTCGCCGGCGACATCATCGCGCGGGGCGGTGTCATCCACGAGCGGACCCGGGTGACCGGCCTCACCGAAGGCAGTCCGTGCGAGGTGAGGACCGAGCGGGGCACGACGGTCACGGCGAAGGACGTCGTCGTCGCCACGCACTACCCGGTCTTCGACCGGGCTCTGCTCTTCGCGCGCCTGTCACCGAACCGCGAACTGGTCGTCGCCGCTCCCCTGCCGGCCTCCGCGGCGCCGGAGCACATGTACATCACGGACGACCTGGGCAAGCGGTCGGTCCGGACCGCTCCGCTCGACGGGGGCAGGCGCCTGCTGATCGTCACAGGTGAGGAGTTCACACCCGGCACGGGTGACAGCCACGAGCGGTTCCTCCGGCTGGACGCCTGGATGCACGAGCACTTCCCGGTCGGCGACACGGCGTACCGGTGGGCCGCCCAGGACAACCGGGCCAGCGACGGGGTGCCGCTGGTGGGCCCCTTCCACCCCGGCGCGCACCATGTGTACGTGGCGACCGGGTTCGGCGGCTGGGGCATGAGCGGCGGCGCCATGGCCGGACAACTGCTGGCCTCGCTGATTACCGGCACGGAATCCGAGTGGGCGGGACTCTACGATCCGCGCCGGCTGAAGAGCACCGTCCGGGAGGGCGCGACGCTGCTGAAGCAACAGGCGGACGTCGCCCGGCACTTCGTGGGCGACCGGCTGAAGAGCAGCCACGTGGACTCCATCGCCGAGCTCACCCCCGGATCGGGCGCCGTCGTGCGCGTCGAGGGGCGGCGCTGCGCCGTCTACCGCGACGAGAAGGGAGCCGTGCACGCCGTGTCGGCGCGGTGCACCCACCTCGGGTGCCTGGTCGCCTTCAACGAGGCGGAGACCGCGTGGGAGTGCCCTTGCCACGGTTCACGGTTCGGCGTCGACGGCGAGGTACTGCACGGCCCGGCGGTACGGCCGCTACCCCCGCGAACAACCTGAGCACCCGCCGACGCTCCGCCCGCCCGGGCTGGGAGTGCCCTTGCCACCGTTCACGGTTCGGCGTCGACGGCGAGGTACTGCACGGCCCGGCGGTGCGGCCGCTACTCCCGCGGACAGTCTGAGCACCCGCCGACGCTCCGCCCGCCCGGGCGCGGTGAAGCGCCCCGGCCGCTGTCCCTGACGCGGCGCCGACTGTTATCCCTGATACTGACGCAGCGCCGACCGTCCGTCCCGCCACGCCTTCAGGAGATGGGACGCCAGCCGATCCTCCAGGTGGACGGTGGCATCCGCTCCGAACGCCACGTCCGGCTCCAGGTGCGGCTCGTCGGCGAGCAGGCCCCCGATCACCTCCCGGCGTACGACCTGTTCGTGCACGGCGTCCGCTTCCACGTGCTCCGCGTAGAAACGCTCGGCCGCGGGGCCGGCGCCGGTGCGCCGCATCGCGGCGGCGAGCCGGCGGGAGCCCGGCGACGAGGTGACCTCGACACAGGCGAAGTGGCCGACCAGTGCTCCCCGCAGCGCGCGGTGCAGGCCGAACAGCGTCATCACGTTCACGAGGGCGAGGGCACAGGCGGGCGCCGCCTCCACGTAGTGGCCGTAGCGCGTGTCCAGTCCCAGGTCCGCCATCAGCTCGGCGAAGAGCTGGGCGTGGATGTTCTCGGCACGGCCGGCACCGAACTCGTCGTACTCGATGGCGACCATGCCGGCCTTGGCCCGCCCGCGCAGCCGGGGAATGACCCACGCGTGGGGGTCCGCCTCCTTGAGGTGATAGAGCGAGCGCAGCGCGGCGTACTCCCGGATCTGCCACAGCTCCCCGTGGTGCTCGAGGTGGTGGGCGACGCTGTCACGGTGGTCGGTGGACTCCACCAGCAGCTCGCCGAACGCCTCGTCCGTGGTGCGGCCGGCGGGCACATCGGCGCGCAGGGCGCCGAGGAAGCGCTCTTCGAGGGCCCGGCGCAGGGGCATGAGCGCGGGGTCCCACTCACGGTCCTCCGCGACGTCGGCGAAACCGCGGTAATGCAACTCGTAGAACACGTGGAGGGCCAGGTGCAGGTCCTCCCCGTACGGGTCGGCGACCGCGGCCTCGCCCGCCTCGGGAGGGGCCTGCCCCGGCGAGGCGAGAGCGGCGAACAGACCCGCCGAGAGCGGTCCCCGGGGCCTGGGCACGGAGGCGGCAGCGGGGCTGTGGTCAGTGGTGGTCGCCGTCATGGGTGTCCTTCGGGTCGTGGCCGTGCGGCTGGTCGCCGTCCTCGCGCGGCGCGGCGCAGGGGGGTTTCCTGCGACGGCGGTGGCTGGTGTCGCACCACGGGGGGATGCGGCTGCGGCGGCAGGTGCAGACAGCGACGACGAACCGGTCGGAGGTGGCGATCGTGCCGTCCTCCTGGACGATCTCCACCGGTCCCTCGATCAGTATCGGCCCGTCGCGGTCCACGGTCACGCGCCTGGGCCGGTCAGCTTCGTTCGGCACGGATGACCACCAGTTCCTCTTTGTCCTCGTCGGCGCCGATCAGGCCCTGGGCACGCAGCCACGGCAGTCGCTCGGTGATCACGGGGCCGAAGGGCACCTGGGAACGGTCCGTCACCGAGCAGCTCAGACCGCTGTCCGTCAGCTGTCCCAGCGTTTCCTCGACGCCGCAGAGTCCGGAGTGCACCATGAGCAGGACGCCGTGCGGTCGCAGCACGCCCCGGGTGTGCGCGCAGATCCGGTCGACGGCCTGCCGTCCGCCGCGACCGGCGTCCCAGGCGACCGCCGGTCTGTGGCTGCGGGTGCGGTGCGCGGGGGGCGTGGGCACGTACGGCGGGTTGCTCACCACCACGTCGAAGCGCTGCCGCGCCACCGGCCCGGTGAGGTCGCCGCGCCGGACCCGGACGCGGTGCCCGGCACGGAGGGCGTTCATCCGAGCCGTCATCACCGCCCGCCATGAGATGTCGGTCGCCGTCACCCGGGCCCCCATCCGGGCGGCCAGCAGGGCGAGCGCGCCGCTTCCGGTGCAGACGTCGAGGAGGTCCGTGCCCGCGGTGATGCCTTCGGCGTGGAGCGCCTGTGCGAGCAGACGGGTGTCGGCCTGGGGGGTGTAGACCCCGGGCAGGGTCCACAGGTTCCCCAGCTCAGTGGGCCGTGTGGCAGCAGTGGCCATCTGAAGCCTCCATGGGGGTACGAACAGGTGTCGGTCTTCGTTCGTCTCACCAGGCGCGTGCCCACCTCATTCAGGTTCCGTGTGCCTACGGTCCGCCGCCACTCGAACGGCGGTCTCCGATCCGTCTCCTGCCCTGTGACCGCTGTCGCATGCTGAGGTGCTGGTGACCAGCACCGCACAAGGGGCGCGATGTGCGCGGGGTGGGGCCCTGCCGCCTCGAGTACGGGGGCTGCCGAGTGGTCCATGGTGTGCGGCTTTCCAGCGCGGGGGCGAGAACACTTCGAGCGGGCTGCGCGGGAAGGCGGAGCAGAGGTTCCAAGAGGTGTCTGCGCGCGGTCGGTCGAGGCGGCACGAGTGTCCTGGGAACTCGTGCCGCCCCTTCCGCCGCGTTTCCGGAAGGGCCCACCTGCTCGCCCCCCTGGCCGGGCGTACCTGTCAGACAGCAGGAGTGAAGCGGCCCCAGGCGCGGTGTCCCGCGAGAAGACCCGTCACGTCCTGCAGCACCGCGGCCGCGCGCTCGCCGACCACCACGCCCGCGGAGTCCCCGGACAGGCCGACCGCCTCCAGAACACCGGCCCCTTCGCCCCAGGCCCCGAGGGCCTTGCCGTGGCGGTACGCCTCGGTGACCATCAGCAGCAGCCGGGGGTCCACACCGGTGGCCGCGGCGGCGCCGTCGTCGGCCTTGGCGTCGCGGGCCCCGTAGGCGTCGGCGGCCGGAGCCGGTGCCCCGGCCAGCAGGATCGCGTCGAACTCGATGGACCGGGCGGTGAGGAAGGTGCGCTGCACGGTGACCGGGTCACCGTCGGGGTCCAGGCTGCCGCCCGCCGGTGCGACGACCAGCGGGACCATGCCGGCGTCGAGGACCGCACGGCGCATCTCCCGTACGCTGTCCAGGTCTTTTGCGCCGTCGGTGACGAGGCCGATGATCCGGCCGTCGACCGGCCAGTCCTCACCGAGCTGGGACAGCGCGGGGCTCGGCTCGACCGCGGCCAGGGGGACGGTCGCCGCAGGGGCCGGAAGGCCCAGACCGGCCGCGACCTGCGTGCAGAGGCTCGGGTCGATGTTGGCGAGTACCTTCAGCCCCCGCTCCTTGACGGCCGTCTCCCAGCACTTGCCGAGCTCGAAGGTGTAGGCGTCGACGATGTGTTCGCGCTCCGTGGGAGACATGCTGAGCCAGAACAGCCGGGCCTGGCTGAAGTGGTCGTCGAAGGACGCCGCCGCGTCACGCACCTTGCGGGCGGCGGGAACCTCGACGGGCACTTCGATGTAGGCCCCGGTGTCGGCGCCGGCGAGGAAGGGGCAGCCGCCGTCGAGCGAGTTGGGCCGGTACGGTGCCACGCCGCGGTGTACCGCGGTCTGGTGCATGCCGTCCCGCAGCATGTCGTTGACGGGCGCGTGCGTGCGGTTGATCGGCAACTGCCCGAAATTGGGTCCGCCCAGCCGGCTGATCTGGGTGTCGAGGTAGGAGAAGAGACGTCCCTGCAGCAGGGGGTCGTTGGTGACGTCGATGCCGGGAACCAGATGACCGACGTGGAAGGCGACCTGCTCGGTCTCGGCGAAGAAGTTCGACGGGTTGGCGTTGAGGGTCATCAGGCCGATCGGACGGACCGGCGCCAGCTCCTCGGGCACGATCTTCGTCGGGTCCAGCAGGTCGATGCCCTCGAACATCTGGTCCTCGGTGTCCGGGAAGGTCTGCACGCCCAGCTCCCACTGGGGGAAGGCACCCGCCTCGATCGCGTCGGCGAGGTCGCGGCGGTGGAAGTCCGGGTCCACGCCCGCGGCGATCTGCGCCTCCTCCCACACCAGCGAGTGCACACCCAGCTTCGGCTTCCAGTGGAACTTCACCAGCGTGGTGGCGCCCTCACCGTTGACCAGCCGGAAGGTGTGGACCCCGAAGCCCTCCATCATCCGGTACGAGCGCGGGATGCCGCGGTCCGACATGTTCCACAGCGTGTGGTGCGTCGCCTCCGTGTGGAGGGTGACGAAATCCCAGAACGTGTCGTGGGCGCTCTGCGCCTGGGGGATCTCCCGGTCGGGATGCGGCTTGCCGGCGTGGATCACGTCGGGGAACTTGATCGCGTCCTGGATGAAGAACACCGGGATGTTGTTGCCGACCAGGTCGAAGACGCCCTCGTCGGTGTAGAACTTCGTCGCGAAGCCCCGCGTGTCCCGCACGCTGTCGGCCGAGCCGCGCGATCCCAGCACCGTGGAGAAGCGGACGAACACCGGCGTCTCGACACCCTCGGTGAGGAAGGCGGCCTTGGTGACACCCGCCGCGACGCCATAGCTCCGGAAGACCCCGTGGGCGGCGGCGCCACGGGCGTGCACCACCCGCTCGGGGATGCGTTCGTGATCGAAGTGGGTGATCTTCTCCCGCAGGTGGTGGTCCTGGAGCAGCGCCGGGCCACGGGGCCCCGCCTTCAGCGAGTGGTCCGTGTCGTACAGGCGCGCCCCCTGGGCGGTGGTGAGGTACGCGCCGTCCTGGGCCATCCGTCCCTGCCCGGCTCCGGTGGGCTGGCCGGTGGGGCCGTACGTGTCCGGTCCGCGCTGGTCGTGCTTGGGCGGGAGCGGCTCCCGCCCCTCGGTCGGCTCCTCGACCGGCGCGGCTTCCGGTCCTGGGGCGCCGGGGATCTCGTTTCCCGGGCGAACGGCCTCCCGCACCTTCTCCACGACCTTCTCCGCGGCGGCCGACACCGGTGTCTTCTTCTCGCTCACTTGGTTCCGATCCTTACGACGGGCAGTGCCACGCGCAGCGCGATCAGCACTCGGACAGGGGCGACATCGACCGGCGGCGGATACCCCTCGGCACGAAGGCCGACACACGCACTGCGCCCTCCGGCGCTGCGGCACAGCCGGATACCGTGCAGGCCCCGTAACGCATCATCGACGTCCTCACCCGAGCAGGCATCTCTTGCTGGGCCGACAAGGGACATCGCGGTGCCGGCGGCGTCCGTGCCCCCAAGACGTCGTTCAGGTTCAGTCGGTGGGCCAGCGGTAGCCGATGAGGGCTGCGGCGATACCGACGAGGGCGAGGAAGCGTTCGGCCTTGCGTTCGTGGCGGCGGTGCAGCAGGCGGGCCAGGACACGGTTCTCCCGACGCCCCGGCGGTGGCAGCCCAGGTCATCCGTCCCGACCGCGCCATCGCCCTGTCCCCGTCACCCGTCACGCCCGTCATGGGCGATCCGGCCCGCCTGCAGCAGGCACTGCGCAACCTGGTGGGCAACGCCGTTCAGCACACTCCCGTCCACACCGACGTCCGGGTGGACGTGACCACCACCGCAACCGACGCGCGCGTCGACGTCGTCGACGAAGACGCACGGCATATCCCTCCAGGACCTGCCGTGCGTCTTCGAACGGTTCTGGCGGGCGGAAGCCGGCCGGAGCCGTGCATACGGCGGCTCCGGGCTCGGGCCGGCCATCGTGCACGCCCATCACGGCAGGGGGTCGGTGGCGTCCGAGGCCGGCCGGGGAACCACGGTCACCGTGCTGTTGCCCCGGGCGAAGGCCGCGTCGACCGGCCGACGCGGCAGTGGCGCCGGAGAGGGCGGAGCCGACCGGTGATCGGCCCGCGTCCTGGACCACCGCACCCTTCGCAGCGGTGTGCCGAGTCACACCCCGGGCTATGTCTCCGCGCCGGATACACGGGCGAGAGCTGCGTCGAGCAGGCGGCGCAGTTGAGCAGGGGTCGATGCGACAGCGGTGGCGAGCAGTGCCGGGCCGTCGGCGAGCGGTGCCAGAACGCAGTGTCCCCGCACCGGGTCACCGAGGAGGACGGCCGTCGGGGGCGTGTCCAGCTCGGGGTCGACGAGGAGGAGCTGGCCGGTTGCGCGGTGACCGCCCAGTACGGCGGGTCCGTCCCAGGCCGGCGTCGGGGCACCGTAGACGGTGTGCTGGTCGAGGATCGGTCGGCCGTCGCGCCGCACGGTCAACCGCGTGGACAGGTGGCCCGGTGGCTCGGCGGTGCGTCCGAGGAGTTGTTCTTCACGCAGGAGCAGCCGGGAGCTGCCGGCGAGTTCCACCCGGTATGTCTGGTGCACGGTACTGCCTCGGGTGCTGATCAGCGGCTGGGGCAGCCAGCGCAGGGAGGCGTCCTCGCCGACGGTGAGCCGTACGTCGTAGGTGGCGGGGTCGGCGGTGGGGCCGCGCAGGGCGATGGTGGCGGCGGCTGTGGTCACCTCCAGCCGGGTGCGCGCCTCGGCGGTGATGTCGAGCGCGAGTCTGTCTCCGCCGAGGGGTGCGCTCATCGCGCCCAGCACGCAGACCCGTGCCCGCTCTCCACGGGGCCGGAGTCGGCGTAGGTGGAAGGGCCCGTCGCTGTGCAGGAGAGGGACCGTCGTGGCGCGGCCGTTGTGGGTGGCTCGGAGGCGTGCGGTGGCGCGGACGCCGGCGGGGTGGGCAGGGGCCGGGTCGACGGCGTGAGGAACGATGTCGGAGGTGTCCGCCGCGTCGAGCGTTTTGGCCTTGGCCGCTCGCCGCCCGAGCGCGCCGTCCTTGGTGCTCGGCGGAAGGTCCACGCCCGGCGCCCGGGAAGCGGCCGGCGGCCGTGCAGCGACCCTCACCGGGTGGCTCCGGCATGCCAGGCGGCGAGGCACTCGGTGACCCAGTCGGCGACCGGGCGGACCCCGTCGGCCGTCGTCAGACTGGTGAAGGCGACCGGCAGGCCCTTGCGCTGCCTGCTGGAGTCGGCCGCCATGGCGTCCAGATCGGCTCCGACGTACGGGGCCAGGTCGGTCTTGTTGACCACGAGGAGATCCGCGGTGGTGATGCCCGGGCCTCCCTTGCGTGGGATGTCGTCGCCGCCGGCCACGTCGATGACGAAGACCTGGTGGTCGACGAGTCCGCGGGAGAAGGTCGCGGTGAGGTTGTCTCCTCCGGACTCGATGAGGATCAGGTCGAGCGGTTCCAGGGTCTGTTCGAGCTGCTCGACCGCTTCGAGGTTGGCGGAAATGTCGTCGCGGATCGCGGTGTGCGGGCAGGCTCCCGTCTCCACGGCGGTGATCCGCTCCGGTGGCAGCACTGCCTCGCGGCGCAGGAATGCCGCGTCCTCCTGGGTGTAGATGTCGTTGGTGACCACAGCGATCGACAGTCGGTCCCGCAGCGCGCGGCACAGTGCGGCGACGGTCGCGGTCTTGCCCGAGCCGACCGGTCCGCCGAAGCCGATCCGCAGGGCGCGGCGGCTGCCGTCCGGGCGCTGGGGATCGGCGCTGTAGGTGTGGCGGTGCGGCATGGTCACGGGGTGGTCCAGATGCACGGGGGCTCCAGGTCGGTCCGGGGATGGTCAGGAAGCGAAGAGGCGAACGGTCCAGGCGGCATGCTGCTCGCCGGTGATGTCCAGCAAGGGAGCGGACGCGGCGGGCAGGACGGTGACGCCCTCGGCGGCGACGCGCCCCGCCGCGTCGGTTGCGGCATCGGCGACGGCGTCGAGGGCGTCGGCGAGCCGTGCCAGCACCGCGGTGGCCTCGAAGGGGTCGAGGCTCAGCAGGCGCACCGCCGCGGTCGCCGGGCCGCCGATACTCTCGTACACGGCGGCGTGGGCGGCGTCGAGCGCGGTGAGTCCGGCGGCGCGGGCCGCGACACCGAGGACGACCGACTGGTGGGCCCCCTGCGGCCGATGGCGGGCGAGGTGGTCGAAGGCGGCGCAGGGCCAGGTGGCGCGGGCGGCGCGCATCATCTGCCGGCCCAGGCGGCGCGCGACGCGACGCAGCGCCGGTGCGGGAGTGCGGGTGTCAGCGGCGTCGTCCAGGGCCAGGGCGTCGTATCCGGTGGCGGCCGCGGCGGCGAGGCCGGCCGCGGTCAGTCCGGCGGTGTGCAGCCGCCCGCGGCAGAACGTCTCCAGGCTCGCGATGTCATGCACGCCTCCGGAGGCGACGGCGGCCTCCATCCCGCCGGAATGGGCGTGCCCGCCGGCGGGGAAGCGGCCGTCGGCCAGGATGAGCAGGGCGGTGCGGCTCATGGGGTGACAGGCTCTCCTTTCGCGAGGCGCGGGGCCGGCTCACGTCGGTGCGGCCGGCCCGGATCGGGGGTGTCGGAACAGTCGGAACGGTCAGAACAGGAAGTAGCGCTGGGCCATGGGCAGCTCCGTCGCGTAGTTCCGCCCGACCTCGTGTCCGTCCACCGTGGTGCGGACGTCGGAGGTGGTGGCGCCGCCGATGGTGACCTCGAAGGTGTCGGGGTCGATGACGATGTCGGGCAAGCCGTCGTTGTGCACCATGTCGGCCTTGGTGACCTCCCGGGTGGAACGGATCGCACGCAAGGGCTTGAGCAGTCCGGTCCGGGGGAGTTCGCCGTCGAGGGCCGCCTCCGCGACGAAGTTGAAGGAGTTCGCCGCCGGGGACCGGCCCCGGGAGCCCCAGACCGGGCGCGGCAGATAGGGCTGGGGGGTGGGGATGGACGCGTTGGCGTCGCCGATCTGCGCATAGGCGATCTGGCCGCCCTTGATGACCATGTGGGGTTTCACGCCGAAGAACTTGGGTTCCCAGAGGACCAGGTCGGCGAGTTTGCCCGGCTCGACGGAGCCGACCTCGTGGTCGATGCCGTGGGTGATGGCCGGGTTGATGGTGTACTTGGCGATGTAGCGCCGGGCCCTGAAGTTGTCCGCGCCGGCATCGTCCTCCCGCAGGTGGCCGTAGCGGGACTTCATGACGTGCGCGGTCTGCCAGGTCCGCATGATCATTTCTCCGATGCGGCCCATGGCCTGGGCGTCGGAGGACATCATCGAGATGGCGCCCATGTCGTGCAGCAGGTCCTCGGCGGCCATCGTGGAGGGCCGGATCCGCGAGTCGGCGAACTTCATGTCGGCCTCGACCTCGGGGTTGAGGTGGTGGCACACGATCATCATGTCGACGTGTTCCTTGACGGTGTTGACCGTCAGGGGCCGGGTGGGGTTCGTCGACGCGGGCAGCACGTTCGGCTTGCCCACGAGGCTGATCATGTCGGGCGCGTGGCCGCCGCCGGCGCCCTCGATGTGGAAGATGTGCAGGCTGCGGTACTTGGCGTCCTTGGTGCGGCGGTCCTTCTTGGTGGCGGCGAAGGTGTGCTGCACGAAGCCGGACTCGTTCAGGGAGTCGGCGTGCAGGGCGACCTGGACCCCGGTCTCCTCGCACACCGTCAACGCCGCGTCGATCACCGCGGGGGTCGCGCCCCAGTCCTCGTGGATCTTGAAGCCGAGGGCGCCGGCGGCGACCTGGTCGAGCAGCGCCTTCTCGGAGACCGTGCTGCCCTTGGCGAGCAGGCCGATGTTCACCGGGTAGGCGTCGAGTGCCTCGAACATCCGCTGGATGTGCCACTTGCCGGGCGTGACGGTCGTGGCCGTACTGCCCTCGGCGGGGCCGGTGCCGCCACCGATCAGTGTCGTCACGCCCGAGGCGAGCGCCTCGTGGATCTGGCCGGGGCACAGGAAGTGCACGTGCGTGTCGACGCCACCGGTGGTCAGGATGCGCCCTTTTCCGGAGATCACTTCCGTCTCGGGCCCCACGACGAAGTCGGACGCGCGCGGGTCGCCGTTGGGGCGCGGCGACATGGTCTCGGGGTTGTACGCCTTGCCGATCGCCTGGATCCGGCCGTCGCGCAGTCCGATGTCGGCCTTCACCACACCCCAGTGGTCCAGGATCAGAGCGCCGGTGATCACCGTGTCCACCGGCTTGCGTGGATCGTCGCGGGGGATGTGCGACTGGCCCATGGACTCGCGGATCACTTTGCCGCCGCCGAAGACCATCTCGTCGCCGCTGCGTCCCGGGCCGCCGCACCAGTCCTCCTCGATCCTGAGGACGAGGTTGGTGTCGGCGAGCCGGACCCGGTCGCCGGCCGTGGGGCCGTAGAGGTCGGCGTAGCGGGACCGCAGCAGTGGGGCCGAAGGGTTATCGGTCTCGTCGGGCATCGAGGTGCTTCTCCTCTTCACTCTTGCCGGCCTGGAGTCCGCCGACGATCCGGTCGCCGGCGAGGGGCACCAGCGACACGGTCCGCTCGTCACCGGGTTCGAACCGCTCGGACGTGCCGGACGCGATGTGCAACCGCATGCCGTGGGCGGCCTCGCGGGGAAAGTCGAGCCCCTCGTTCACCTCGGCGAAGTGGAAGTGGGAGCCCACCTGGATCGGACGGTCCGAAGGATTGGACACACACAGCGGCACGGGCGTGGAGCCCTCGTTGAAGGCCACCCTGTACTCGTCCTCGTCCGGCAGCGGTTCCGCCTTGCCCGGGTGGACGTCGACCTCGGTGGCCGCCGCGTCGAACGGATCGTGAAGGGTCACCAGCTTCGTTCCGTCCGGAAACGTCGCCTCGACCTGGACGTTGGTGATCATCTCCGGTACGCCGTCCATGACTTCACCGCGCTGCAGCACATGACGCCCGGACTCCATCACGGAGTCGACCGTCGCCCCGGCTCGCGCCTCTTCGTAGACGTGCGCCGTCAGCAGCGCCATGACCTCGGGATAGTTCAGTAGCAGTCCTCGCTCACGGCGTCGCCGGGCGACATCCGCCGCGACGTGGACCAGCAGGCGCTCCTGCTCATGCGGAGTCAGATGCATGTCGTCCCCCTCTCCTGTTCGTCGCTTCACCTGGGCCGCGCGGCTCGTCGGAGCAACACGGTGCGACGCCCCTCCCGCGTCCGCCGCAGGCCAATCATCGAAGAGGAAAGGACTCCGATACGGAGAAATCGGTCCCAGAGGCCCTGATCGAATGAACCGGAGGCACGGGTGGTACGCGGGGCGCAGCCGCGAGTATGCCGACCGCCCCTTCCGGCTCCTTCCGGCCCCTCGGGCAGCACACGGCCTTCGCCGTACGTGACCATGGATCGACCGAGCATGGCGCAGCGCGTACGGCGCGCACGGGACGGGTGCGGGCACGAGGCCGGGAGCGGTACGGCGCGCGGGCAGGCCCTGCGGCACAGGGGAAAGCGGCTGCGGTGGCGATGGCGACGCCACCGGCGCCGGCTCCGACACCCTCCCGCTCGCCGCAGGCGGCGCTGCCCTGGTGGCGGCCGGCGTGGCAACCGTCGTCCTGCTGCGCCGCCGTAAACGCGCCTGACTCACCCCACGGGCCCGGTTGCCCGCACCGCCGAGCGCCCCCGCCCCTGGAACCGGCTCCGGGGGCAGGGACGGGGCGTTCCGCTCGCAGGCGTACAGGTCAGGCGCGGCACACACGCTTCCCGTTGTCCAGGGCCCGACGACTCTGCTCCCAGGACCCTTGGGGCATATGTCCCCGATGTCATACCGACCTGCGGTTTCACCCGTCAGATCCCGATGGGCCGGCCTCTGTTCACCGTCGGACCCTCCCCGCACCCCGACACGTTCCTCAAGGAGCCCAGCCATGCCCCGACCCTTCCGTCAGCTTCCGGCGAAGGCCCCGCACCGACCGGACCGGTGGGCTCCCGTTCCGGTCGCCGTCCGGGTCGGGTCCGGACGCGGCTCCGTACAGGTCGCCGTCGTCGGGCGCGAGACGGGGAGGGCCGCTGACCATGAGTACGGAGGACAGGACCTACCACACGCTCCTCGCCCGACACGATGCGATGCGGCTGCGTCAGCAGTTGCTCTCCCCCTGGAGCGACCCGCGCACCGGCCGCCGCGACGGCCACCGTCTTCTCCCGTCGCGGCGGTTCCTCTCCCCGATACGGCCAGGGCGAGCGACCCGGCCGGCGGACTCCGGCCGCAGACCCTGGCCGCGGCTACCGGACGGAGCTTTCCCCAAGCCCTCCTCCGTCACGGCAAGGCCGTCCGGAGAGGGTGGACAGCAGCGTTCCGACGACTCCGACGCACACACGACCTCGCCCGGGAGGAGCGGGCGCCGGGAGCCGGGCGGCGCGCTGTTCCGCACGCCCGCGGTCGAGGAGCCCAAGGCCGGGGTCGCGGAGGGCGAGCGAGGAGGCGTGGGCGGTCGAGCGCGCCGGACTGCGAGCCGGTGACCAGGTGCTGAGGGTGGGCCCGGGCCGGGCGTGCGACAGGCTCACCTTTCGTCAACCGGGTGTCCTGCGTGTCGACGCGACAGGACGAAGGGCCGGGCGGCTCACTCCACTCGGCCGGGAGAACCCGTACGGCTGCTGCGACGGCCTGGTGGCTGTCCTGCGGTGTTCCGCCCGGCCCGGGTGCCCCACGGCACGCGGGCCGAGCGCAGTCGGCCGGTGCCGTGCAACGCGGCGGCCGCCGCGTTGGCACCGGGGGCGCCGTGCACGCCGCCGCCGGGGTGGGCGGAGGCCGAGGCGAGGTACAGGCCCTTCACCGGCGTCTCGGGGCGCCCGGTGCCGGGCGTCGGCCGGAACACCAACTGCTGGTGCAAGGACGCCGTACCGCCGTTGATCGCGCCCTCGTGCAGGTTGGCGTCCATGGACTCGAGGGTGCGCGGCGAGAGAAGGCGCCGGGCCGTGATGCGGGAGCGGAATCCCGGTGCCCAGCGTTCGACTTCGTTCTCCATGCGGTCGGCCATGGCTTCCTCCTCCCGCCGGCCCCAGAGCCCGGTCAGCCCGTCCTCGCCCGCGTCGCCCTTGATCCGGTGCGGGACGTGGGTGTAGGCCCAGGCCGATTCGGTGCCGGCCGGTGAGCGGGTGGCGTCCGTGGTGGACATCTGGCCGAAGAGGATGAAGGGCCGGTCGGGCACCCGGCTGGTCGCGAGCTGGGCGGCGAAGCGGGTGAGACCGTCGACCCCGTCGGCCAGGTGGACCGTTCCCGCCGTGGCCGCCTCCCGGGCTGTCCAGGGCACGGGGCCGTTCAGCGCCCAGTCGACCTTGAAGGTCGCGGAGTCCCACTGGAACCGGTCCAGGTCCTTCAGCAGCCGGCCGGGAAGGTGCTGGGCGTCGACCAGTTCGCCGTACAGCACCGGTGCGGACACATCGGCGAGTACGGCACGACGCGCCGGTACGGGCTCGCCCCCCGCGGTGCGTACGCCGACGGCCCGTCCTCCGCGTACGACGATCTCGGTCACGCGCTCCCCGCAGCGGACCGCCCCGCCGCGCCGCTCCAGCCGGCGCACCAGGGCCGCCGTGAGCGCCCCGGCTCCCCCCACCGGCACGGGAAAGCCGTAGGCCTGTCCGAGCATGCACATCAGCCATCCGAAGCCTCCGCTGCCCGCCGCTTCGGGGCCGAGATCCGCGTGCAGCGCGCTGCCGGCGAGCAGCAGCCGTCCCGCCTCGCCGCGGAACGACTCCTCCCCCAGGCGACGGACGGGCAGCAGCAGGGTCCGTGCCAGGCGGAGGCCCCCGGCCGCCCGGAGCCTGGCGGCGAGCCGGAGGGAGGCCCGGACCGGGGGGAAGGGGGTGAAGAGAACGCGCAGGACGTCCGGGCTCAGGCGCTCCCACGTGGTGCACAGGTCGAGCCAGGCGGCCCCGTCGCCCGCCGCGAAGGTGTCCAGGCCCGCCGCCGTGTCGGCGGCCGAGCGGGCGAGGACGGCACACCGGCCGTCCGGCAACGGGTGGGCCAGGACGCTCGGGGCGTGGCTCCAGGTGAGCCCCTCCTTTCCGAGCTCCAGACCCGCGAGGACGGGGGAGGCGGCGGCGAGGGGGTAGAAGGCGCTGAAGACGTCGCTCACGTAGTCGGTGTGGACGCCGCGATCGCTGCGGACCGCACCGCCGGGTTCCGGCTGGGCCTCCAGAACCTCCACGCTCCATCCCGCGTCGATGAGCTTGTTCGCGGCGACGAGACCATTGGGTCCCGCGCCGATGACCACCGCGTCCGGCATCGTTGCCTCCTGGCGTTCTCGACGGGCCCGCCGCTCTCGCTCTCCCGGGCCCCTCAGTCAGGGGCCGACCCGTTGTCAGGCCGGTTCGTGCGCGCGTTTCGGGGTCTTCTCCACCGTGTCGGCCAAACCGGCGAGCATCCTGCGGTGGCGCAGCTGGATCAGCGCGTCCGCTGCGGTGTTGTGGAGTTTCCCGGCCGACCCGCGCAGGGGGTGTTCGTCGATGATCACCAAGGCGTTCTCGCCCCATGGCCGTACCTCGACGGCGATCCGCGCGGTCCCCAGCCACCCGCTGTCGGCCTCCAGTTCCAACACCGCCGGGGCCTCACACCGTCGGACGACGGTGCTCCCCGACGCCGACCAGCGTCCCAGCCGGACCGTATAGGTGAGGGTGGAGCCGACCTGTGGCCAGTCGCCCTCTCCGGGTCGCGACTCGGACGTGCCCATCACCCAGTCGTCGTAATGCGTACTGTCCGCGAGAACCGCCCACACCTCGTCCACGGAGCGTTCGATCAACCGGTGTCGTACGGCCATCCGCCCTCCAGCCCTCTTCGGATCCCCGGCCTCCACCCGTACCCGGCCGTGAGGTCTCACTCGTTCACTCTCGCAGGCATCGGGGGAATCCGCCGCCCGCCGCTCGGTGCGCCCGGCCGGTCGGCGTCCACGTCGTGCACGGAATCGACCTGGCCGACGGCCACGCACACCGCCGCGGCGCCGGCCCCCACACACGGTCCTCGGCGCCGGGCCGAACCAGAAGGACCGCCTGCGCGAGGACGTCTCGGCGGCCGCCCGCGACGTCGGGTTCGGAAGACCGCATGGATTCGGTCGCTCCGTCGCGGGAACAGGGAAGTCCTCCTTCCAGCGATGCAGGAGGCGGAAGATGACGAACAGCGAGCAAGGCCCCCACGACCCCGTGACCAAGCACCCCCAACCGGACTTTCCCCAGCAGGACCAACCGGTCCCGGGCTGGACGGGCCCCATGGACCCGCCGCCCGACCACGGCGAGACGTCCTACCGGGGGCACGGCCTTCTCACCGACCGCAAGGCCCTGGTGACGGGCGGGGACTCCGGCATCGGGCGCGCCGTCGCGCTCGCCTACGCACGCGAGGGCGCCGACGTGCTGTTCAGCCATCTGGAATCGGAGGAGAAGGACGCCCGTGAAACAGTGCGGCTGATCGAGGACGCGGGCCGACGGGCCGTAGCGGTCGCATGCGACATCCGCGAGGAAACGCAATGCCGGGAACTCGTCGAACGAGCGGTCACCGAGTTCGAGCGCATCGACATCCTCGTCAACAACGCCGCCTACCAGATGTCCCAGCCCGACGGAATCAGCGCCATCTCCACGGAACAGTTCGACCGTGTGGTCCGCACGAACCTCTACGGCATGTTCTGGCTGTCCAAAATGGCGCTGCCCTTCATGGGCAAGGGCGGATGCATCATCAACTCCGCTTCGGTCCAGGCCTACAAGCCGAGTCCGCATCTGCTGGACTACGCCATGACCAAGGGCGCGATCGTCACCTTCACCCAGGGCCTCGCGCAGATGGTGGCGCAGGACGGCATCCGGGTCAACGCGGTGGCGCCCGGCCCGGTCTGGACACCCTTGATTCCCGCGACCCTGCCCGACACGGCCGAATTCGGTAAGCAGTCCCCACTGGGCCGGCCCGCCCAGCCCGCGGAGATGGCCCCCTGTTACGTCTTCCTCGCCTCGCCCCAGGCGAGTTACATCACCGCCGAGATCGTCAACGCCACCGGCGGCACCCCTCTCCCGTAACCCGACGGCCGTCCCCGCGAGCGTCCGTCACGGAGCTTCGTCCCCCTGCGCGGGCGCTCGGAGGAGAGCCGCCCTGTGATGCGCGGGGACGTCCGTACGACGGACTCGGCCGCGGCAGGGACGTTTCCGCTTCGGCCGGGTGAACCCGACCGGCACTCAGGGAACCAGCAGTGTTTTGATCATGCCGTCCTGCTTGTCCCGGAAGGCCTTGCGCCCCTGCGGCCCCTCCTCGAGCGGCAGCCTGTGCGGTGCGAGAGCCTCGACGCCCAGCGGGTCCTCGTCGGTGAGCAGGAGGAGGATGTCGTCGACCCGGCGTTCGACGTTGGCCTGCCCCGTCCCGAGCTGGATCCACTTGTCGAACATGGTCAGCATCGGCAGGGGGCGATACTCACGGATGTGTCGCCACATCCCCGCTGAGCGCTGGAAGGGCTTCGTGGGCGCAGCCGCCTGTAGCGCCTGCCTGGCGGGGGAGGCCCTCGGTGGAAGGGCGGATGCCGTACCCGCGGTTCACACTTGGCTGTAAGGAAAAACCGCAGAGGTCAGCGCGGAACGGACACGGGAGGGCGGCGCCGCGCCTTCCGCCGGATGTGGCGCGACACGAAGAGATCGCCCGTGGCACGTGCCGCGGGACGCCGGACAGGGAAGGAGTCACGATGGTGCCGTCGGCCGACTCAGCGGTGCACATCCAGTTCATCGGCAACGCGACCCTGCTCGTACGGTACGGAGCCCTGACCCTGCTCACCGACCCGAACTTCCTGCACCGCGGGCAGCACGCGCATCTGGGGTACGGACTGCTGACGAGGCGGCTGAAGGAACCCGCCCTCACCGTGGATCAGCTCCCCGCCGACCTCGACGCCGTCGTCCTCTCCCACCTGCACGGGGACCACTGGGACCGGGTGGCACGCAGAAACCTCGACCGGGCCCTGCCCGTCCTCACCACCCCGCACGCGGCGCGACGTCTCCGGGTCTTTCAGGGTTTCCCCCACGTCAGGGGTCTGCGCGACTGGCAGCACCACACCCTCGCCAAGGAGGGCCACCAGGTTCGCCTGACCGCGATGCCCGGACGCCACGCCGTCGAGCCTCTGCGCGGCCTCCTGCCGCCGGTCATGGGGAGCATGCTGGAATTCGGCCCGGTGGGCGGGCCGGTGCGCCTGCGCGTGTACGTGTCGGGGGACACGCTCCTCTTCGATGGGCTGGAGGAGATCGGCAGGCGCTACCCGGACACGGACCTCGCGGTTCTGCACCTGGGCGGCACTCGGCTGCCAGGGGGTTTCGTGGTCACCATGGACGGCCGGCAAGGAGCGGAACTCAGTCGGCGTCTCGGTCCGCGGTTCACCCTTCCCGTGCACTATGACGACTACACGGTGATGAAGTCGCCGCTGAGCGCGTTTCTTGAAGAGATGGACCGCCGCGGCCTCGGTGAGCGGGTCGTCCACTGCGACCGGGGCCGGGTGGCGACCATCACGCCGGACGGCCCGACGGTGAGCGTCACCTGACCGGCTGCCACCGGCTGCCACCGGCTGCCACCGGCTGCCACCGGCTGCCGAGGCGCTGACCGGCGGGGCGGACCCGCCGGTCAGCGCCTCGGCAGCCGGTGCAGGGTGACCTCGCGCGGCACGCCGTCCGCCACGACGAGCGTCATGTACGTGCAGTACGGCTGCCGCCTGCGGTCCGTCGGCGACCCCGGGTTCAGCAGGCGCAGGCCACCCGGCGCGGTGGTGTCCCAGGGAATATGGCTGTGACCGAAGACCAGGACGTCCAGGTCGGGAAAGCGTTGGGCGCAGCGGGCTTCCCTCCCCCGTGCCGGGCCCGTCTCGTGAACGACGCCGAACCGCAGCCCTCCCAGTTCCGCTCGGGCCACCTCGGGCAGCCGTTCGCGCAGCTCAGGGCCGTCGTTGTTGCCGAACACGCCGATCAGCCGCCGTGCGCGTGCCTCCAGCAGGTCGAGCGTGGGGGTGTCGACCCAGTCCCCCGCGTGCATCACGACGTCGGCCCGCTCCGTCTCGTTCAGCAACTCGGGGGGCAGCAGCTTGGCGCGTAGCGGCACATGCGTGTCGGAGATCAGCAGCAGTCGCGCGAGTGACACCGCCGGCCTCCCCTGACGTGGCGCGGGAGGGACACCGGCCCCGGAGAACAACCGAGGGGGGTGGCGCGTTCGTCCATCCGTCGGTCTCCTCTCCGCTTCCGGGGGAACCGTACGGAGCGCTTGGAAGCGGTCTTCTCGCCGGTGAGGTTCTTCGGGCGGTGCGCACGCGTGTCCCGCTCACGCCGGCGCCTACGCCTACGCCTTTGGGCGATCGTTGGCCGGTTCCTCCGCGTTCTCGGGTTCCAGGAACCGCCCGGACCAGTCATCGGCACACGGCGAGTGCCGGTGGTCCGGTCGTCATGGTGCCCACCGAGACCGTGGACGGCCTTGTGCGGTATGCCGAGGAGGGCGGCCTGGCCGACCGGTAGGGGCTGCGGCGACAATAGCCATTCGGTTTACATGACGTCAATGAAATGAACACAGCGAAAAAAACAATGCGTGGGAGCCGAGCGGGCAAGGCGGGGACGGATCGGCGGCCACCATCGGGCAGGGCGGCCGGCGTGGACCCCGCCCAGGGCATGAACGACATGCATGTCGATCCATGCGAATCATTCATTTGCTGGATGTGAGACCGGATACTTCACTGGGGGCATGACTCCTCCCCCTGCCTCCGACCTCGACCTTTTCGCCGACGAGGTCCTGGTCGACCCCTACCCCGTCTACGCCGAACTGCGGGAACTGGGCCCCGTCGTCCACCTCCCGCAGAACGACGTCTACGCGCTGACGCGGTACGACGTCATCCGCGGCGCACTCGCGGACTGGGAGTCGTTCTCCTCGACCTCGATCGCGTTCAACCCGATGGCCAACGAGGCGCTCACCGGCACCTCGCTCGCGTCCGACCCGCCGGTGCACACCCAGCTGCGCGCCACGCTCACCGAGAACCTCTCCCCGCGGGCGCTGCGTGGTCTCAAGGGCGGGATCGAGGCCAAGGCGGACGCTCTCGTCGCCGAGCTCGTCGAGAAGGGTTCCTTCGAGGCGATCGACGCCCTCGCCCGGGCGTTCCCGCTGGAGGTCGTCGCGGACCTGATCGGCTTCGAGGGCCACGTGCGCGACAACATGCTGCGCTGGGGGCAGGCGGCCATGCAGGTCCTCGGTCCGATGAACCAGCGCACGGCCGAGAACTTCCCCATCGCCGGCGAGCTCTACGGATGGTGCTCCGAGGTCAAGGCCGACGACCTGACCGAGGGGTCCGTGGGCCGCGGCATCTTCGACGCCGAGGCACGGGGCACCATCCCGCCGGGCACGGCCGGCCACATCATCCACCAGTACCTCGGCGCCGGTGTCGACACCACCATCGCGGCGATCGGCAACATCGTCGCCCTCTTCGCCGCCCACCCCGACCAGCTCGACCTGGTCCGCGCGAACCCGTCGCTGGTGCCGGCGGCGTTCAACGAGGTGCTGCGCTTCTGGGCGCCCATCCACGCCTGGGGCCGGCGCGCCACCAAGGACGTCGACCTCGACGGAACCGTCATCCCGGCGGGCGCGCAGATCGCGATCCTGCTCGGCGCCGGCAACCGCGACCCCCGCCACTACGAGAACCCGGACGCCTTCCTCGTCGAGCGCAATCCGGTCGACCACCTCTCGTTCGGCTACGGTCCACACGGCTGCGCGGGCCAGGGACTCGCCCGCCTGGAGGCCCACGCCGTGATCGAGGCGTTCTCCCGGCGCGTCAAGCGCCTCGTCGTCGGGCCCGAGGTCCGCGTCGCCAGCAACATCACCCGGAGCATCGAGGAGCTCCCCGTCCTGGAGGTGATCTCCGCATGAAGATCGTTCTTGACCGCCCCCGCTGTGAGGGCCACGGTCTGTGCGAGGAGGCCGCCCCGCAGCTCATGCACCTCGACGACGAGGGCGAGCTCGTCCTCGACCGCGAAGAGGTCGACGGGGCCGACGTCGCCCTGGCGAACGCCGCCGCCCGCGTGTGCCCGGTCGCGGCGCTGAGGGTCATATGAGCACCGGCACCGTGAACCGCGTCGTCGTCGTCGGCAACGGGATCGCCGGGCTCACCGCGGCCGACACGCTCCGCGAGGCCGGCTTCGACGGCGAGCTGACCGTCGTCGGCGACGAACCGCACCCGGCGTACAGCCGCCCGGCCCTGTCGAAGGCGCTCCTGCTCGACGGCGACGACCTGTCGTCGCACGAGCTTCCGCCGACCGGCCACGGGGCGACGGAGCTTCTGGGCGTCCGCGCCACCGGACTCGACCTCGACCGTCGGCTGGTCGCTCTCGACGACGGTACGGCTCTGCCGTACGACCGCGTCGTCCTCGCCACCGGCTCCCGGGCGCGACGGTTGTCCGACCTTCCCGAGGAGCTCACCCTGCGCGGGCTCGACGACGCCCTCGCTCTGCGCAAGCGGCTGGTGGACCGGCCGTCGGTCGTCGTGGTCGGCGGAGGCCCGCTCGGAATGGAGATCGCCTCGGGGTGCCTGGCCGCCGGCTGCCAGGTCACCCTCGTCTCCCAAGGGGCCCCGCTGATCCTCCAGCTCGGTCCGCACCTCGCCGGTGTCTTCGTCAAGGCCGGGCTGGGCCTGGGGCTCACCATCGTCGAGACCGAGCTGGCACGGCTGGAACGGCGTGCGGACAGCACCCGGGTCGTCCTCGCCGAGGGCCCGGTCCTCGAGGCGGACATGCTCATATCCGCCGTCGGCGACGTGCCCAACACGGAGTGGCTCGCGGACACGGGCCTCGCGGCGAAGGGTGCCATCGCGGTCGACTCGCGTGGGCTCGTCCGCCCCGACGTCGCGGCCGTCGGCGACCTCGCGGCCGTCCACACTCCGAACGGTCTGCGCCGCGTCCCCTTCTGGAGCAGCGCGATCGAACAGGCGAAGGTCGCCGCGAGGGCTCTGGTCCGGGGCGACGAGACGCCACCGCTCCGGTTCCAGCCGTACTTCTGGACCGAGCAGTTCGGACTGACCCTCAAGGCGGTGGGCCATCTGCCGCTGGAAGGGGAACCCGAGTACGTCGACGGGGAGCCCGGCGGCGGGCCGGCGCTGATGCGCTGGTCGCACGACCACGGCACCGGTGTGGCCGCGGCGCTCAACTACCGGATCCCGATTCCCCGGCTGCGTCGTATGACTCAGGCGGCCGCGTAGGGTCGGTTTCATGGGCGACGCGGAAGAGGGCACCACGGGTTCGGGACTGGACCGGCTGGCATCGGTCAACCTGAACCTGCTGGTGCCCCTTCTCGCGCTCCTCGAAGAGCGTTCGGTGACCAGGGCGGCGCAGCGGGTCGGTCTGTCACAGCCGGCGATGAGCCACGCCCTCACGAGAATGCGGCGTCTGCTGGGTGACGACCTCGTCGTCCGGCAGGGCACGGGCCTGACGCTGACCCCGCGCGCCCTGGAGCTGATCCCACCGCTGCGCAGCGCGCTGCAACAGGCGGCACACATCGTGAACTTCCCCTACTTCGACCCCGCCACGGACCGGCGCGTCATCACGATCGCCCTGACGAACAGCACCGCGTTCGTCATCGGCCCCCAACTGTCGCGGCTGATCGCCGAACGCGCTCCTCACGCCACGTTGCGCCTGCGGACGATCACGGTCCCGACCGAGGCCACCTTCACCGACATGGGCGTCGACGTCGTGCTGATCTCCGAGGGGCACTTCTCGCCGTACCCGCGCGAGCGGCTGTACAACGACCGCTGTGTGGTGGTGGCCTCCCCGGACACGCCACCGGAAGCGAGCGCGCTCGACCTCCTGACCACCCAGCCGCACATCGTCGTCGACACCGACCGGCGGGTCTTCCCGTACTCGGTGCTCGAGGAAAAGGGCATCCCTTACCGCGTCGGCCAGTTGAGCTCCGACTTCCTGCTCGTCCCCTTCCTGGTCGCCCGCGCGGGCGGCGTCGCCCTCTTCCGCTACCAGGTGGCCGCCACCATGCGGACCCTCACCGACCTGCGGATCGAGGAGTTCCCGTTCCCGCTGCCCGGCCTCGGGATCGACATGGTCTGGAACCCCCGCCTGTCCGACCAGTACTTCATCGAATGGCTCCGGACGCTGCTGTTCGATGTCGCGGCACGGCTCTGACGCGGACTGCTCCCGACCGGAGCGTCAACTGGACAGTGCGTCACCACGAACAGGACGCGTAGGGGAATGTCCCGGACAGGCAGCCGCGCGCCGCGTCGAGCGCGGTCGAGCCTGTCGTGCCCGGCTTCGACGGCATCGAAGAAGGATCCGGGCCATGCGCGGCGTGGTCAGCCTCGTTGTGCCCTGTCTCTTGACGATGTCGGGCATCGCGGTGATACCCGGGTGAGGTGTGTGCCCGCGGGCGGTTGTAGCGACCGGCACGCCGGTGGCCTGGCCTCCTCACCTCAAGTTCGGCTTCGCACATCGTCGAACCCAGGTCGGCCGACGCGGCAGAACCCGGTGAGCTGCGGGAACATCCGCGGACATCCGGGACCGATGGCGGTGTTCCGTGCCCGCGCAGCAGCCGGGCCTGTGACTCGCGCCCCTCCCCCGACACGAACCACTGGGCGAGCCCGGACCACCGGGCGGCCCACCGCTCGTACGCCACCGCCTGGGCGCGCCCGG
>NZ_JBHSPC010000039.1:0-5555 GCF_042656345.1 Streptomyces incanus
GGCAAGGCCCTGGGCTGACGGGACCCGACGACCACGACACCGGCAGCACCCACCCGGCTTGTTTCGGTCTCGCCAAAGGGGCGGCCACCCGATCGGTGGCCGCCCCTTTGGCGTCACTATGCGTCGTACGCCGTCCCGGGACGTACGAACGGCAGGATTACTTGCCCTTGGCGGCTTCCTTGAGCTTCGAGCCCGCGGAGACCTTCACGCTGTAGCCGGCCGGGATCTGGATCGGCTCACCGGTCTGCGGGTTGCGCGCGGTGCGAGCGGCACGGTGGGTGCGCTCAAAGGTCAGGAAACCGGGGATGGTGACCTTCTCGTCCCCTTTGGAGACGATGTCGCCGACGATGTCGGCGAACGCGGCCAGCACGGCGTCGGCGTCCTTGCGGGTCACCTCGGCGCGGTCGGCCAGCGCGGCCACCAGCTCACTGCGGTTCATGTTGTTACTCCCGTGTTCTTCTTGCCGTTGAGGCGTGCCACGCGGCGGGGCCGCACTTGGGCACGACCAAGCCGATGCTGCCAGGGTCCTCGGTGAGTCCCCCGGACCCGGGTACTTACTCGGGTCCGCACGCCCCTGGAGATGCTGCCCCCTGAACGTGGTCCCGGTGGAGCATCCTGCCTCTACCTGCGGCGGTAAAGCCAATCCGGCACCCGCAGGAGCCGCGATACCACCCATGGAGTCACCCGTGGGAGTCATCCGGGGGACTCCCACGGCCCGGCCGACGGTGACGCTGCGTCCGCTGCCGGCAGCGGACCGCGGATGCCGGGGTCCGAGTCACGGCCGCCACCTTAGAGGGCGGCCGTATGCCACGGGTTCCACGACGCGCCGACCGCACACCTGCCGTGGTGATGGTCACAGCGGCGGCGACCCCTAGCCGACGGTGCCCGGGGTCTCCGTGCTCTTCGCGGCTTCCCGTACGGCGTCGGCGACCGCGCCCGCGACCCTGTCGTTGAACACGCTCGGGATGATGTAGTTCGGGTTCAGCTCGTCCTCGGTGACCACGTCGGCCAGGGCCTGCGCGGCGGCGAGCATCATCTGGGTGTTGACGGCGCGGGACTGGGCGTCCAGCAGACCGCGGAACACACCCGGGAACACCAGCACGTTGTTGATCTGGTTCGGGAAGTCGGAGCGGCCGGTGGCCACCACGGCCGCGGTCTGGCGGGCGACGCCCGGGTCCACCTCGGGGTCGGGGTTCGCGAGCGCGAAGACGATCGCGTCGTCGGCCATCGCGGCGATGTCGTCGCCGTCGAGGACGTTCGGGGCGGAGACACCGATGAAGACGTCCGCGCCGCGCACGGCCTCCTTCAGCGTGCCGGTCAGGTTCTCCGGGTTGGTGTGGTCGCCGATCCAGCACAGCGGGGAGTCGGCGGGGGCGTCCACCAGATCCGCGCGGCCCGCGTGCACCACACCGTGGATGTCGGCCACGACGGCGTTCTTCACACCGGCCGCGATGAGCAGCTTGAGGATGGCCGTGCCGGCCGCGCCGGCGCCGGACATGACGACCCGGACGTTCTCGATCGCCTTGCCGGTGACCCGCAGCGCGTTGGTCAGGGCCGCGAGGACGACGATCGCGGTGCCGTGCTGGTCGTCGTGGAAGACGGGGATGTCGAGGGCCTCGCGCAGCCGGGCCTCGATCTCGAAGCAGCGCGGCGCGGAGATGTCCTCCAGGTTGATGCCGGCGAAGCCCGGGGCGATCGCCTTGACGACCTCGACGATCGCGTCGGTGTCCTGCGTGTCGAGACAGAGCGGCCAGGCGTCGATGCCGGCGAACCGCTTGAACAGGGCCGCCTTGCCCTCCATCACGGGCAGGGCCGCCTTCGGGCCGATGTTCCCCAGGCCCAGCACGGCGGAGCCGTCCGTCACGACCGCAACGGAGTTGCGCTTGATGGTGAGGCGGCGGGCGTCCTCGGGGTTCTCGGCGATGGCCATGCAGACGCGGGCCACACCCGGCGTGTAGATCATGGAGAGGTCGTCGCGGTTGCGGATGGGGTGCTTGGACGCCATCTCGATCTTGCCGCCGAGGTGCATCAGGAACGTGCGGTCCGAGACCTTGCCCAGGGTGACGCCCTCGATGCCGCGGAGCTTCTCCACGATCTCTTCGGCGTGCCCGGTGGAGGTGGCCGCGATGGTGACGTCTATACGGAGCTTCTCGTGGCCGGACGCGGTGACGTCGAGGCCGGTGACCGTGCCGCCGGAGGACTCCACGGCGGTGGTGAGCTGAGAGACGGAGGTTCCGCTCGCCGGCACCTCCAGTCGGATGGTCATCGAGTAGGAGACGCTGGGCGCCGTTGCCATGGCCGACTTCCTCTGCTTTCACCGTGTAGCTGCTTTGTGCTGTCCGATCGTCGCACCTACCGCTGAGTACGTGGTAGCCGCATCCGATTGCGAACGTTTTGGTCACGGCGGAAGCGGGTAACTGCGAAAACTGCCGGAAAGACTGTTCCACCATACGAGAAGCCGAGGGTTGTCCGTAAGTCAACAAGGCAGCAAGTCAACGCGAGAGGCCCACGCCACCCGGAAGTGACATGGGCCTCTCGGTCGTTCAGTGACACCGGCCCGCCATGCTCGCCTCGCGGCAAGTGGTCGCTCGTAGCGACGAAGGTTGGGCCCGGGGGCTTGGATCGGGCCGGTGTCACTTGCCAGGCTAACAAACGGATGCCGTAGAACCATTCCCGCGGCCGGGTCATTCGCCGATCGACGCCGATCGACGCCGATCGACCGGCGGATCAGTCCCGCAACAGGTCCGGGACGCCGGACGGGTCCGGCTCGTCGCGTTCGGCCGAGACGACGGTGAGCTGCTGGGTGGCGCGGGTCAGGGCGACGTACAGGACGCGCAGGCCGGCCGGGGACTCGTCGGCGATCTCGGCCGGAGAGACCACGATCGTCGCGTCGTACTCCAGGCCCTTCGCCTCCAGGCTGCCGAGGGCCACCGCCCGGTCGCCGAGCCCGTCCAGCCAGCGCCGCGCCTCCTCGCGGCGCTGCATGGCGACGACCACACCGACCGTGCCGTCCACCCGCTCCAGCAGCCGGGCCGTCTCCGCGCGCACGGTCTCGGCGAGCGACGCACCCGCGCCGGCGCCGCTCCCCTGCGCCGGCACCTGGTCCTGCCCTGGTCCCTGCCCCCTGCCCGTGGTCACGAAGCGCGGTTCGACGCCGGTGGAGCGCACCGCCCTCGGCGACACGGAGCCGGGCATGGCGAGCGCGAGCACCTTGGCGGCGAGGTCGGCGATCTCGGCCGGGTTGCGGTAGTTCACGGTGAGCTCGAAGCGGCGGCGGGGCCTGCTGCCGAGGGCCTCGTCACGGGCCTGGGCGGCCTCGTCGGGGTCGGACCAGGACGACTGGGCGGGGTCGCCGACGACCGTCCAGGTGGCGTGCCGGCCGCGCCGGCCGACCATGCGCCACTGCATGGGGGTGAGGTCCTGGGCCTCGTCGACGATGACATGGGCGTACTCGGTGCGTTCCTGGGCGAGGCGTTCGGCCCGCTCGCGCTGCGACTCCTCGCGCACCGGCATCAGTTCCTCAAGACCGGTGAGCTGGTCCAGCGGGTCGAGCTCACGCCTGCGCCGGGGGCGGGCGGGGGCGCCGAGGACGGCCTGGAGTTCGTCGAGCAGCGCGATGTCGTGTACCGATCGGCCGTGCCGCCGCAGCGAGCGGGCGACCTTGCGGACCTCGCCCGGGTTGAGGACGCGCCGGGCCCAGCGGCCGAGGCGCCGCTCGTCGGCCATGGCGTCCAGCACGGCGGCCGGGGTCAGCTCGGGCCACCAGGCCTCGAAGAAGGTGAGGAAGTCGTCCTCGGTGGAGACATCGTCGTCGAAGGAGGAGCGCAGCTCGGCGGCCAGCTCCGGGTCGGTGTGCCGGCCGCCCGCGCCGGAGCGCTCCCACAGGGCGTCCAGGAGCAGCTTGCGGGCGCGGGGACGCAGCAGGTTCACCGGGGCGGTGCCGCCGAGGGCGGTGTGGCGGACGGCGGCCAGTTCGCCGGCGTCCAGTTCGAGCCGCCGGCCGAAGGCGACGACGCGCAGCCGGGTCGGCGTGCCGGTGCTCTCCAGGGCGCCGCGCGCGGCCTTCCGGATCACCCTGAGCATGCGGGACGAGCCCTTGGCGCGGGCCACCGCCGGGGCGTCGTACAGGGTGGCCTCGGCGCCGTCGACCAGGGAGCCGATGGCGCGGATGGCGACCTGGCCCTCCTCACCGAGGGAGGGCAGGACGCCTTCGGTGTAGGCGACCAGGAGCGGGGTGGGCGAGACGATCAGGATGCCGCCCGCGTACCGGCGCCGGTCCTGGTAGAGCAGGTAGGCCGCACGGTGCAGGGCGACGGCGGTCTTGCCGGTGCCGGGGCCGCCCTCGACGTAGGTCACGGAGGCGGCGGGGGCGCGGATCACCAGGTCCTGCTCGGCCTGGATGGAGGCGACGATGTCCCGCATGCTGTGCGTCCGGGCCTGGCCGAGCGCGGCCATCAGCGCGCCGTCGCCGATGACGGGCAGCTCGCGGCCGTCCAGGGAGGCCGTCAGCTCGGGGCGCATCAGGTCGTCCTCGACGCCGAGGACCCTGCGGCCCTTGGAGCGGATGACGCGCCGGCGCACCACCCGGCCCGGGTCGACCGGGGTGGACCGGTAGAACGGGGCGGCGGCGGGCGCCCGCCAGTCGATGACCAGCGGGGTGTAGTTCTCGTCGAGGACGCCGATCCGGCCGATGTGCAGCGTCTCGGCGATGTCGGCGGTGTGGTCGGGGCGGACGGCGCCCTCGGCGGGCTCGACGGCGGTGTAGGCGCCGTCGGTCCCCTTCTTGCCGTCCTTGCCGAGGAGCAGATCGATCCGGCCGAAGAGGAAGTCCTCGAACTCGTTGTTCAGCCGGTTGAGGTGGACGCCGGCCCGGAAGACCTGGGCGTCCCGTTCGGCGAGCGCGCCGGGCGTGCCGACCTGGCCGCGCCGGGCGGCGTCGTGCATGAGGAACTCGGCCTCGTGGATTTTTTCCTCGAGCCGCCGGTACACCCGGTCGAGGTGTTCCTGTTCGACACTGATCTCCCGGTCGCGAACGGAATCGTGAACCGGATCGACCGCGGTTTGCTGCTGAGCCTGAGCGGCCACCGGGCCCCCTTCTGACGTGCTGGGCAGCCGTCAACCGTACGCGAAGGGGGCCCGTCAGGCTACGCGTCGACCTCGACGAGCTTCTCGCCCTCGAAGGTCACGATCTCGAAGTGGTCGATCTTGTTGATGTCCATCGAGGCGCCGCCCTGGACGTGGAGCGGCTGCTTGGCCTTGTCCGTCTTGGCGTCCGGCAGGCCGTAGCCCCACTCCGGGACGGTCCAGGAGGTCGCGGTCTCCCGCTCGCCGTTCTTGCCGACGACGATCAGGGAGCACCTCTCGAACCCCTTGACGTTCGAGATCTGCGCGGCCAGTCCGGTGCCCCAGTCCTTCTCCTGGAACGCCACGGTCACGGAGACCTTGGTGTCCGGGTCGGTGGCCGTGAGCTTGTCGGGGATCTGGTCGAAGACGTCCTTCGCCGGGTCGGCGGAGAGGGTCCGGTTGGTACCGCTGCCCCCGCTGCCGCTGTCGCC
>NZ_JBHSPC010000039.1:5614-73119 GCF_042656345.1 Streptomyces incanus
ACCATGTAGAAGTTGCGGCGGCGCTTCTTGGCGCGGCGCTCGGCGACCTCGTCGACCAGCTTCTCCACCACGCGCGGCGCCGGCTTGGCCGACAGCGACTCACCGAGCGACGGCGTCGTGCCGGTGCCGGGCAGGTCCGCGAGGGCGGCCAGCATCGGTTCCATACCGGCGAGTTCGTCGAGCTGCTGGGCGCACCACTCGCAGCCGGCGAGGTGCGACTCGAACGTGGTGGCCTCGGCATCGTCGAGGATGCCGAGGGCGTAGGCACCGACGGTCTCGTGCTCGTTCGGCACCGGTGATCCCTGCATGGCACCAGACATACCCGTACCGCCCGCTCCGAATCCCCCGTACACGCTCATCACGCCGTCACCCCCCGCTCCTCCAGTGCCAGCTTCATCGAACGCAGGGCGTAGAACACCCTGGAGCGCACCGTGCCGCTGGGTATCCCGAGGGTCTCGGCCGCCTCGTTCACGGTACGTCCCTTGAAATACGTCTCGACCAGGACCTCCCGGTGGGCAGGGGTCAGGTCGTCGAGTGCGTCCGACAGCGTCATCAGCCACAGCGCCTTGTCGATCTCGTCCTCCGCGGGGATGACCTCCAGCGGCGACGGATCGACCTCCTGCGGCCGGGCCTGCCGGCTGCGGTGGCCGTCGATGACGATGCGCCGGGCGACCGTCACCAGCCAGGGGCGTACCGATCCGGTCGCCCGATTGAGCTGACCGGCGTTCTTCCAGGCACGGATGAGCGTCTCCTGCACGACGTCCTCGGCTCGCTGCCGGTCTCCGGCGACCAGCCGCAGGACGTACGCGAGCAAAGGCCCGGCGTGCTCTCGATACAGCGCACGCATCAACTCCTCGTCAGGTTCGTTCGACGAGTACGACGAGGACGAAGACATGCGATGTCGGGCCCTCGCTCCACGTTCATTGGCCACGGCCGCATCCTTGCGCACGCCCACCTCCGGTGTCCCGGGGATCCCCCCGTCGGTCGCTCGACATCGGGTACGGACGCGATGCGTTGGGTGTTCAACGGGAGGCGCCGGTTTTCTGGGGGACGAGGTGAAGACCGGGACATGGGAGCACATTTCCCCCGCCTTTCCTTCACATTTCCGCCACGGACCGACGACGAGCCGGGTTGCCCATGCCGACCGCAAGGCAAACCGGGCGTGAGTGAAGTCACTTGAGCACTTGAGGGGCGGCACGCGCCGGGAAACGGCGAAAGAGGTGACGCAAGCCGCATACAGGACAGCCGAGTTGAGTACGCCCGCGAGGTGAGGCCGGGTCAGGCGCGGGTGAGGGCGGCGGCCCTGCGGCGGTGGCGTGCCACGCGCTCGCGGTTTCCGCAGACCTCGCTGGAGCACCAGCGCCTGCGGCGGCCCCGCGAGGTGTCCAGGTACACGATCGGGCAGTTGTCGCCCTCGCACTGCCGCAGGCACGCGCGCGCGAGCGGGTCGGTGAGCAGGTCCACGGCGTCCCGGGCGATCACCGCGAGCAGCGCGGCGCAGCCGGGCGGCGCCTCCAACCGCCGCACCAGCGCCCCGTCGTCCCCGGGGACCGCGCGCGGCGCCGGGGGCGCGGCGCGGGCGATCTCGTTGACGCGGGCGAGCGCGAGGTCGTACGCGGCACTGCCGGGCGCCGGCCGGCCGTGCACCAGACGGGCGAGGTGGCCGCGCAGTTCACGGAAGGCGGCCGGCCAGGCGCCGTCGGCGTGGGTCAGCGGGGTGCCGGCCGGGACGAGTCCGGAGCCGGTGATCCAGGCGCTCAGCACGTCGACGGAGCCGAGCCGTTCCTCGGGATGCGTGGTCGCGAGGAGATCCAGACAGATCCGCCCGGTGTCGAACCGCAGCTCGTGGGGCGCCGTGACCGTACCCAGTGCCATGTGCCTGTCACCGCCTAGGGTTCGCCCCGGTCGCGTGGGGGCCGGTGCGATGCGAGTGAGGAATCTGTTCCGGGAATCCGCTCCCTCTACAGTGCCTGCCCGCTCCTCCACCCGGAACCCCTTGGGCACCCCCCCGGTCCCGGAACGGACCTCGCCCCCGTGCTGCCCGCGTCCCGGGACGGCCCCGGCCCCAGCACGGAGCCTTCGTCCCAGGGCCCGATGCGGGTCCCGACCGAGGCCGCTCCAAGTCCCGATCCGAACCCCGCCCCTGTATGCCCCACCCGGCCTCGCACGCGGCGCCGCGCCGGCCGGTCCGTTCAGCCTGAATCCACCGACGAAAACCGGACCCGAGCAGCCTTCATCCAGGTCAGCGGCCCCATCGAGCTGTTCCGCTCCTTCACCTCTCGAGTGAAGATCGACTACTGCCCGAAGGGCTGGTCGACCTGGGAGGACGCAGTCTGCCCTCCATGGTCGTCGGTGGATCCAGATTCAGGCGTCCCCGTCCTCCGCGTCCGCCTGGGGTTCCAGAGCCAGGCGGTAGCCGCGTTCGACGACCGTCAGGATCAGCCCGGGCGTGCCGAGGGCGGCGCGCAGGCGGGCCATCGCGGTCTCCACCGCGTGTTCGTCGCGGTCGGTGCCCGGCAGCGCGCGCAGCAGGTCCGCGCGGGCGACGACCCGGCCGGGGCGGCGGGCCAGCACCCGCAGCAGCGACATCCCCGCGGGCGGTACGGGGCGCAGCTCGCCGTCCACCATGACGGCGTGCCCGCGGATCTCCACCCGGTGCCCAGCGACCGGCAGCGAGCGGGCCCGGCCGGGCAGTTCCCGGCAGAGCAGCTGGACGAGGGGGCCGAGCCGGAAGCGCTCCGGCTGGACGGTGTCGACGCCCCGGGCCTGCAACGGCAGCGCGGTGACCGGGCCGACGCAGGCGGGCAGGACGTCGTGTCCGAAGGCGGCGAGGACGTCGTCGAGCAGGCCGCGCTCACCGGCGCGGGACAGCAGGGACGCGGCGGCGGGCGCGCTGGTGAAGGTGACCGCGTCCAGGGTCCGGGCGACGACGGCGTCCAGCAGCCGGTCGACGGGGGCGATGTCCTCCGGCGGCATCCACCGGTAGACGGGCACTCCCACCACGTCCGCCCCTGCGGCCCGCAGCGACTCCACGAACCCGGGCAGCGGTTCGCCGTGCAGCTGGAGGGCGATCCGCAGCCCGTCGACGCCCTCCTCCAGGAGCCGGTCGAGGACCTCGGCCATCGACTCCGACGACGGCGACCACTCCTCCCTCAGCCCGGCGGCCCGGATCGCGCCCTTGACCTTCGGTCCGCGGGCCAGGATCCGCGCCCCGCGCAGCCGCGCCAGCAGATCGTCGCCGAGCCCCCAGCCGTCGGCGGCCTCCACCCAGCCCCGGAAGCCGATCGCCGTGGTGGCGACCGCGATGTCCGGGGCCTGTCCGATGATCTCCTTGGTGGCGGCCAGCAGTTCGCTGTCGTCGGCGAGTCGCACGATCCGCAGCGCGGGGGCGTGCAGGACGGCACCGCCGCGCCGCTGGATCAGCGCGCCCAGCTCGTCGGCCCGGCGCGCGGCGGTCACGCCCACGGTGAAGCCCGCGAGCGGCCCGTGGCCGGGGGTCTGCTCCGTGGGCAGTTCCGTAGGCGGCTCCGGAGGCGGCTCCGTGGACCGGTCGGGTTGCTGCTGTTCGTCGCGCATGGTTCTCGTCCCGCTCTCGTCCCGCACTCGAGTCGGTGTGCTGCATTCGGTGGGTGCTGCGTTCGGCGTGCCGCCTGAGGCACGGCTCGTCCGCACCCGCCCCTCGGCCGCCTTGTTCGCTTCCGCAACACGGGCAGTTTTCCACGGGAGGGCGCCGACGCGGTAGCGCGGCCGGAGCCCTTGACCGGCCCCGGCCGTCACCCGGCGCTCCGCCGCCCGCCCACCTCGAACCACAGCAGCTTCCCCGCGCTCCGCCCCAGCACGCCGTCACCGAGCGCCCACCCGCCCCAGGAATCCGCATACTCCTGCACGAGGCGCAGCCCGCGCCCGGATTCGGCATCCGTCGGGACGGGTGGGACGGAGTTCCCGGGCGCCTCGCTGAAGGGGGCAGGAATGTACGGGTGGCTGTCCCACACACCGACCCTCAACCGGCCGTCGCTCAAGCAGGTGAGCCGCAGCGACGCGGGGCCCTTGGTGTGCCGGTACGCGTTGGTGACCAACTCGGACGTCAACAGCTCCACCGCGTCGACGACGTCCCGCATGTCGTGCCCACCGAGCGCCGCCCGCACCGTCATACGTGCGACGTGTACGGCGCGAGGGTCATGGGGCAGTCGGAGGGCGTACATCCAGGGTGGGGACGGGGCTACGGTGACCATGAACGACTCCAGGGAATAGAGGGGAACTCGGATCACTCGTCCATGACCGCGCCAAGCGGTGGCAGTGCCTTGGTGGGTGCGCTTCCGGCTGACGAACGCGGCATATGAGCGGTGCCGCTACGATAAAAGCGGAAGGGGAGATGAATCTTCCATTCTAGGGAGATTCACCTTCAATTAGCTCGTGTGAGGTACATGAGAGCCGCTTCGCGGCCCGGACGGAGACACCTTGCCGCCCACCAACAACCCCAACCTGCGCCAACGGCGACTCGGCATCGAGCTGCGCAAACTCCGCGAAAGGGCGGGGTTCACGGTGACCCAGGCCGCCACGCACCTGGGCGTCAACCAAGGGCGTGTGAGCATGATCGAAACGGGTCGCAGCTCCGTAAGCGCCGATCTCGTACGCGGGATGGCGTCTGCGTACGACTGTTCCGACGAGGCCCTGATCGTCACGCTGGCCGCGATGACCGGACGCCGGTCCCGCGGCTGGTGGGAGGAGTACCGCGAACACCTGCCCGCCGCGTTGGTCGACCTGGCCGAGCTGGAGCATCACGCCACCGCACTGCGCGTCGCCCTGGTGATCCACATCCCGGCGCTGCTACAGACCACCGATCACGCCCGCGCCCTCTTCCGGGCAGTGGTGCCGCCCATGCGGCAGTACGAGATCGAGCACCGCCTCACCCATCGCATCAAGCGACAGGGCATCCTGCACCGAGAGAGCCCGCCTCCCTACTCGGCGATCATCCACGAGTCGGCCCTGCGCATGGGCTTCGGCGGCCCCGTCGTGACTCGCGGCCAGCTCACGCACCTGCTCGGCATGGGCGAAATGCCCCACGTCACCATCCGTGTGATCCCGTTCGGCACGGGCTACTTCCCGAGCACCGGCCAGTCCTTCGACTACGTCGCGGGCGCTGTACCGCAGCTCGACACCGTCCAACTGGACACCCACCACGGGGGCTGCGGATTTCTGGACGCGGAGGCACAGTTGACCAAGTACCGCGCCGTACTGGACCACATGACGTCCTGCGCGCTCGGCCCTGCCGAGTCACGCGACTTCATCCACAACCTCATCCGAGAAGCCTGAGAAGGAACGCCGTGCAGACCGTCCGTTGGCAGAAGTCCACTTACAGCGGGGACAGCTCGAACTGCGTCGAGATAGCCGCCGCCCCGGCCACCATCCTCATACGCGACTCGAAGGACGCAGCCGGACCCCGGCTCGGCCTCTCCCGTGCTACGTGGGCCACCTTCATCGTGTACGCCAAGGAGATCGGGGCCGGTAGCGCTGCTCGGCGGGCGTGAGACCGAGTGACGGGGTATCGGGCCTTGTTGGGGATGGTCTGCTGATTGTGCCGGCGCTCTCCGTGACCGCCTGAGGGGAAGCGGCCTCGCCGTGCGGTGCCGGGACAGGCCGTCCGTGCCCTGGGCGTGACACGTCATCCCCAAAGCGTGAGCATTTCGACTACGGCTGTCCTCACGTTGCTCATTTGAGCGCCGGTGTGTCATTGGGCTGTCGACTGTTCACGCTTTTCGGCAAGGTACCCGCCTCCGGCCCCGCAGCGTCGGGACCGTCTGCCGAAAGCGGTGACTCCGGCAGGTGAGGCAGGTCCTGCTAAAACACCACACCCAGGCCCTGCTCTGCCTCGCCCGGCGCAGGGCGGGCGGGCAAGGTTTCTCGGGGGGGGCGCTGCCCGACGTGGACTTGGACCGCATGCCTCCCACCCTCGTCAACGCTGCCATCGAAAAGCCGAGCCCCGAAAAAAGAGTCGTCGTCAGCCCCGGTGGGCGGCGCGGCTTCCGGACTGCTTGCCCGCGGAGCGCTTCGCGCCGTTCGGCCACAGGCGTGGGCTCCGTTTCGCCGCGAGGTCCTCGACCCAGCCGACCGCGAGCACCGCCAGGCCGATGAGCGGCCAGATCAGGGCGAACATCCAGAGCGTGTACGTGCTGTCGAGGGCGCCCATCGCACGCTCGCTCTGCATGAACGGGAGCCGGTACAGCAGGTCGATGATCGGGACCGTCGCCATGATCAGCATGTTGTGCCACAGGTAGATGGTGACCGCCCGGTTGTTGGAGAGGGTCACCAGCTTGTCCCACTGCGCCAGGCGTCCCGGGAGTTGCTGCCAGGACGGGGAGTACTGGAGCAGGATCACGACGAAGCCGAACGACCAGGCGGCCTGGGCCAGCGGGATGTCGTTGAGGTCCCAGCCGTCGGGGCCCAGGTGGTTCGACGCCCACCACAGGCCGAAGGCCATCACCAGTGACGCGCAGGAGACCGAGACGTAGCGCGGGATCTTCTTCAGCATGCCGTCGTTGTGGGCGAAGCCCAGCACCCAGCAACCGCCGTAGACCGCGAAGTCGGTGACCGCGTTGCCCGTTTCGCCGGGGATCGTCACCAGGCCCGTGCCGACGATCGCCGTCAGGCCCAGCGGGGCGAGCAGGGTCGGCCAGGGCGCCCGGCGGAACGCCCACAGCAGCAGCGGCGACGCGATCACGAACCACAGGTAGGCGCGCAGGTACCACAGCGGGCCCGCGGCCTGCACCGCCCAGGTCTCGTCCAGCAGGCCCGACGCGGAGCCGAGCTGCCAGGGGTAGGGCGGGGCCCCGATCGGGACGATGTAGTTGAACAGCCCGATCAGGCCCCAGGTGTCACCGTGGTCCGGGTCCTTCGCCGGGTTCCAGCCCTGCGCGAACATCAGCGCCAGCACGACCACGCCGAACGCCCACATGGGCGGCAGGAGACGGCGGACCCGGCTGCGGATCACGCTCGCCGCCGGACGCTTCAGTGAACGCGCCATCAGCGAACCGGCCAGCGCGAACATCACGCCCATCGACGGGAACAGCACCGTCATCCAGGCCCAGCCGAACAGGTGGTAGACCACGACGCGGACCAGGGCGATGGAGCGCAGCAGGTCGAGGTACCGGTCACGGCCCGGTTTCCCGGGGGCGGCGGCCGGGGCGGCGGGGTCCGGTACGGGTGCGGGCTCGGTCGTGCGCTGCCGCGGGACGGCGGACTGCATCCCCGGGGCCCCGTTCGCGTCCCCGGCGTGCGCGGCTCCGTACGGGCCGGCCGACTCCGGGCCAGGACCCGTACCTGTCGTGTATCCATGGGTCATGCCACGGGCCTCCGATCATCGCTGCTCTGCGCACGTGGGCCGGGCACGGAGCCGCCGGGCGCCTCGACGACGCCGGTGCGCCGCAGTTTCTGCCAGCGCAGGCGGCCGCCGGTGAGCGCGGTGATCCAGGACTGGAGCAGCACGACGTACATGAGCTGGCGGTAGAGGATCTGCTGCAGCGGCAGCGAGATGAGATGGGTCATGCGTTCGCGGTCGAGGCGGAAGGCGAAGGCCGCGCAGACCGCCTGGACGGCCAGGACACCCAGCCACGCCATGATCGTCTTCTGGGTCGGGCCGAAGACTATGCCGTAGAGCAGGAAGACGTCGATCAGCGGGGCCAGCAGCGGGGCCACGATCATGAACAGGGAGACGAAGGGCAGGCCCACGCGGCCGAAGCGGCCCGAGTGCCCCTTCTCGATCACTGCGCGGCGGTGCTTCCAGATGGCCTGCATGGTGCCGTACGACCAGCGGTAGCGCTGGGACCACAGCTGCTGGACGGTCTCCGGGGCCTCGGTCCAGGCGCGGGCGTTCTCGGCGTAGACCACGCGCCAGCCGGCGCGGTGCAGCGCCATGGTGACGTCGGTGTCCTCGGCGAGCGTGTCGTCGCTCATGCCGCCGATCGGGACCAGGGCCGAGCGGCGGAAGGCGCCGACGGCCCCCGGGATGGTCGGCATGCAGCCGAGGATGTCGTACATGCGGCGGTCCAGGTTGAAGCCCATCACGTACTCGATGTGCTGCCAGGCGCCGATGAGGCTGTCCTTGTTGCCGACCTTGGCGTTGCCCGCCACGGCTCCCACCTTCGGGTCGCCGAAGGGCTGGACGAGTTCGCGGACGGTGGACGGCTCGAAGACCGTGTCGCCGTCCATCATCACGACGATGTCGTACCGGGCGTTGGCCAGGCCCCGGTTGAGCGCTGCCGGTTTGCCCGCGTTGAGCTGGCGGATCACCCGGACGTTGGGCAGGTTCATGGCCTCGACGATGCGGGCCGTGCCGTCGTCGGAACCGTCGTCGATGACCAGGACCTCGATCGGGTGATCGCTGTCCATCAGGGAGCGGACGGTGTTCTCGATGCACTTGGCCTCGTTGTAGGCCGGGACCAGCACGGTCACCGGTTCGGTGACCGGTGGGCCCCAGCCGAAGCCCCGGCGGCGCACCCGGCGGGCGTGGACGCCGGAGAGGAGGAGCATCAGCACGAAGCGGCCGATGACCAGGGTGCCGACGATCGCCAGGCCCACCGCCAGGCCGCTGGTGACCTTCTCCGAGGCATGGACCAGGAAGACCCACGCCTTGCCCTTCCACAGCTCGGAGCCGGCCACCGGGCTCATCGCACTGGGCGCGTCCAGGGCCTCGGTGAGGTTGTCGAACTCGTAGCCCTGCTTCTTCAGGTCGGGCAGGAAGCGGTCCAGGGCCGTGACGGTCTGGCTGCGGTCACCGCCGGAGTCGTGCATCAGGACGATGGCGCCCTCACCGTTCTTCGGCGTGGCACGGCGGATGATCTCGTCGACGCCGGGCCGCTGCCAGTCCTCGCTGTCGGTGTTGTTGACGACGGTGATGTAGCCGAGGCTGCCGATGTACTCGGTGACCGGCCAGGACTTGTTGTCCATGGCGTCGGAGAAGGAGGAGTACGGCGGGCGGAAGAGGGAGGTGCGGACGCCGGCCGCGCCGGTGATCGCCAGCTGGTTCTGCGACAGCTCCCAGTCGATGCGTTCCTTGGACTGGAGGGAGAGGTCGGGGTGGTTGAAGGTGTGCAGGCCGAGTTCGTGGCCCTCGTCGACCATGCGCTGGACGAGGTCCGGGTAGCGGGAGGCCATGGTGCCGGTGACGAAGAAGACGGCGTGCGCGTCGTGCTTCTTCAGCACGTCCAGCACGCGCGGCGTCCAGACCGGGTCCGGGCCGTCGTCGAAGGTGAGGACCATCCGGCGGTCGGGCACGCTCAGGCTCTCGGTGCGGCCGCCACGGGCGTCGATGACCGGGCCGCCCTCGAGGATCTTCTCCGGCACCTTGTCGGTGGGGGCGGGCGCCTGGACGCGGTGGTCGGCGAGGATCTCGCTGTGCGTGTATCCGCGCAGCATGAGCATCGCCGCCAGGGCGACGAGGACGAGCAGCGGAAGCAGCAGGCGCAAGGGCAGACGGCGACGCCGGGAGCCGCCTCGGGCTCTGGTCGCGGGCCCGGGGCGGCGGGAGTGGGATGCCATCAGAGAACGTGCTCCGGGGACGGTTCGGCGGGGGCGGTGGACGGGGCCGGCTGTGCGGCGGGGTTCTCGGCGGCCACGGGCGGCGCTCCGACGGGCGCCTGGGCGACGTTGCCGGTACCCGCGGGTTCCTCGTCGCCGGGGTCCTCCCCGGCGGGCGGCGTGGTCGGATCGGTGCCGGTGCCGCCGGACGGGGTCGTCGGGTCGGCGGGCACCGAGGCGGCCGGGGGGGCGGCCGGAGCGGTCGTCGTGGGACCGCCGGCGCCGGTGCCCGGCCCCGGGGTGGCCCGGGTCGGCGTCGACGACGGGCCGGTGGTCTCGCCGGAGCCCCCCTCGGGGACGGTCACGCCGCCCGCGGGGAGGCCGGCGCCGGACGAGGGAAGGGGGTCGGCGTCACCGGCGGTCGGCTCGGCGCCCGGGGCCGGGTCGGTACCGGAGCCGGGCGACGCGTCCGGCTCGGCGGGCCGCGGCGAGGTCTCGACCTTCCCGGCGGGCTGTTCCTCCTCCTGGCCCGGTACGGGGACCCAGGGGGCGTTGGAGTTGCCGGACAGCAGCGTGGCGACGATCACGATGGCGTACGCGGCGCAGGCCAGGCCGACGGCCAGGCCGATCCGGCGGTAGAGGCGGCTGCGGCGGCCGGACTCGTCGACGAACACGGGTCCGTCGGCGACGTCGGGGTTACCGGCGCGGTGCTTGCCCGGCGTTGCGCGCAGCACGCCGTCGCCGAACTGCACGGCGTCGAGCTGGACCGTCACCTCGTGCGGGTCGTGGGTGTGCTCGGTGGTGTCGGCGTCCGCGCCTGCGGCGGGGATGGTCCTGGTGGGCTCGGGTGCGGCGGGGACGGGCGTGGTGGGCGCGGCTGCGACAGGGGGGAGCACGGACGTCTCGGCGCCCTCCTGCCAGGGGTCGCGCAGGGCGGGGCGGGGCGGCCGGGGGGTCCCGGGGGCCTGGGCGGAGAGGCGTGCGGTGAAGCCGGTGGAACCGGCGGAGGGGGGCGCGGGGGTGGTGAGGGGCTTGATCCGGAGGGCCCTGGTCTCCTCGGGGTCCTCGGAAGCCGCCGGGGGCTCCGGAGCCGTCCGCCACGTCGGGGCGGGTCTCTTTGCCCTGTCCTGCCTGCTCGCGTTCTCCGGCCCGCGCTGTGCGGGCATCCTGCTCATGCCGCCCGGTGCCGGCACCTTGCTCGTGCCGCCGGGTGGTGGCGTTGCGCTCATCGTGGCCTTTGTGTCGTCCGGGGCGACCCTGTCATCCAGGTCGGCCCGGTCATTCAGGTCGGCCCGGTCGGCCGGGCCGGCCGCGCGGGGTGCGGTCCTCGCCGCGGTGACGTCGTTCGCCTCGGCGGTGCGGCCGGGCACGACTCGGGAGAACCACGCTCCGTGGTCGGCGGCAGAACTGCCGGAGGCAGACCGGTCGTCCTCGACCAGGTCGACTTCGTCCTCGGTCTCGGACCGATCAGGTTGGGCGTCTTCTCGCCACTGTTCCACGCGCACGCTTCTTCCCCCCACGGGACTGTTCCGGGTGCGCGTACGGCCCGAGCACTCGCCGCCGGAAGTGGGCCCCCACCCTCTCCGAGCGCCCCGTCTATCACACCGTGCTCAAGCATCGAATGTAGCGCACGCGAAGGTTCCGTGTTCGCCGGGAGGGGATTCGTATCAATTGCGAGACATCAGGGAGAACTCATGACATCAAGATCACTGTCCGAAACCCATCCGTTCGCGGGCCGGCACAACCAGCCCTCCTCTGCGGCCATATCGGACGCAGCCCGGCGAAGTCCCTCCAGAGCGGGGTGAATCAGCCCTTTTCGCCACACCAGTGACACAGGTGACAGCGGAACGGGGTCGACCAGCGGACGCAGCACCATCGAGGGCAGCGGCGGGAAGTCCACCACGGCGAGGACCGGATGACCCGTGCGGGCCATGATCCGCTGGAACTCCTCGTCCCCGACGGCCAGGGGCACGGGCGGCGCGACGTCGATGCCCCGCCCCTCGAACAACAGCCCCGCGAGGTCGGTCCACTCCGGTGTGCGCGGATTGCCCGCCCCGGCGTACACCGCCTCGCCGGCCAGCGCGTCGAGCGGCACCTCCGCCAGGGCGGCCAGCCGGTGGCCCTCGGGGAGGATCACCGCCATCGGCTCGTACCGTACGGGCTGCTGGTCGAGCCCGGCCTTCAGCACCGCGGGGAGCCCCGCGAACCGCCCGAACGACGCGTCGAGCCGCCCCGCGGTCAACTCGCCCGCGGCCCAGGTCAGTCCGCTCTCGTAGCGGGCCATCAGCTCGTGGCCGGGGCCGAGTTCGCGGGCCCGGTGCAGGACCCGGCGCCCGGTGGCCAGTCCCGGGGAGTTGAGGTCCACCAGCAGCGGCCGGGTCCGTCCGGCGGCGGCGAGCAGGTCGTCCTGCGCCGCCAGGGCCCGGCGGGCGTACGGCAGCAGGCGTTCGCCGTCGGGGGTGAGCGTCACCTGGCGGGTGGTCCGGACGAACAGCTCGCTGCCCAGCTCCCGTTCCAGCCGCCGTACGTCGCGGCTGAGCGCCTGCTGGGCGACGTAGAGGCGCATCGCCGCGCGGGTGAAGTGCAGTTCCTCGGCGACGGTGACGAAGGCGCGCAGGAGGCGGGGGTCGAGGTGGGCGGGGGCGGGCATCCCGTGAACCTACAACGCGGATGCGTGAATCGGTACCGGGAAGGTGTTGGACCGGTGCCGCGGGCACGGGCGACGGTGAGTGCATGCCGCAACCGACCTTCCACAGGCGCCCTCCGACCTCCCGGAACACCCCCCTGTTCACCGTCACCGCCGACGCCCTGGTCGCCGTCGACTTCTCGCCACGCGGGCGGACGGACAGCGATCGCGGCCGGGTGGAGGGCCCGTACCGCCGCCTCTTCGCGCTGCCCGGCGCCCGCGCGTTCACGGCCTGGAATCTTCTCGCCCGGCTGCCGATGGGCATGTTCAGCGTGAGCGCGGTCATGATGATCGCCGCGACGCGGGGTTCGTACGCCCTGGCCGGCATGGTCGTCGCGACCGGACTCGCGGTGACCGCGGTGGCCGCTCCGTGGATCGCGCGGCTGGTCGACCGGTACGGGCAGGCCCGCATCGCCCTGCCCGCCACGGTGTTCGCCGTGCTCGGCCTGCTCGCACTGCTGCTCTGCGTGCGCCACGGCGCCCCGGACTGGGTCCTGTTCGCCGCCTACGCCGCCACCGCCACGACACCGAACACCGGCGGGATGTCCCGGGCCCGCTGGGCACACCTGCTGAGCTCCCGCACCGGGGAACCGGGGGACGACCCGCAGGCCGCCGCCGAGGCCCTGCACACCGCGAACTCCTTCGAGCAGGCCGCGGACGAGTTCTGCTACATGCTCGGCCCGGTGCTCGCGGCCTTCCTGTGCACAGCGCTCTTCCCGGAGGCGGGCACGCTGGTGGGGGCGGTACTGCTGCTGACGGGCGTGACGCTGTTCACCGCCCAGCGCTCCACCGAGCCGCCGGCCGGACGCCACGCGCCGGGCGGCCGGGCGCCCCTCCGGGCGCCCGGGATGCGCCCGTTGCTCGCCGTCTGTCTCGCGACCGGCGCGGTGTTCGGCGCGATGGAGGTCGTCACGATCGCGTTCGCGGACGCCCAGGGACACCGCCCGGCGGCCGGCGTGGTGCTCGCCCTCCAGGCTGCCGGCTCCTTCGCGGCGGGGCTCGCGTACGGGGCGATGCGCCCGGCGGGGTCCGCGTGGTCCCGGCTGCCGTGGTGTCTGGCCGCCATGACCGCGCTGATGGTGCTGCCGCTGCTCGCGGCGTCCCTCACCGGCTCGCTCGTCCTGCTGGCGGGCACACTCCTGCTGGCCGGCATGGCCACGGCGCCGACGATGGTCACGGCGATCACCCTGGTCCAGCACCGCACCCCCGAGGGCCGGCTGAACGAGGGCATGACCCTCGCGGTGACCGGCCTGCTCGGCGGGATCGCCTGCGGCAGCGCGGCGGGCGGCTGGACGGTCGAGCACGTCTCGGCCGCGGCCGGGTACGGGGTCCCGGTGACGGCGGCCGCGACGGCTCTGCTGACCGCCCTCGTCCTGCTCGGCCCGTGGAGCCCTCGTCCGCCGGGGACACCGGGTTCGACCCACTTGGGCGGCTGAGACCGGCCTGCCCGGACGGCCGAGGCCAGCCCGCCCGGCCCGCCCGGACAACCGAGCCCGGCCCGCTCGGGCGGCTGAGACCGGCTGCTCCCCCTCCCCCGGATCACCTGCTGTTCCACCCCTTCGGCCCCGTTTCACCCCTGTCCGCGGTTCGGCGCGTCGAACCGCTCCGCCGATTCCCGCGCGCCCCATTGACGGCCCCACGGCCCGCACATACCTTCACCCGTCGAAGCGCTTCGACTGCTCTCCCGGTTGTCGGTGAAGGACCCCCGATAAGGACCCCCGATGGTGAAGATCACGGATGTGGCCCGGCGCGCCGGGGTCTCCCCCAGCACGGTGTCGTACGCGCTCAGCGGCAAGCGGCCGATCTCCGACGAGACCCGGCGCCGCGTCCAGGCCGCCGTCCGCGAGCTGGGCTACCGCACGCACGTCCGTACCCACGGCGCGGCCGGCGCCGGATCGCGGGTGCTGGCACTGGCGGTGCCGATGCGCTCCGGCGTCCATGTGCCGGTGGTGACGCAGTTCGCGGTGTCGGTGGTCACCGCCGCCCGCGCCCACGACCACGACGTGCTACTGCTCACCCAGGGGGAGGGCGGGGAGGGGATCGGACGGATCGCGGAGGCGGGTCTGGCGGACGCCGTGGTGGTGATGGACGTACAGCTCCAGGACCCCCGGCTGCCGTTACTGCGCTCGCTGCCCCTGCCGTCCGTGCTGATCGGCGTCCCCGCCGAGCCGGACGGGCTGACGTGCGTGGACCTGGACTTCGGTGCGGCGGGCGAGCTGTGCGTGGACCATCTGGCCCGGCTCGGGCACCGGACGGTGGCGCTGGTCGGCTCACCGCCGGAGGTGTATGTCCGGCGCACGGCGTTCGCGCGGCGGCTCGTGCAGGGCTTCACCGCCGCCGCGGACCGGCACCGGATCGGGTCCACGGTGCACCCGTGCGGGACGGGCCGGGGCGCGGCCCGCGCGATCGCCGAGCGGCTGCTGCGCGAGCAGCCCGCGCTGACCGGGGTGGTGGTGCACAACGAGCCGCTGCTCGACCCGCTGATCGACGCCTTCGAGGAACTCGGGGTGCGCATCCCCGACGACCTCTCCCTCACCGCCGTCTGCCCGACACCGGTCGCCGCCTCGGCCCGTATCCCGGTCACCTCGGTCACCATGCCGTCCACCGAGCTGGGCACCCGCGCGGTGCACCTTTTGATACGGAAGCTGTCCGGCGCCCCCGTACCGCAGGCCACGCTGCTGCCGCCCCGCCTGACCGAACGCGCCAGCACGGGCCCGCGCCCGTGCTGACCCGCCCGGCCCGCGGGCCGCTCAGCCGAGCCCCCGGGCCGACCCGAGCCGGTGGGCGGCGCACAGGTTCACGTCCGGGAAGTACGCCCCGGCCGTCCCGCACTGCCCGCCGGCGCCCCCGGGGCGACGGGCCGGCCGTGCCCCATGCCGGTGACGGCGTAGGTCTCGACCACCGCTTTCCCACCCGGCCCCCCGGAACACCTGGTGCGGATACCCGGCGACGGTGTCGCTCACGTCGGCCGTCCGGTCGGCGCCGTGCACCTCGGTCCACTGCTCCACGAGGTCGGTCATGCCGGCGGACTTCACCGTGTGGTCGGCCGTGCCGTGCAGAACCGTCAGCGCCGGCCAGGGTCCGGCGTATCCGGGCCGCGCGGCGCGCCACCCGGTCGCCCCACTGCTCGGGGGCCTGGGAGGCCCGACGTACCTGCACACGTACGGCGATCCGGCGGCCTGAGCGCAACATGACACAGGCCCCGCCGCTGATGCGACGGGGCCTGGGCCCACATGGGGTAAGTGGAGATGGCGGGAATCGAACCCGCGTCCAACGGTGCAGAATCAGGGCTTCTCCGTGTGCAGTCCGCTGTGCTTTTCTCAGCCCCGGAGATCACGCGGACAAGTCTCCGACGGGCTCAGTCACTGTTGGATTTCCCTCTTCACCCCGTGACCGGGATCAAGGTTTAGTTCCCTAAATGATGCCAGGAACCGGGTCGGGAACACCCCCGGGCTGACACTCCCTTTGGTAGGGGAGCCGCTGCTCGCTACCTGAAGATCAGGCAGCGAGGGCGAGCTCGCCCTGGGAGATGGATCGCTTGGAATTGGCGATTATTTTTTCGGCCTGTGGTTTACGAGATCATGGCCGCTTCCTCGACACGCTTCCCCTGCTTCGACAGCCGCTGTCGAAACCGATCATCCCCATGTTTTTTTCTCAAGGTACGCACCCGCTGTGAGGTGCTACCGCCATCGTACGTGACCAACGCGGGTCGGTGCCAGCGTATTCCCGCGCGACGGCTCCGAGGGCTCCGGGGGCTCCGGGGGCTCCGGGGGCTCCGGGGCGGCCGGGAACCGCTCGGACAGGCCTAGGCCTGCTGCTTGCGGCGGACCGCCGAGATCGCCCGGTCGGTCTCGCGCCGGTCCTGCTTCTCGCGGAGCGTCTGGCGCTTGTCGTACTCCTTCTTGCCCTTCGCCAGCGCGATCTCCACCTTCGCGCGGCCGTCCTTGAAGTACAGGGCGAGCGGCACGATGGTGTGTCCCGTCTCCTGGGACTTGGACTCCAGCTTGTCGATCTCCTCGCGGTGCAGCAGCAGCTTGCGCTTGCGCCGCGCGCTGTGGTTGGTCCAGGTGCCCTGGCTGTACTCGGGGACGTGCACGTTGTGCAGCCACGCCTCGTTGCCGTCGAGCTGGACGAAGCCGTCCACCAGCGACGCCCTGCCCTGGCGCAGCGACTTCACCTCGGTCCCGGTGAGGACCAGGCCGGCCTCGTAGGTGTCGATGATGAGGTAGTCGTGCCGCGCCTTCTTGTTCTGCGCGATCAGCTTGCGCCCTTTTTCCTTAGCCATAGTGCCGCCCATTTTGGCACTACGGAGGGGGTCGACGGAAAGCCGGTTTCCGGGGGCGGGACGGCGGGGACCGCGGCGGGCGGCTCTCCGCCGGGCGCGCGGTCCGGGCCGCGCTACCGGCCGAGTCCGGTCAGGACCGTGCCCGCCTGCTGGAGCGCCTGTTCCTCGGCCTCCAGGTCGGGGGTGATGCCCCGGTCGTCGACGCCCCGGCCGGACGGGGTGCGGTAGTGGCCCACGGTCAGTTCGGCGACCGAGCCGTCCGGCAGCCGGGCGGGCATCTGGACCGAGCCCTTGCCGAAGGTGCGGGAGCCCACGACGACCGCCCTTCCGCGGTCCTGGAGGGCGCCGGTGAGCAGTTCGGCCGCGCTCATCGTCCCGCCGTCGACGAGCGCGACCAGGGGTCTGAGGGTGTCGCCGCCGGGCTCGGCGTGCAGGGCGCGCTGCTCGCCCTCGACGTCGTACGTGGCGACCAGGCCGCCGTCGAGGAAGGCGGAGGCCGCGGTGACCGCCTCGGCGACCAGGCCACCGGAGTTGCCGCGCAGGTCGAGGACGATGCCCGTGCCGGCCGGGGCCTCCCGCACGGCGGCCCGGACCTCGTCGCCGGAACCCTTGGTGAAGGCGGCGACCTTGACGACGGTGATCCCACCGGGGAGTCCGTCGACGGTGACGGTGTCGCGGGAGAGCCGGGCCCGGCGCAGGGTCTCGCTCCAGGTGCGCGTACCGCGCTCCAGGCCGAGGCGGACGGTGGTGCCGGCGGATTCGTCGGTGTCGTCACCGCGCAGTAAGGAGACGACCTCGGTGACGGGCCGCCCGTCGACCGTCGCGCCGTCGACGCTGCGCAGCCGGTCGCCCGCGCGGATACCGGCGTCGGCGGCAGGGGTGTCGCTGCCCACCTTGGTCACCTCGATGCGGCCGGACCGTTCCCGGGCCCACAGACCCACGCCGGTGTATCGGCCGTCGAGGGCGTCCACGAACTCCTCGTACTCGCCCGGGGAGTAGACGGCGCCCCACCGGTCCCCGCTGCGGCTGACGGCGCGCTGCGCGGCCTCCACGGGGGACGTGCCGGCGGCCATGGCCGCCTTCGCCGCCTCGGCGACCTCGGCATGGTGGTCGAGGGGGGCGGCCGACGGGGCGCTGCCCGCGGCGGGCTTCCGGTCGGCCGGCCCGGGCAGGTTGCCGGTGACCGCGCCGGCTACGAGCACGCCGGTGAACACCAAGGTCAGGGCGCCCCCTCGACGGATCCGACGGGGTTCGCGGAACAGGGCACGACCTGACATGCCGGTGAGTCTAGGACAACGCGAAGGGGCGCACGGCCGGTTGACCGTACGCCCCTCTTGGCAAGGGTCACACCTTCAGGTACTTGCGCAGCGCGAAGAAAGCGGCCAGGGCCGGCATCAGCAGACTGGTGGCGAGAATCAGCGGAAGCTTCGTCAGCACCGCGTCCCAGCCGATGAAGTTGATCAGGTTCAGCTTCTCCGACAGCGCCAGTCCGTCGTCGATGATGAAGTACCGGCCGACCAGCAGGAATCCGCAGGCGAGGGTGCCGCCGATGAGTCCGGCGACCGCGGCCTCGGCGATGAAGGGCGCCTGGATGTAGAAGCCCGAGGCACCGACCAGCCGCATGATCCCGGTCTCGCGCCGCCGGCTGAACGCCGAGACGCGCACCGTGTTGACGATCAGCATGAGGGCGACGACCAGCATGAGCGCCATCACCGCGCGGGCGGCCCAGTTCATGCCGTTCAGCAGCCCGAAGAGGTTGTCCAGGATGCCCTTCTGGTCCTGCACGGACTGCACTCCGTCACGCCCGTCGAAGGCGGTCGCGACGACCTGGTACTTCTCCGGGTCCTTGAGCTTGATGCGGTACGACTCCTGCATCTGGTCCGGCGTGAGGGAGCTGGCCAGCGGGGAGTCGCCGAACTGCTCCTTGTAGTGCTTGTACGCCGCGTCCTGGGACTCGTAGGTGACCGAGTCGACGACCGACATCTTCTCCAGGTCGTCCTTGATCTGCCCCTTCTGGTCCTCGGTCACCGCCCCCTTGGCACAGTTGGGGTCGGACGTGGCGTCGCTCTTGTTGCACAGGAAGACGGAGACGTTGACCTTGTCGTACCAGTAGCCCTTCATACTGGTGACCTGGTCGCTCATCAGGAGCGAGGCACCGAACAGGGCGAGCGACAGGGCGACGGAGACGACGACGGCGAAGGTCATCGTCAGATTGCGGCGGAGACCGACACCGATCTCCGACAGAACGAACTGGGCGCGCATGGCGTGGGGTTAAGCCTTTCCGTTCCTCGTCAGTGCTGGTAGCCGTAGACGCCGCGTGCCTGGTCGCGGACGAGGCGGCCCTTCTCCAGCTCGATGACGCGCTTGCGCATCTGGTCCACGATGTTCTGGTCGTGCGTCGCCATCACCACGGTGGTGCCCGTCCGGTTGATCCGGTCGAGCAGCTTCATGATGCCCACCGAGGTCTGCGGGTCGAGGTTGCCGGTGGGTTCGTCGCAGATGAGCAGCTTGGGCCGGTTGACGAAGGCCCGCGCGATGGCGACGCGCTGCTGCTCACCGCCGGAGAGCTCACCGGGCCTCCGGTCCTCCTTGCCGGCGAGCCCGACGAGGTCGAGCACCTGCGGCACGGACTTGCGGATCTCGCCGCGGGACCGGCCGATGACCTCCTGCGCGAAGGCGACGTTCTCGGCGACGGTCTTGTTGGGCAGCAGACGGAAGTCCTGGAACACGGTCCCCAGCTGGCGCCGGACCTGCGGCACCTTCCAGTTGGAGACGCGCGCGAGGTCCTTGCCCAGGACGTGCACCTGCCCGTGGCTGGCCCGCTCCTCGCGGAGGATCAGCCGCAGGAAGGTGGACTTGCCGGAGCCCGAGGACCCCACGAGGAACACGAACTCGCCCTTCTCGACCTCCAGGGAGACATCCCGGAGGGCTGGACGGTTCTGTTTGGGGTAGGCCTTGGAGACGTTGTCGAATCGGATCACGGGTGCACCACGGGTCGCCGGGGGTAGATGTGCGTGACCTTACGCGAAGCGGAAGGCCGCTCGCAGTCACCGGCCCGGGTTGCGTGACACTTGCGCGCTATATGCCGGATGTGCGGGGCAGGACACGGAGGGCCGCGCCGATGGCCGCGGAACCTGGCACAGTGGTAGGGGAACGTTCGCGTCGTCGTGGGCGTTGTACTGACCGAAACCGGTGCGAGGAGGGCGAGCGCATGACGTACGACCGGCTGGTGTGCGCCAACTGCGCCGCACCCGTGAGCGAGGGTCGGTGCCCGGTGTGCCGCGCGAACCGTGAGCGGCTGCAGCAGGTGAACTTCTTCGCGGGTCTGAACCCGACGGCGCTGATCGCGCTGCTGGTGGTGCTGGTCGCGGCGGTGGCGCTGCTCGCCCACCAGACCGTCTGAGGCGCGGAGCACCCGAACCACGGGGCGGCTCGCACGGCACGGCTCCCGCACGGAACGGACAGGGACGCCCGAGGGGTCCGGAGCGGCGAACGCGCTCCGGACCCCTCGGTCCGTCTCCTGCCGCGCGTACGGTACGTACGCGCGTCGTCACCGTCAGGCGGCAGCGGCTCCACGGTTGCCCATGAGGCGCGGCAGCACGCGGAAGCCGATACCACCGGCGATCATCGTGGCGGCGCCGATCACCAGGAAGGTCATCTCGGCGGCACCGGTCTCGGCGAGTTCCTTGCCGCTGCCCTGGGCCGACGGGGCGGGCTTGTCGCCCGTGTCGGTGAGGGCCGAGGAGCCCTCCTCCTGGGCGGAGGCGCCGGCACCGCCGGCCGGGTCGGCGGCGTTGCCGCCATTGCCGCCGCCGCTGCTGCCACCCGGGGTGGTCGGGGCCTCGGTGGGCTCCTCCGGGTCGGCGGGCACCGTCGGGGCCGGCTCGGTCGGGTCGGCGGGCACCGTCGGGGCCGGCTCGGTCGGGTCCGGCACCGTCGGGTCCGGCTCCGTCGGGATGGTGGGCTCGGTCGGGTCCGGCTCGGTCGGGTCCGGCTCGGTCGGGTCCGGCTCGGCCGGATTCTCGTCGTCGAGTTCCAGGTTGACATTGACGTTGGTGCTCTCGCCCCCGACACCGGCGCTCACGCCTATGTCGAGGGCGGAGGCCGCGCCGGCGGCGGTCAGCGAGGCGCCGGCCGCGATCACGGCACCGGCCGCGATCCGTGCGACACGGATGCGCGTCTTCTTGGTCATGTGGTTGCTACCCCCAGTAGCTCATCGTCAGTGAGGCGGCGCTCGGGGCCGTGATCAACAGGGAGCCGACTGCGATGGCAAGCCCCCCGGTTCACATGCGCCCCAGAGATACGCATGCCGATCCTCACCTTTCCCACTTTTCAAATGAACGTCAAGGCCGTTGCGTACGTGATGTCCACGTACGCACGCTTTGCCGAGAGTTGAAGCTGTGATGGTGACGCAAAAGCCCGACATCCCCGGCACTCAAAAGGCAACTGCCGCCCCAGGGACGGCAGTTGCCTTGTCGACAAAGCGCTGTTCGCGCGCGGGGTTACTTCTCCCGCTGCTTGCGCCAGCGAATTCCGGCCTCCAGGAAGCCGTCGATCTCGCCGTTGAACACGGACTCGGGGTTGCCGACTTCCTGCTCCGTGCGCAGGTCCTTGACCATCTGGTAGGGGTGCAGCACGTACGAACGCATCTGGTTGCCCCAGGAGTTGCCGCCGTCGCCCTTGAGGGCGTTCATCTTGGCCTGCTCCTCCTGACGGCGCCGCTCCAGCAGCTTGGCCTGGAGGACGTTCATCGCGGTGGCCTTGTTCTGGATCTGCGAGCGCTCGTTCTGGCAGGAGACCACGATGCCGGTGGGGATGTGGGTGAGCCGCACCGCGGAGTCGGTGGTGTTCACGCCCTGGCCGCCGGGCCCGGACGACCGGTACACGTCCACCCGCAGCTCGGACTCGTCGATCTCGATGTGGTCGGTCTGCTCGACGACGGGCAGCACCTCGACGCCCGCGAACGAGGTCTGGCGCCGGCCCTGGTTGTCGAAGGGCGAGATGCGCACCAGCCGGTGGGTGCCCTGCTCGACCGAGAGGGTGCCGTAGGCGTAGGGCGCCTGCACGGCGAAGGTGGTCGACTTGATGCCGGCCTCCTCCGCGTACGACGTCTCGTAGATCTCGGTCTTGTAGCCGTGCTGCTCGGCCCAGCGCAGGTACATCCGCTGAAGCTTCTCCGCGAAGTCGGCGGCGTCGACGCCACCGGCCTCCGCGCGGATGTTGACGAGCGCCTCACGCGCGTCGTACTCGCCGGACAGGAGGGTGCGGACCTCCATCTCGTCGAGCGCCTTGCGGACGTTGACCAGCTCGGACTCGGCCTCGGCGCGGGTGTCCGGGTCGTCCTCCTCCTCGGCCATCTCGAAGAGCACGGCGAGATCGTCGATCCGCCCGCGCAGCGTCTCCGCCTTCCTGACCTCGGCCTGGAGGTGGGAGAGCTTGCTGGTGATCTTCTGCGCCGCATCCGGGTCGTCCCACAGGGACGGAGCGGCCGCCTGCTCCTCGAGCACGGCGATGTCTGCCCTCAGCTTGTCGAGGTCCAGAACGGCCTCGATCGACTCCATGGTCGAGGAGAGGGACTTGAGCTCTTCGGAAACATCGACGACTGCCACACCCCCAGCGTAACGGCTCGCCCGGGCACACCACGCCGGACGCCCGTTCGCGGGACCTGTCGCGGGCGTCGGGGCAGGTCAGGGCTGCGGGGCGTGGCGGGGGCCTGGCCGGGGTCAGGGGGGCGGGGGCCGTGGTCAGGATCAGGGGGGCGGGACCCTGGCCGGGGTCAGGGGGCCGTGGTCAGGATCAGGGGGTGGCGGGGGCCGAGTTGTTCGAGTCGTGCGGGTCCGCTCCCGGCTCGTCGTCCGAGGCGGCCAGCCAGGCGCCCGCGCCGATGGCGGCCAGCAGGGTCACCGTCAGCGCGGCCAGGGTCAGCCGGCGCCGGCGGGCCACCGCGCGGTTGCGGGCCGAGCCGGGGCGGCGGGCGCCGCTCGCACGGGGCGCGCGGGCCGTGCCGCGGGCGCCTCCGGCCAGCTCGTCGGGGGCCGGTACGCGCATCGACGTGTGGGTGTCCCGGTTGGAGTCGGCCGGTTTCGCGCCCGGTACCAGCGGGACCGCGCCGCGCCGCCGCGCGGGCTCCCCGGCGGCCGGCGCCGGACCGGAGGGCTGCCGGGTGTCCTCGCCCGCCCGCTCCACCGGCTCGGCGTCCGGCTCGTCCACGTCCAGCGGCGGCGTCCCCGCCAGCAGGGGCAGCAGCTCCCGCAGCCGCGCCCCGAGCTCCGAGGCCCGCAGCCGCGAGGCCGGCGCCTTGGCCAGGCACTGCACGAGCAGCTGCCACAGCTCGTCGGGGATACCGGGGAGTGGGACGACCGACTCGGTGACATGGCGGCGCAGCACCGCTCCCGGGTGGCCGCCGCCGAACGGCGTGAAGCCGGCGAGCAGCTCGTACAGGACCGTGGCGAGCGCGTAGATGTCGACCGACGCGCGCGGCGGGAGGCCCTCCACGATCTCCGGCGCCAGGTAGTCGGGCGTCCCGATGATCTTCGTGGCGCGGGTGCGGCGCGGGGTGTCGATGAGTTTGGCCACGCCGAAATCGGTCAGCAGGGCGCGGTGCGAGCCGCCGGGGCCGAGCGGGCCCTGCATGTCCAGCAGGACGTTCTCCGGCTTGACGTCCCGGTGTACGACCCCCGCGGCGTGCGCCGCCGCCAGGCCGTCCGCGACGTCGGCGACGATCGCCACGGCGGCCTCCGGGGCGAGCCTGCGCTCGCGGTCGAGGCGGGTGCGCAGATCCGTACCGCGGACCAGGTCCATGACCAGCGCGAGATCGTTGCCGTCGACCACCAGGTCGCGCACCGAGACGATGTGCGGGTGCTCCAGACCGAGCAGCGCCGTCCGCTCCTGCACGAAGCGTCCGACGAGCTCCTGGTCCGAGGAAAGGTCCTCGCGCAGCAGCTTGACGGCGACGGGCCCGTCCGGCCCCTCACCGAGCCACACCGTGCCGGCGCTGCCCCGTCCGAGTATCTGGTGGGCGGTGTACCGGCTGCCGATCTTCCGTGCCAAGACTGCTCCTACCGACGCGTGTTGCCGCCAAAGCTACGCGCCCCGGAAGCCAACCTTCACCGGGGATCCGGAAATCACCCGTCGGGTGTCGACAAATCAGCAAACCAGCCGGACACGGCCCGGACCGTCGACGGCACCGCGACACCGGAGCACCGGCGGCCCGGAACGCCGAAGCCCCGGAGGGCCGAAGTCCCGGAGCGCCGGACCACTGCGGCGGGGCCGGGCTACTGCGGCTGGTCGGGCCCGGACCCGCCCAGGTCCTGGAACCAGTCCACCGTGTTGTTGAACCAGTAGGTGAGCTGCTCCCAGTAGCCCTTGCCACTGCCGATCCAGCCCTGCAGCGGGCTCAGCTCCCAGATCAGCCAGCTCGCGACGAACAGGATGACGATCGTGAACAGGCAGCCCTTCAGGCAGCCGAGGCCGGGGATGCGCATCGGGTTGGCGCTGCGCTGCCGGGGCTCGCGCGCAGGGCGGCGCGGCTCCGGCGGCGGGGTGTACCGCTGCGGCTCCGGCTGCCGCGGCCGTTGGGACCGCTGAGGCCGCTGCGGCGGGGCGTACTGCTGAGGCTGCTGAGGTTGCTGTGCCTGCTGGTACGGCTGCGGCTGACCGTAACCGGGGCCGGGCTGGGGCTGCGGGCGGCGCTGCGGGGGCTGCTGCGAGGGCTGCGGGCGGGCGACCTGCCGCTGGGGGCGGCGGCGCAGCGGGTCCTCGCCCGGGTCGAGGTACTGGACCTGGGTCTGCTCGTTGCGGTCGCGGGCCGCGCGCATCTGGTTCTGCCAGGGATGCGGGTCGTCGGACCCGGGCTGTCCCTGGCCCCCCTGGCCGGGCGGGCCCGACGGTACCGGGGGCATGACGGCGGTCGGGTCGGCCGCGCCGGAGGGACCGCCGGCGCCCGCTCCGGCATGGGCTCCGGTCTGCGGCAGGACGCTGGTCGCGCCGTTGGGGTCGTACGCGCCCCCGGTGTGCGGCAGCACCTGCGTCGGGTCGGCGGAACCGGGCGCGCCGGGTGTGCCGGGCACGATGGCGGGCGCGGGGTCGGGCATGAGGAGCGCGCCGACGTTCTCCGCGGCGGAGATCTGCGCGGAGTTCACGTGCACGCCGATGCCGTCGGCGACGACGCGCAGGCCGCGTGCGAGGTTCTCGGCGCTGGGCCGCTGCTCGGGGTTCTTGCTGAGGCAGCGCTCTATGACCGTCCAGAGCGGGTCCGGGACGGTGGAGGGACGGCGCGGTTCGGCGCTCAGGTGCTGGTGCAGCACCTCCAGGGCGGAGCCGCCGGAGAACGGCGGGTGGCCGGTGACCAGCTCGTACAGCAGGATGCCGGCGCCGTAGATGTCGACGGCGGAGGTCTGCGGGCGGCCCTCGGCGGACTCGGGCGCGATGTACGCGGGCGTGCCGACGAACTCGTGGGTGCGGGTCAGCCCCGGGGAGTCGGCCAGCCGGGCGATGCCGAAGTCGGTCAGCATCGGGTGCAGCTCGCCGCCGCCCTGTTTGAGCAGCACGTTGGCGGGCTTCAGGTCGCGGTGCACCACGCCGTCGGCGTGGCTGGCGCCGAGGGCGTCGGAGATCTGGGCGGTCAGCAGCGCGGCGGCGACGGGGGTGAAGGGCCCGCTCTCCCGCAGGTAACGGTGCAGGTCGGGGCCCTCGACGAGATCCATGACCAGGGCCAGCAGATCGCCCTCGACGACCAGGTCGCGGACCTGGACGATGTTGGGGTGGGTCAGTCTGAGCAGGACGGAGCGTTCTCTCAAAAAACGCATCACGACGTCCGCGTCGTTCGCGAGCTCCTCCTTGAGGACCTTGATCGCGACGGTCTCTCCCGGCTGACCGGGCACTGCCGCCTCGGCCCCCGCGGTCTCCCTCTGGCGGGCTCGCCAGACGGTGCCCGTGGCGCCGCGTCCGATCGGCTCCTCGAGCAGGTACTTGCTGCCTACCGGCCGCACGTCATGCGCTCCCTGCTGCTTGCTTGACTGGCGTACACCGTGGTGTGTCGTGCTCGGAAATGTTCCGCCCACTGTAATGCCGCGGCGCGGGGCACCGGCTTGACGCCGTCGACGACTTCCTTCCCGGTTCTCGTACGGGTATGACGCGGTTTCCCCGGGCGGGGCGCAGACCAGGAGCCCGCGGGGGCTCTGCCCGTGTTCGAAGAAAGACGCTCGACCCGGTCCGTTGGTTGCCGGCGGCCGGACGTGACCGATCTCAAGCAGCGCTGAAACGATCATCCACGACGCATTGGTCAGGCACTTTTGAGGGCAGAGCCGACCAATCAAGATCATTTGATAGGGGGATGCGGGCGCGTTGTCGGTGGCAGGTGCGAGGATGCGTGCAGTACTGGCCGTACGTGCGCGTGTGGTGGTGGGGGAAGTCCGCGGTGGGGGTCCGCGGGGTGGTTCCGTCCTCCGTGCCGCGGGCGCTCGCGCAGAAGGGACCGCTCACGGCGATGCAGATCCGGCTGACCGTGGTAGATCCGCTGGGTTTGACCTCCCCCGCGCGAGGCCATGGGGTCGTCACCGCCCCCGCCGGTACGGCCCTGGCGGCGGTGGCCGCCGCGCTGGTCTCCGCGGTCTTCGGCGGCGACAGCGCCTCCGGTTCCGCGGGCTCCTCCGGCGCCCCGGTGCTGTACGCCGGTGACCAGCGGCTGGACGCCCAGCGCTGCACGCTCGGCGAGCCTCCGCTGATCGACGGCGCGGTGCTGGCCGTGGGCGCCCCGGGCGAGCCGGAGCCGCACCCCGAGCTGGACGACACCCCGACCAGGCTCCATGTCGTCGCCGGTCCCGACGCGGGCGGCGTCCATCTGCTGCACGGCGGCGAGATCCGCATCGGCCGCTCGGCCGACGCCGATGTGCCGCTCGACGACCCGGACGTCTCCCGGCTGCACTGCGCGGTGACGGTCGGCCCGGACGGCAGGGTCTCGGTCGCCGACCTCGGCTCCACCAACGGCACGACCCTGGACGGGCGGCGGGTGGGCTCCCGCCCGGTCGGTCTGGCACCGGGCGCGCTGCTGCGGATCGGCGAGTCGGCGCTGCGGCTCACCCCGGCCGCGGGACCGGGGGCGCGGGCACGGACGACGCCGGACGGCGAGGGGCACGTCCGCGTGCCGGAACCGCCCGCGAGGGCATCCGCGGAGCCGCCCGCGAGGGCATCCGCGGAGCCGCCCGCGAGGGCGGAGCCGGCGGCCGTGCGTCCGCCGGACGGGCCGACGCACCACGGCTACGGTTCCCCGGCGGCCCGGACCACCGGGGAAACCCCGCTGGTGCCCGGCCAGGGGGGCACACCGGGGATCGAGAACCGCGGGACGGGCGGCGGTACGGAGGCGGACTCCGGCTACGGCTCCGGCTCCGGCTCCGGCTCCGATGTCGGCTTCGACTCCGGAAGCACGGGCCGCAACAGCGGCAGCGGCAGCGGCAGGCGTACGGTCCATGAGGTTTCCCGGGGCGAGGTGCCACGGGTCCCCAAGGGGCGCCGGGTGTCGCAGCCGAGGCCGGCCGACGGCGGGTTCGCCCCGGCGTCCGAAGCGGAGGCCGGTGCTCACCCGGGCAGCGCGGGTACGCCCACCGGGCCCGGCGTCAACGGCGGGCTCACCGCCCGGTCCGCCGCCCCGGGCGCCCGGCCCGCCGGCGGCCGCGAGGGCACGCCGGTGCGCGGCACCGACCCGGCCGACGCCGGTCTCGCGCCGCAGCCCTCCGGCGGACGCCGTCGCGGTGGGCTCTCGGCGTGGGCGCGCCGGCTGGCCGGGGGACGTCCGGAACCGGAGGAGCGCACCGGACCGGAGACGTACGGCCAGGCGGCGGCCGGTCCCGTCCCGGTCGAACCGGCCGTCGCCGCGCCCGGCCCGCCCGAGACCTGGCCCGACCCCGCCGCCCTGCTGCTGACCGCGCTGGGCCCCGGGCCCCGCCTGTGGGAACGCGGGCCCGGCCACCCGGAGGCCCTGGCGATACGCCTCGGCACGGCCGACCGGATGATCCCCGGCGGCTCGGTCCTGCTGCCCGCCGTGCCCGTGACGTCGGGGCTGCGCGAGGTGGGCTCGCTGGGCCTGGCCGGTCCGCGCGAGCGGCTCACCGGGCTGGCCCGCGCGGTGCTGGCCCAGCTCGCCGCGCTGCACTCCCCCGACACGCTCGAGATCGTCCTGATCACCGCCGACCGCTCCCGCACCCTGGAGGAGCGCACCGCGGAATGGGCCTGGCTGGGCTGGTTGCCGCACGTGCGGCCGGGACACGGGCAGGACTGCCGGCTGCTCCTCGCCCACGACCGCGAACAGGCCGCGGCCCGCGCCGAGGAGCTGCTGCGCCGCCTGGACGACCACGACCACGCGGCCCGCACCTCGTCCGCCCCGGCCGCCCCGCTCATTCCCGAGCAGCCCCGGACATCCGGCGCCGACCGGGGCGCCCCCCGGCGGCCCGCCCGGGACGCCGGCGAGGGTCCGACAGGCGGCTTCACCGGGCCGTACACCGTGGTCGTCGTGGACGGTGACCCCGGGGATCCCGAGGTGCGCGACGCGGTGGCGCGGCTGGCGGTGGAGGGGCCACGGGCCGGTATGCACCTGGTGTGTCTCGCCGAGACGGCCGCCGCCTCCGCCTCGTCCCCGGTGTCGGAGACGTACGAGGCGGCCTGCGCGGTGACGCCCGCGTTCCGGGAGTGCGGTGCCGTCGCCCTGCTCAGCGGGGACGTGGCGACCACCCTGCGGCTGCTGCGGGTGGCCGCCACCGGCTCGGGGGCGGCACCGGGCCCGGTCGGCCACGGCACGGTCGCCACGGTCGACGCGGTCTCCCCCGCCTGGGCCGAGCGGTTCGCGCGGGCCCTGGCACCGCTGCGTACGGCGGGCGCCCCGGGTGCGCGGCACGCGCGCGTGTCGGCGCCGCTGCCCCCGTCGGCGCGACTGCTGGACGAGTTGGGTCTGGCCCGCGCCACCCCGGCCTCACTGATGGCCCGTTGGGCGGACGCGACCGACGACAAGGAGCGGCTCGGCGGCCGGGTGTGCGCGGTGCTGGGTGCCGGGCCGCGCGGCCCGGTGTCCGCCGACCTCGTGGCCGACGGGCCGCATCTGCTGGTGGAGGGGCCGTCCGGCAGCGGCCGTACGGAACTGCTCCGGGCCGTCGTCGCCTCCCTGGCAGCGGCCGAACGGCCGGACCGGCTGGGCGTCGTGCTGGTGGACGGCCGCGCCGGCACGACGGGCGGCGGGCAGGGCGACGGGCCGGGCGGCGGGCAGGGCGACGGACTGCGTGTGTGTACGGACGTACCGCATGTCACCACGCATCTCAGCGCCAACGACCCGGTGCGGATGCGGGAGTTCGCCCAGTCGCTGAGCGCCGAGCTGAAGCGGCGTGCCGAACTGCTCGGCCGGTCGGACTTCGTGGAGTGGCACACCGGGCGCGAGCTGTCGGACCGTATGGTCGCCCAGCGCACGACCGCGCCCCGTGGCTCCGCAGCCGTCGGCGGCGAGCACTCCGGGGACGACCTGGAGGCCCCGACCAGTTCCACGTTGCGGCTGCGGCCCGGGGCCGCGCGGCGCAGGGCTCAGGCTCCGCCGCCGCTGCCCCGGCTGGTGGTGGTCGTGGACGATCTGGACGCGCTGGTCTCCCCCGCGCTCGGTTCGCCCGGGCGGCCCGCCGCCGGGTCCGTGCTGCGGGCGCTGGAGGCGGTGGCACGGGAGGGCGAGCGGCTGGGCGTGCATCTGGTGTCGGCCACCGGTCCCTGCGCCCGTACGGCGGAGTCCGAGCCGGTGCGCCGTGCGGCCCTGCGCGTGACGCTCGATCCGCCCGCACCGGGCCGCGCGGCCGTGTCCTCGTTCGAACCGAACCGGGAGAGCGGGGGCGAACCGGCGCCGGGCCGGGGGCGTTTGGTCCATGCGGACGGCCGGGTGACCGCGTTCCAGGGCGGGCGGGTGACCGGGCGTATCCCGCGCACGGCGACGCTGCGGCCCACGGTCGTGCCGCTGGAGTGGCACCGCATGGGCGATCCGCCCGCCCGCCGCCCGGTCCGGGAACTCGGCAACGGCCCGACCGACCTCGCCCTGCTCGCCAGCGCGCTGGAACGCGCGGGCCGCGAGGTCTCGGCCACCGAGGTGCCGTCGCTGCTTTGAATGCCCTCCCTCGTGCAACGAGACGAGGGGGTTCCTGACTCACGCCGCTTGTTCGCTCGGCGAGCGATCGAGTCCTACGTGATCGGCACCGGCCGGGTTCAGACCGGACCGAAGGAGCATCACGCGACCGAAAGCACACGCGTTCCCACCCCGGGCTCCGTCGGGCGACCGTCCAAGCGCTCCGCGCCCGGATGCGCTTCCTTCCCGGCGTGAACGCCGGGGCGCCCCCGCAAGGGACGGCCGACGCCCCGCGCACCTCTCCCCCTCCCTCACGTGACGCGCGTACGGGTGCGGGGGGGTGGCGCGCGGGGCGTCGGCCGTCACCTCGGTCCGTACGCTCCTCCGTACCCCGTCGGGTAGTGCGGGCGGACGGCCCGCCTCGACGGGCCCGGCCCGGACTCTTCCGCCCCGGAGAGTCACGACGCGGTCACGATCCCGGACTTGACACGAGACGCGCTCTTGCCGCCCTCGACCTCACGGGCGTACACCAGAGCGCACGGGACAGCGCTCGACGTTCGACGAGGTACGAAGAACGGGGCAGTGATGCGCAGGACGAGCAGGATCATCCGGGCACGCAGGTCGTCCGGCACACCCACGGCAACGGCAACCCCCCGCGCCCGCAGGGCCGGCAGAGCGGGGGCGGCCGTCGTCGCGGGCGTGCTCGCGGTCTCGCTCACCGCGTGCGGGGGCGGCGACGACGGCGGCAACGACGAGACGGGCGGCAGCGCCGACGAGACCGCCTCCACCGTCACCCTTCCCCAGCTGGACGGCCAGAGCCTCGAGGTGGCCGCCGTGTGGACCGGCACCGAACAGGCCAACTTCAAGAAGGTCCTCGCGGAGTTCGAGAAGCGCACCGGCGCGAAGGTGACGTTCGTTCCCGCCCAGGACCCCATCATCAACTTCCTCGGTTCCAAGATCGCGGGCGGCGCCCCGCCCGACGTGGCGCTGCTGCCGCAGCCGGGCGCCGTCAAACAGGCCGTGGAGAAGGGCTGGGCCAAGCCGCTGGGCGCCGAGGCGCGGGCGGAGCTCACCAAGAACTACTCGCAGGGGTGGCAGGACATCGGCTCGGTCGACGGCACGCCGTACGGCGTCTACTACAAGGCCGCCAACAAGTCGCTGATCTGGTACAACGCCCAGGTCTTCGAGAACGCGGGCGCGAACGAGCCGAAGACCTGGCAGGACCTGCTCACCGCGGCGCAGACGGTCTACGACTCGGGTGTCACCCCGTTCTCGGTCGGCGGCGCCGACGGCTGGACGCTCACCGACTGGTTCGAGAACATCTATCTCTCCCAGGCGGGCCCGGAGAAGTACGACCAGCTCGCCGCGCACGAGATCAAGTGGACGGACCCGTCCGTGAAGGACGCGCTGGCCACTCTGGCCGAGATCTGGGGCAAGGCCGACTACCTCGCGGGCGGCCCGGACGGCGCGCTGCAGACCGAGTTCCCCGCCTCCGTGACGCAGACCTTCACCGGCGGCGACCAGCCCAAGGCGGGCATGGTCTACGAGGGCGACTTCGTCCAGGTCAACATCGGCGAGACCGAGGCGAAGGTCGGCACGGACGCGAAGGTCTTCCCGTTCCCCTCGGTCGGTGACGGCCCGCCGGTGGTGTCCGGCGGCGACGCGGCCGTGATCCTGGAGGACTCGAAGGCGGCGCAGGCGCTGGCGACGTTCCTCGCCTCCCCGGACGCCGCGGGCATCCAGGCCAAGCTGGGCGGCTACCTCTCACCGAACAAGAACGTGCCGAACTCGGCGTATCCGAACAAGGTGCAGCAGAAGATGGCCCAGGCGCTCGTCGACGCCGGGGACGACTTCCGCTTCGACATGTCCGACCAGGCCCCGCAGGCCTTCGGGGGCACCCCCGGCAAGGGCGAGTGGAAGGCGCTCCAGGACTTCCTGAAGAACCCGAAGGACATCGCGGGCACCCAGCGGCAGCTGGAGGCCGACGCGGCCGCGGCGTACGGGAACTGATCCGGCTATGGAGCCGGACACGGCGGCGGGGCCCTCCGGGGTCCCCGCCGCCCCCACCTCGCGCAGGAGCGTCACCGGCACCCGCGGAACCGTCGCGGCGCTGTTCCTGCTGCCCGCGCTGCTGCTGCTCGGTGCGCTCGTGGTCTACCCGATCGGGTACTCCGTCGTCCGCAGCTTCTACGACCGGTCCGGCGACGGATTCACCGGATTCGACAACTACCAGGCCCTGTTCACCGACGACGGCATCCGCACCGCCCTGAAGAACAACGTCATCTGGGTGGTGTTCGCGCCGACGGTCGCCACCGCGCTCGGCCTGATCTTCGCGGTGCTGACCGAACGGATCCGCTGGGGCACGGCGTTCAAGCTGGTCGTCTTCATGCCGATGGCGATCTCGATGCTGGCGGCGGGCATCATCTTCCGTCTGGTGTACGACCAGGACCCGGACAAGGGCGTCGCGAACGCGGTGTGGGTGGGTGTCCACGACACCTTCGCCGAGTCGTCGGCGTACCCGAAGGCGCACCCCGGCCGCGAGTCGCCGCTGGAGGCCGCCGGCGGGGGCGCCTTCGTCACCAAGGGGACGGTGAGCGTCGGCGACACCGTCACGCTGCCGCTGGTCGGCGTCGCCCCGGACCTGATCCCCGACGACGCCGGGCGGGCGGCGGCGCCGAAGCCGGAGGCAGACCGGATCACCGGCACGACCTGGCAGGACTTCACCCGCGGCAAGGGCGCAGGCACGCTGAACGAGGTCGACGCGGACGAACTGGGCTATCCCGGCATGAAGATCGAGGCCGTCAAGGACGGCACGGTGGTGGAGACGGCCACGGCGGACGCCGACGGCACGTTCTCCCTGTCGGCGAAGGCGGACGGCGCACAGCTCCGGCTGCCGGCGGGCAACTTCCAGGCGCCGTACAACGGCCTGGACTGGCTGGGTCCGTCGCTGGTCACGCCCGCCATCATCGGCTCGTACATCTGGATGTGGGCGGGCTTCGCGATGGTGCTGATCGCGGCCGGGCTCGCGGGCATGCCCCGGGAGCTGCTGGAGGCCGCGCGGGTCGACGGCGCCAACGAGTGGCAGGTGTTCCGGCGGATCACGGTGCCGATGCTGGCGCCGGTGCTCGCGGTCGTCACCGTCACTCTGATGATCAATGTGCTCAAGGTGTTCGACCTGGTCTTCATCATCGCGCCCGGCTCCTCCCAGGACGACGCCGACGTCCTCGCGCTGGAGCTGTACCGCAAGGGCTTCTCCGAGGACCAGCCGGGCATCGCCAGCGCCATCGCGGTGTTCCTGCTGCTTCTGGTGATCCCGGTGATGTGGTTCAACGTGCGGCGGCTGAGGCGGGAGGTCAGGCGATGAGCTCACGTCTGGAGGACGACGGTTCACCGGAGTCCGGGCCGTCGGGGTCCGAGGCGCCGGAGTCCGGGGCGCCGGAGCCGGGGCCGCCGGATCCGGGGCCGCCGGGGTCCGAGGCGCGCGGCTCCCGGTCGCTCGGCTCCCGGCTGAGCGAGTGGATCAGCGGTGGTCTGGTGCGGGTGTTCCTGATCGTCGTCGGCCTGTTCTGGCTGGTCCCGACGATCGGTCTGCTGCTGGCGAGCCTGCGCACTCCGCAGGACATGGCCGCCGACGGCTGGTGGACGGTGTTCACCGAGCCCTCGCGGCTCACCTTCGGCGCCTACGAGACCCTGCTGGAGAACGACGACATCACCGGCTCGCTGCTGAACACGGTGTACATCACCGTCCCGGCGACGGTGCTGGTGGTGGTGATCGGCTCGCTCGCCGGATACGCCTTCGCCTGGATGGAGTTCCCGGGCCGGGACTGGTGGTTCCTGGGCGTGGTGGGGCTGTTGGTGGTGCCGGTGCAGGTGGCGCTCATCCCGATCGCCGAACTCTTCGGCACCATCGGCGTCTTCGGCTCGCTCGTCGGCGTGATCCTCTTCCACGTCGGCTTCGGTCTGCCGTTCGCGGTGTTCCTGCTGCGCAACTTCTTCGCGGAGATCCCGAAGGAGCTGCTGGAGGCGGCCCGACTGGACGGGGCCGGCGAGCTGCGCCTGTTCGCGCGGGTGGTGATGCCGCTGGGCGGCCCGGCGATCGCCTCGCTGGGCATCTTCCAGTTCCTGTGGGTGTGGAACGACATGCTGGTCGCGCTGATCTTCACGGACTCCGGGAGCCAGCCGATCACGGTCGCCCTGCAGACCCAGGTACGACAGTTCGGCAACAACATCGACGTGCTGGCGCCGGGCGCGTTCATCTCGATGGTGATCCCGCTGGCCGTGTTCTTCGCCTTCCAGCGGCAGTTCGTCTCCGGCGTGATGGCGGGCGCGGTGAAGTGACGTGCCGCGTACGGGTCCCGGACGCGATGTGCGCGCCGGGACCCGAAGCGGAGCAGGCCGGAGCCTGGACCGGTGACTACTCGATGACGAGTTCGACCGGGATGTTGCCGCGGGTGGCGTTGGAGTAGGGGCAGACCTGGTGCGCCTGCTCGACCAGCTTGCGGCCGGTCTCCTGGTCCACGGTGTCGGGCAGCTCGACGCGCAGCGTCACGGCGAGCGCGAAGCCCTCGCCCTGCTTGCCGATGCCGACCTCGGCGGTCACCGCGGCCTCGCTGACGTCCACCTTCGCGGCCCGGCCGACCAGCCCGAGGGCACTGCCGAAACAGGCCGCGTAACCGGCGGCGAACAGCTGCTCCGGGTTGGTGCCCTCGCCGTTGCCGCCCAGCTCCACGGGGGCGCTGAGGCCGAGGTCCAGCTTGCCGTCGGAGGTGACGGCGCGACCGTCGCGGCCGTGGGTGGCGGTGGCGACAGCGGTGTAGAGCGCGTCCATGGGGAAACCTTCCCTTTCGAGTCGTGGTCGTGGGACGGCCGGCCCGTAGGTGCCCCGGCCTCCGCACGACCACAAGGAAAGCACACAATTAAGTTGTGCGCAATCAAATAGCTCGAAAGAGCTACCCTGGACCCATGACACCGACCCCGAACCCCGGGCCGGCCCCGGAGCCGGCCACCGCGCCGGCCTCGGCCCCAGCGCCCTTCCCGAGCCCGGCCGGTGCCCCGTCACCGAGGTCCGCCGGCGACTGGCTCCGCCTCGACCAGCAGATCTGCTTCTCCCTGCAGTCCGCCTCGCGCGCCTTCAACGGCCTGTACCGCGTGCTCCTCAAGGACCTCGGCCTCACCTACCCGCAGTACCTGGTGATGCTGGCCCTCTGGGAGCACGGCACGCTGCCCGTGAGGAAGCTCGGCGAGCACCTGCGGCTCGACTCCGGCACCCTGTCCCCGCTGCTCAAGCGGCTGGAAGCGGCCGGCCTGGTCCACAGGGAACGCAGTGCGCGCGACGAGCGCTCGGTGGAGGTGCGGCCCACCGAGGAGGGCATCGCGCTGCGCGAGCGGGCCGTCGACGTTCCGCGCCGGATCGTCACCGCGACCGGATCCGGGCTCGACGAGATCCAGGACCTGAAAGCCCGCCTGGACCGTCTCACCACCGCACTGGACACGGCGGCGGCGAACGAAGCCTAGGATCCTGCCGAACGGTGGAGACCGGACGACCGACCGAGCGGTGGAGCCCGACCGCCCACCGCACACCCCGGCACCACCGGAGCACCACCCGCACCACCCGCACCACTCGCACCACCCGCACCACCCGCACCACCCGCACCACCCGCACCACCATGGGGCAACGACGAGGGGACGGCCGCACATGACCTGGTTGATCACCGGCGGCGCCGGCTACATCGGGGCGCACGTCGTACACGCGATGACCGAGGCGGGAGAACGGACGGTGGTGTACGACGACCTGTCCACCGGCCTCCCCGACCGCGTGCCGGACGGGGTGCCGCTGGTGGTCGGCTCGGTCCTGGACGGCGAGCGGGTGGCACGCGCCCTCGCCGACCACGAGGTCACCGGCGTCGTGCACCTGGCGGCGAAGAAGCAGGTGGGCGAGTCGGTGGAACTGCCCCTGCACTACTACCGGGAGAACGTCGAGGGCCTGCGCGTCCTGCTGGAGGCGGTGACGGCGGCGGGCACGGCGTCGTCCTTCGTGTTCTCGTCCTCGGCGGCGGTGTACGGCACGCCGTCCACCGGCGCCGAGCTGGTCACCGAGGACACCCCCTGCCTGCCGATGTCCCCGTACGGCGAGACGAAGCTGGCCGGCGAGTGGCTGGTCCGCGCGACGGGCCGGGCGGCCGGACTGTCCACGGCCTCCCTGCGCTACTTCAACGTGGCGGGCGCAGCGCGCCCGGAACTCGCCGACACGGGCGTCTACAACCTCGTCCCCATGGTCTTCGAGAAGCTGACCGCGAACGAGCCCCCGCGCGTGTTCGGCGACGACTACCCGACCCCGGACGGCACCTGCGTCCGCGACTACATCCACGTCGTCGACCTGGCCGAGGCCCACGTGGCCGCGGCACGCGCCCTGCGCGCCACACCCGGCCGGGACCTCACCCTCAACATCGGCCGCGGGGAGGGCGTCTCGGTCCGGGGCATGATCGACCGCATCAACGCCCTCACCGGCCACGACCTTGCGCCCACGGTCGCCCCCCGCCGCCCCGGCGATCCGGCGAACGTCGTCGCCTCGGCCGACCGCGCCGCCACCGAACTCGGCTGGAAGGCCCGCCACGGCGTCGACGCCATGATCACCTCGGCCTGGGCCGGCTGGCAGCGCCTCCACCCCGGGACCTGACCGCGCCCCGCCCTACAGCGCCTTGAGCGCTTCGGTGGTGGCTCTGGCCAGTGCGCCCAGGTAGCCCTTCGGCAGTTTCGGGTTGCGGATGATCACCGAGCGCCAGTACAGCGGGCCCGAGATCAGGTCGAGGGCCAGGGCGTGGTCGATGCCGGGGCGCACTTCGCCCCGTTCCTGCGCCGCCGTGACGACGCCCTTGGCGACCCCGTCCTGGCCCTCCCGCAGCGCCTTCTGCAGCGCCTCGGCGATGTCGGGGTTGCGGGCGGCCTCGGCCTGGAGGTCGGGGAGGATCTGCGAGGCGACGGGGTGGCGCAGGGCGCGGGAGGTGACCTCGTAGAGCAGTCGCAGGTCGCCCTCGAGGGAGCCGGTGTCCGGCGCGGGCAGGCCCTGCACGGCGATGGCGGAGACCAGGTCCAGGACCAGGTGCAGTTTGGAGCGCCAGCGGCGGTACACCGCGGTCTTGCCGACGCCCGCGCGGCGCGCGATGCCCTCGATGGACATCCGCGCGTAGCCGACGGCCGCGAGTTCCTCGAAGACGGCCGCCCGGATCGCCTCCGTCACGTCCTCCCGCAGTACGGCGGCCCCGGCGGGGGCCCTGCGGCGCGGACGCGGCTGGGACTCGTCGGCGTTCGTCGTCATGCGGTCCAGCATAGGGCGCGACGACGATACGGGCCCGTTCTGACGACAGCACGTACACCGATCCGACACAGAAAGGCACTGGCCAGGTCCGACCCGGACAGGAACCGGGTCTCCCCCGGACCTGCTCCGGACCTGGGCCGTCACGACGAAACGGTTGCGTTCCGACGCGCGTTCGGCCTACGCTCGCGTTGCGACGATACGGTGCCGTCCCGACGTAGGTGAACGTGCGAAGACGCGCGGGGAAACACCGGGCGGGACCCGGCACCGCACCACCACGCCGTCACCCCCACCCCCCTAGCGAAAGCAGCGGATGTGAGTCAGGTCCTCCACACACCGCCTCCCCCGCCGGTCCACCCGGCCGCCGAGGACGACCTCCCGGCCCTCGCCGCCCGCCACGGCCTCACGGTCAGCGGCGCCCGCCCCACCCTGCCCGGCTACGTCCGCGAGCTGTGGGCGCGCCGGCACTTCATCCTCGCCTTCTCCCGGGCGAAGCTGACCGCGCAGTACAGCCAGGCGAAGCTGGGCCAGCTCTGGCAGGTGGCCACCCCGCTGCTGAACGCGGCCGTGTACTTCTTCATCTTCGGTCTGCTGCTGGGGGCCCGCCGGGGCATCCCCAGCGACATCTACGTGCCGTTCCTGGTCACCGGCGTGTTCGTGTTCACCTTCACGCAGAGCTCGGTGCTCGCCGGTGTGCGCGCCATCTCCGGCAACCTCGGCCTGGTCCGGGCGCTGCACTTCCCGCGGGCCGCGCTGCCGGTCTCCTTCGCGCTGCAGCAGCTCCAGCAACTGCTGTTCTCGATGATCGTCCTGGTCGTCGTGGTGACGGCGTTCGGCAGCATGCCCGCCCTGTCCTGGCTGCTGGTGCTGCCCGCACTGCTGCTCCAGTTCGTCTTCAACACCGGCCTCGCGCTGATCTTCGCGCGCCTGGGCAGCCGCACGCCGGACCTGGCCCAGCTGATGCCGTTCGTGCTGCGCACCTGGATGTACGCCTCGGGCGTCATGTTCAGCCTCCCGGCGATGCTCGCCGGCAAGGACGTCCCCGGCTGGCTCGCCGACGTGCTGCAGTGGAACCCCGCCGCGGTCTACATGGACCTGGTCCGCTTCGCGATGATCGACGACTACGGCTCCTCGTACCTGCCGCCGCACGTGTGGGCCTTCGCGGTGGGCTGGGCGCTGCTGGCCGGCGTGATCGGCTTCATCTACTTCTGGAAGGCTGAGGAGAGGTACGGCCGTGGCTGACAACACCGACGAGAAGATCCCCACCGTCGTCGCCGACGGCGTCGACATCGTCTACCGGGTCAACGGCACCGGCGCCGGACGCGGCTCCGCCACCGCGGCCCTCAACCGCATCGTGCGCCGCCGCAAGACCGAGAAGGCGTCCGGAGTGCGCACGGTCCACGCGGTGCGCAACGTGTCCTTCGCCGCCTACCGGGGCGAGGCCATCGGCCTCATCGGCACCAACGGCTCGGGCAAGTCGACCCTGCTCAAGGCCGTCGCCGGCCTGCTCCCGGTGGAGAACGGCCGGATCTACACCGACGGCCAGCCCTCCCTGCTCGGCGTCAACGCCGCCCTGATGAACGACCTCACCGGCGAGCGCAACGTCATGCTGGGCGGGCTCGCGATGGGCATGTCCCGCGAGCAGGTCCGGGAGCGCTACCAGGAGATCGTCGACTTCTCCGGCATCAACGAGAAGGGCGACTTCATCACCCTGCCGATGCGGACGTACTCCTCCGGCATGGCCGCCCGGCTGCGTTTCTCCATCGCCGCCGCGAAGGACCACGACGTCCTCCTCGTCGACGAGGCCCTGGCCACCGGCGACCGCTCCTTCCAGAAGCGCTCCGAGGCGCGGATCCGGGAACTGCGCAAGCATGCCGGGACGGTGTTCCTGGTCAGCCACAGCAACAAGTCGATCCGCGACACCTGCGACCGCGTGCTGTGGCTGGAGCGGGGCGAGCTGCGCATGGACGGCCCGACGGACGAGGTGCTCAAGGAGTACGAGGCGTTCACCGGCGGCCCGGACAAGGCCCGCAAGCCGAAACCGAAGCCGAAGCCCGCCCCGAAGCCGGCCCCCGAGCCCGAGCAGCCCGAGGCGAAGACCCGAACCGAGCCCGCGGCCGGACCCAAGCCCGAGCCCGCCCCCGAGCCCGCTCCGAAGCCCGCCTGAGACCGGCACCGCAACGCCGCAGGGGCGCCCCGGACACGATGGTCCGGGGCGCCCCTGCGAGTGGTGGGCCGTGGGCGGGGCGGGCGTGTGCCGCCCCGCGTGCCGGCTTACGAGTGCGAGCGCAGCAGCGTCCGCATGGTCCTCATCGCCACCGACAGGTTCGCCAGGTCGAAGGTGTCCGAGCTCTGGATCTCGTCCAGGGTGGCGCGGGCCCGGCCGATGATGGCCTCGTTCTTCGCCTCCCACACCTTGAACCGCTGCTCCGGTGTCGACGTGCCGTTGCCCGCCGCCAGTACGTCGGCGGTGACCGCCGCGTGGGCCGCGTACAGGTCCTCGCGGATCGCCGCGCGGGCCATGGACTGCCAGCGGTCGGCGCGGGGCAGCTCGCTGATCCTGTCCATCAGCCGGGTGATGCGCAGCCGGTCGGCGAGGTCGTAGTACACCTCGGCGACGTCCAGCGGCTCCTTGTCCATGCGGTCGGCCACCGAGACGATGTCGATCGCCGCGAACGCGGAGGAGAACCCGGCCACGCGGGTGGCGAGTTCCGCCGGGACGCCGACGCCCGTCAGCTCGTCGTGGATCTTCTGGAACCACGCCAGGTCCGCGCCGCGCAGCAGCTTCGGCAGCTGCGACCAGACCTGCTCGACGCGCTCGGCGAAGAACGTCACCGTCTCCTCGAGCTCCAGCGGCTGCGGCCGGTTGTTCAGCAGCCAGCGCGTGCCGCGCTCCACCAGCCGGCGCGAGTGCAGCCTGATCCGGGTCTGGACGTCCGCCGCGACCTTCGTGTCGAGGTCCTCGACCCCGTCCCACACCGTGGCGGCCCGGAAGATCGCGCGGGCCACGGTCTGGGCCCTGACGATCTCCTCCAGCGACGCTCCGGTCTCCTCCCGCATCCGGTGCAGATACGTCGTACCGCCCGTGTTGACCGTGTCGTTGACCAGGACGGTCGTGGTGATCTCGCGGCGCAGCGGGTGCGCGTCGATCCGGTCGAGGAACTGCTCGCGCAGCGGGGCCGGGAAGTACGAGTGCAGCAGCACCTTGAGGTACGGGTCGTCGGGCAGTGAGGTGCGCAGCAGCTCGTCGGCGACCGTGATCTTCGTGTACGCCATCAGGACGGCCGTCTCCGGGCCGGTCAGGCCCTGCCCGGCGCTCAGCCGCTCGCGGATCTGGCGGTCGGTGGGCAGGAACTCCAGGGCCCTGTCGAGGTGGCCCTCGCGCGCCAGGTGCTTCATGAAGCGCTGCTGGGCGTGGAGCATGTCCTTGGACTGGGCCAGGGCGTTGGCGATGGCGGTGTTCTGCGCGTAGTTGGCGCGCAGCACCAGCCGGCCGACCTCGTCGGTCATCGAGGCGAGCAGCTTGTTGCGCTGCTTGACCGTCATGTCGCCGTCCGTGACCAGGGTGTTGAGCAGGACCTTGATGTTCACCTCGTGGTCGGAGGTGTCCACGCCGGCGCTGTTGTCGATGGCGTCGGTGTTGATCCGGCCGCCGTGCAGCGCGACCTCGATGCGGCCGAGCTGGGTCATGCCCAGGTTGCCGCCCTCGCCGACGACGGCCACCCGCAGGTCCTTGCCGTCGACACGGATGGCGTCGTTGGCCTTGTCGCCGACGTCGGCGTTGGACTCGCTCGACGCCTTGACGTACGTGCCGATGCCGCCGTTCCACAGAAGGTCCACCGGCGCCTTGAGGATCGCCTTCATCAGGTCCGCCGGGGTCATCTTGGTGACGCCGGAGTCGAGGCCGAGGGCCTCGCGGATCTGGGCGTTGACCGGGATGGACTTGGCGGTGCGCGGGAACACGCCGCCGCCGGCCGACAGCAGGTCGGTGTTGTAGTCCGCCCAGGAGCTGCGCGGCAGGTCGAACAGGCGGCGGCGCTCTGCGTGGCCGAGGGCCGCGTCCGGGGTGGGGTCGATGAAGATGTGCCGGTGGTCGAAGGCGGCGACCAGCCGGATGTGCTTGCTCAGCAGCATGCCGTTGCCGAACACGTCGCCGGACATGTCGCCGATGCCGACGACCGTGAAGTCCTGGCTCTGGGTGTCCACGCCCAGCTCCCGGAAGTGCCGCTTGACGGACTCCCAGGCGCCGCGGGCCGTGATGCCCATGCCCTTGTGGTCGTATCCGGCACTGCCGCCGGAGGCGAAGGCGTCACCGAGCCAGAAGTCGTAGGCCTGGGCGACCTCGTTGGCCGTGTCCGAGAACCTGGCGGTGCCCTTGTCGGCCGCGACGACGAGATAGGTGTCGTCCCCGTCGTGCCGGACGACGTCGGCCGGGGGCACGACCTCGCCGGCCACCATGTTGTCGGTGATGTCGAGCAGCGCCGAGATGAACGTCTTGTACGCGGCGATACCCTCGGCCATCCAGGCGTCGCGGTCCACGGACGGGTCCGGCAGCTGCTTGGCGACGAAGCCGCCCTTGGCGCCGACCGGCACGATGACGGTGTTCTTCACCATCTGCGCCTTGACCAGGCCGAGGATCTCGGTGCGGAAGTCCTCCCGGCGGTCCGACCAGCGCAGGCCGCCGCGCGCGACCTTGCCGAACCGCAGGTGCACGCCCTCGACCCGCGGCGAGTACACCCAGATCTCGAACGCCGGACGGGGCGCCGGCAGGTCGGGCATGGCCTGCGGGTCGAACTTCATGGAGACGTAGTCGTGCGGGCGGCCGCCGCTCGCCTCCTGGAAGAAGTTGGTACGCAGCGTCGCCTTGATCACCGTGAGGAAGGAGCGCAGGATGCGGTCCTCGTCGAGCGAGGCGACTTCGTCGAGAGCGGCGTCGACCTCCTCCAGCAGGGCGTCCACCAGCTCGAAGCCGGCGCCCTGCCGCTCCGGCGACATCCGCGCCTCGAACAGGGAGACGAGCAGCCGGGTGGTGTGGACATTGTTGCGGAGGGTGTCCTCCATGTAGTCCTGGCTGAAGGTGGAGCCCGCCTGACGCAGGTACTTGGCGTACGCGCGCAGCACCATCGCCTGCCGCCAGTTCAGCCCGGCGCTCAGCACGAGGCTGTTGAAGCCGTCGTTCTCCGCCTGGCCGGTCCAGGTCGCCGCGAAGGCCTCCTGGAACCGCTCACGGGCGTCGTCGCCGAAGTGGTCGGCGCTGCCGGGGGCCTGGGGCATTCGCAGCCCGAAGTCGTAGATCCAGGCCACACTGCGGTCGGAGCAGCGCAGCTCGTAGGGTCGCTCGTCGACGACCTCGACGCCGAGCCGCTGGAGCACGGGCAGCACGGCGGAGAGGGAGACGGCCTCGCCCTTGCGGTAGATCTTGAAGTGGCGCTCCTCGGGGGCCGCGCCCACCGGCTCGTACAGGCTGAGCTCGAAGTTCTTCTCGTCGTCGAGCTGTTCGAGCCTGACCAGGTCGGCGACGGCGCTGCGCGGGGTGTGGTCCGCCTTGTACCCCTCGGCGAAGGCGCCCGAGTAGCGGCGCAGCAGTTCGGCGGCGCGCTCCTCGCCCAGTTCGGCGATGAGGGCCTCGCCGAAGCTGTCGGTCCAGGAGCGGGCGGCTTCCACCAACCGGGCCTCGATGCGCTCCCGGTCGTGGTCGGACAGCTGCGGCAGCTCGGTGCCCTGCGGGACGCGGACCACGAAGTGCAGCCGGGAGAGGATCGATTCGGTGTTCCAGGCGGTGAAGTCGACGCTGATGCCGTCGAGTTCCTCCTTGAGGATGTCGATGATCCTCAGTCGCACACCGGTGGTGTAGCGGTCGCGCGGGAGGTAGACGAGGGCGGAGTAGTAGCGCCCGTACTCGTCCTGGCGCAGGTAGAGCCGCAGGCGGCGGCGCTCCTGGAGGTAGAGCACCGAGGTGGCGATGGCCTGGAGCTCGTCGGCCGGGGTCTGGAAGAGCTCGTCGCGCGGATACGTCTCGAGGATCTGCAGCAGGTCGCGCCCGTCGTGGCTGTGCGGCGAGAAGCCGGCGCGCTCGAGGACCTCCTCGACCTTGCGGCGGATCACCGGGACCCGGCGGACGGACTCGGTGTAGGCGGCGGAGGAGAACAGGCCGAGGAAGCGGCGCTCGCCGACGACGTTGCCGTCCGCGTCGAACTTCTTGACGCCGATGTAGTCCAGGTACGACGGCCGGTGCACGGTGGCCCGGCTGTTGGCCTTGGTCAGGACGAGCAGCTTGTGCTCGCGCGCCTTGGCGCGGGCGTCGGCGGGCAGCCGCTCGAAGGACGGGCTGACCGGGTGCTCTTCGTCGGTGGCATGGTGCGGGTCGGAGCGCAGGATGCCGAGGCCGGTGCCGGGGACGGCGCCCAGCGAGTCGTCGTCGCGCAGCTGGTACTCGCGGTAGCCGAGGAAGGTGAAATGGTCGTCGGCGAGCCAGCGCAGCAGCTCCCGGGCCTCCTCGACCTGCGGACCCGGCACGTCCCCGGGGACGGGTTCGTCGGGCAGGCCCTCGGCCAGCAGGGTCGCCGCCTGCCGCATCTTGCCCCAGTCCTCGACGGCCTCGCGGACGTCGGACAGGACGCGCAGCAGGTCGACGGTGATCTGCTTGAGGTCGCCGCGGTCGGTCTCGCGGTCGGTCTCGACGTGGATCCAGGACTCTACGTAGGTGTCGTGCGGGAGCTCGCCCCCGGCGGGTTCGGTGGACACCTCGATCAGCTTGCCGGTGAGGTCGCGGCGCACCACCATCTGCGGGTGGATGACGACGTGGATGCCGCGGCCCTGCCGGGTCAGCTCGTTGGTGACGGAGTCCACCAGGAAGGGCATGTCGTCGGTGACCACCTCGACGACGGAGTGGCTGGACGTCCAGCCGTTCTCCTCGACGGTCGGGGTGTGGACCCGGACGTTGGCCGTGCCCTGGGGACGGTTCCCGGCCAGCCGGAAGTGCGAGACGGCGGCTCCGAAGACGTCGACCGGGTCGCGGCCGACAAGGTCCTCCGGGGCGGTGTGCCGGTAGTAGCGCTGGAGGAACGCGAGCACGGTGTCCCGGTCGGGCATGCCCTTGTCCGTCGTCCCGGTCGGCAGTTTCCCCCCGGCCGGGCTGTTCTCAGCTACCCGGGCGGCCTTTTCGAGCAGCTCGGCCTTTGCTTCGTCCAGCTTGGTCTGCATTGTCCTCTGGCTCCTGTCGCGCGCCGTTGCGTGACGTAGAAGGAAGTGCGGTCTCTGCGCCCGCGGTGCGGTGGTCCGACGCGGGGTGTCCGCTCCGTGCCGACGCTATGCCGCAGGATGAGACGAGCGGGGGCTTCTCTGCCCATTTCGACGCGCCCGACGGGTGTGACGCTGCTCTCCGCGGCGTCCGTACCCGGGGGATGCAGCGCGCCGTGGGGACCCTCCGGGTCCCGTCCCGCCCGCGAGGACCAGCGAGCGCCGCCCGGCCACGGATGTCGTCCGCGGCCGGGCGCACAGCGGGAACGACGAGGTCCCCGCGAGCTATCGCGCTGATCACGCCACCCAGGCTATCGCCCTTCGCGGGGGGCCCGTCATGAGCCGTATGTGTACAAAACACGGGGTGGAACTTTGACGTTCTGCACAATGCGCGCCCGGCGACACCCGGTCGCCTGCCGTCCGTTTCCCGCCCGCCGTCCGCCCTTCACCGTGGCGTCCGGCGTCCGGATCAGGCCACCAGGCGTTCCGCTTCCTCAACGGCTTCCGCCAGCGTGTCCACCACCGGCACCCCCACCGCTTCGAGGCTCGCTCTGCTGTGCGAGCCGCCGCTGTACAGCACGGCTCTCGCCCCCGCGTGCCGCGCGGCCAGCGCGTCGTCCGCGGCGTCCCCGATCACCACCGTGCGGGCCGGGTCCACGACGGTCAGCGCGCCGAGGTGCCGCACCATGTGCTCCGACTTGCCGCCACCGGACGGGCCGGTCCGCCCGTCGACGCGCAGGAAGTGGGACTCGATGCCGAAGCCCCGGACCAGGGGCACGAGGTCCTCGTGCCCGTACATGCTGAGGATCGACTGGCTGCGCCCCGCCGACGACCATCCGGCCAGCAGCTCCGCCGCCCCCTCGGCGAGCGCGCACCGCACCCGGTGCTCGGTGTAGTACCGGTGGAAGGTCGTGTCCATCAACTCCCACTCGGCCTCGGTGGGCAGCCGCCCCATCAGCCGCTCGTAGAACTTCGGCACCGGCACGCAGTACAGCTCCCGGTACCGCTCCAGCGTGAGCGGCTCCAGGCCGAGCTCGGCGAAGGCCGCGTTCGTCGCCCCGATGACCGCGTCGACGTCGTGGAACAGCGTGCCGTTCCAGTCCCAGACGATGTGCGCGTCCCTGTGCATCCCCATGGGAAAAAAGTACCCGCCCCCACTGACAACCGGGAGAACACCAGGTCGGCGCCATACCCGACAGCCGGGAACGGGAGACCGGGAACGGGAGACCGGGGACGGGCTCCGCCTCCGGCGGCCCGCACCGGGGCCGAGGAGACCGTATGCCCCTCCCCGACAGCTCCGGACAGGGGCCTCGGCCACATCGTCGCCGGCTTCTCCACGCGGGCTCCCCGGTGCCCCGGACGGCCCTGCGAGCCGCCGGCGTGCCCCATCACCGCGGGACGCCCGGCCGCACCAGCCCCGAACCGCCCCTCGATGCTTCGCCCAGGGCCTGCCGTTCGGATCATGCCGGGCTCGCGGGCCCCGGCATCGCGTCTCTCCCCGACCCGGCCCGACCCGGCCCGGCCCGGTCCCAGCGGAAGACCCTAGGCCGTCGGCCTCAACAGGTTCGGGATCTCCTGCGTGGCGTACCACAGCAGTTCGTGGTCCTCCGCCCTGTCCACGACGGACTGTGCGCCGCCGTCCCCGCTGTCCGCCGCGGGCAGCGCCTGCGCGGCCGACGTCACGTCCGGCTCCGCGTCCGCCGCGTCCACGTGCACCGCCGCCGCCCGGTCCAGCCGTACGGGCCCGTCGACCCGTAGCTCACCGGGGCCGGCCGGGTCGGCCGGGTCGGCCGAAACCGCCCGGTCGGGTACGTCCACGGCGACCACGACCCGGCGCCGCGGGGCCCCGGCGTCCGCCGCCAGCAGCCGCAGCGAAGCCAGCGCGGCACGGCCCAGCGCCGCGTACTCCAGCTCCTCCACGTACTCCACCTCCTCGGCGCCCTCGGGGAGGTACCACTCGCGCAGCGCGGGCGTCACACCGTAGGCGGGGAAGAGCCCCGCGCCCAGCTCTCCCGTCCGGTACGCCTCGGCGAGACCGGAAAGGGTCAGGGGGACGTAGACGCGCTTGTCGGCAGCTTTGACGCGCATGTCGGCAGCTTTCGTGGTCGGAGGTACGCCGGGGATCGCGGGACGCCTCCGGGGAGGGGCGGCCGCATCCGGCCGGGTGGGCCTTCAGGGTACGTGCGGGCGTCCCCCATCGAGTCCCTGCCCACCCCCTCGGCGGCGTCCACCCCGAGCCCGGAATTCACCCGGTACGCCCGCTCCAGCACGGGGTCGACCGGCCGTCATTCACTCGGATAAGTGAATCCTCCCGCCGCCGCGACACGGCCCACAGCGCCTTGCCGCCGGCCTCCGCCGCCCCGTACAAGATCCCCAACCACGAAGTTACCGCCTGGTATCGCCCCGGTCCCCCGGCCGGCGGCGACGCCCGGCCCGTCGAACGGGGTCCCATGAACAAGGTCATGACCAGGGCTCAGCACCGCACCGGTACACGCCCTCCCGGCCGCCGCGACACGCGCCGCCCGACCGGCACCACCCCTCCCCGCATCCCCGCGGGTGGCCCCGCCCCCGCCCCGCCGCACGGCGAGGACCGTCCCTCTCCCTCAGCCGGCGCCGCCTCCACCCGCCCCACCGACAACCGCCCGCCGTCCTTCACCGCGACAGCCCCGGCGGCGTCCGGACGCCCTCGGCCTCGTCCCCTGCCGCTGCCCGCCAGCCCCGCGCAGGAAGCCTCCGTACGCGCCGCGAGGGCCATCCCCGCCCGAGCCCCGCGTCCCGCCGCGCCCCGACCGCTCCACCCCACCGCCGTCCCCGCGCCCCTCACCGATCCCGCACCGCTCATCGATCCCGCACCTGCTCCGGCCGTCCCCCGGGCGCCCTTCCAGATCCCCCGCCGGCCCGTCCCGCAGCCCCGCCCCACCGACCACTTCGCCGAGCTGCTCCTCGCCGTCCTGAGCGGTCAGCGGCCCGTCCACTCCATGCTCCGGCACACCGCGGGCCGCGCCTACGACGAGCTGGCGGACCTGGCCGAGCGCGGTCCGCTGCGCACCCGCGGTGCCCGCCCGGTCGTGCGCGACATCGGCTACTACGTCCCCCGCGAGGGCGCCCTCGAGGTGTTCGCCCGGATCGGGGCGGGTGACAGGCTGCGGGCCATGGCCTTCCGCCTGGAGCAGGGCCACGACCTGCGCTGGCGCTGCACCGCCGTGGAGCTGGGCGGCCCCCGCCCGCCCCTCCCGTACGGCCGCTGAACCCCGCACCCGCCATCGGGCCCGTACGCCCTCTCAGGCCCCGTACGACGCCCGAGGGCCGGGCACCCCTGGGGTGCCCGGCCCTCGGCCCGTCTCCACCGGCAGCTCACCGCTCCCGGCGGAGCCGCGGTCACTTCTTGCGACGGCGTCCGCCCCGCGCCTGCTTGCGGCGCTCGGCGCGCGTGAGGCCGTCGGCCTCGGAGCGTACCGGCTCGTCCTCGGCGAATTCCCCCTCGACGGTGCCGCCCTCGCCGTCCACCGTCGGCGCGGAGAAGTGCAGGTTCCGCCGCTGCGGGGCGTCGAGCCCCTTGGCGCGGATCTCCGGCCGGGCGCCCGCCTGAGCGGGCACCGCGTCCTGCACCGCCGGCTCCGGCCCGGCCTCCTCGACCAGGACCTCCTCGACCTGCTGCTCGACCTGGACCTCCAGGTTGAACAGGTAGCCGACGGACTCCTCCTTGATGCCGTCCATCATCGCGGTGAACATGTCGAAGCCCTCGCGCTGGTACTCGACCAGAGGGTCCTTCTGCGCCATCGCGCGCAGGCCGATGCCCTCCTGGAGATAGTCCATCTCGTAGAGGTGCTCGCGCCACTTGCGGTCCAGCACCGACAGCACGACGCGGCGCTCCAGCTCACGCATGATCTCCGAGCCGAGCTGCGCCTCGCGCTGCTCGTACTGCTCGCGGATGTCGGCCTTGACGGTGTCGCCGATGTACTCGGCCGTCAGCCCGGCCCGGTCGCCGGCCTCCTCCTCCAGCTCCTCGACGGTGATCCTGGTGGGGTAGAGCTGCTTGAAGGCGCCCCACAGCCGGTCCAGGTCCCAGTCCTCGGGGAAGCCCTCGGTCGTCTCCGCCTGGACGTAGGCGTCGATGGTGTCGCCCATGAAGTGGTAGATCTGCTCCTGGAGGTCCTCGCCCTCCAGGACGCGGCGCCGCTCGCCGTAGATGACCTCGCGCTGGCGGTTGAGGACCTCGTCGTACTTCAGGACGTTCTTACGGGTCTCGAAGTTCTGCGTCTCGACCTGCGACTGGGCCGACGCGATCGCGCGCGTGACCATCTTGTTCTCGATCGGCACGTCGTCCGGGACGTTCGCCATGGACATCACGCGCTCGACCATCTGGGCCTTGAACAGGCGCATCAGGTCGTCGCCGAGCGACAGGTAGAAGCGGGACTCGCCGGGGTCGCCCTGACGGCCGGAACGGCCGCGCAACTGGTTGTCGATCCGCCGCGACTCGTGCCGCTCGGTGCCGAGCACGTAGAGCCCGCCGAGCCGCTCGACCTCGTCCTTCTCGGCCTTGACCACTTCCTCGGCCCGCGCGAGCGCCTCCGGCAGGGCCTGCGCCCACTCCTCGATGTGCTCCTCGGGGTCGAGGCCGCGCTGGCGCAGCTCCGCCTCGGCGAGGTCCTCGGGGTTGCCTCCGAGCTTGATGTCCGTACCACGACCGGCCATGTTGGTCGCCACGGTGACGGCGCCTCTGCGGCCGGCCTGGGCGACGATCGTCGCCTCACGGTCGTGGTGCTTGGCGTTCAGCACCTCGTGCTGGATGCCGCGCTTGCTGAGCTGCTGCGAGAGGTACTCGGACTTCTCCACCGAAGTGGTGCCGACCAGAATCGGCTGGCCCTTGCCGTGCTTCTCCTCGATGTCGTCGACGACGGCCTCGAACTTGGCGACCTCGGTGCGGTAGATCAGGTCTGCCTGGTCCTTGCGGACCATGTCCCGGTTGGTCGGGATGGGTACCACGCCGAGCTTGTAGATCTGGTGGAACTCGGCGGCCTCGGTCATCGCCGTACCGGTCATGCCGGACAGGCCGGGCTGTTCCTTGCCCCCGTGGTCGCTGCGCTTGTAGAGGCGGAAGAAGTTCTGGAGGGTGATGGTGGCGAGCGTCTGGTTCTCGTCCTTGATCGGCACCGCCTCCTTCGCCTCGATCGCCTGGTGCATGCCCTCGTTGTAGCGGCGGCCCGCGAGGATACGGCCGGTGTGCTCGTCGACGATCATGACCTCGTCGTCGATGATCACGTAGTCCTTGTCGCGCTTGAAGAGCTCCTTCGCCTTGATGGCGTTGTTCAGGTAGCCCACCAGCGGGGTGTTGACCGACTCGTAGAGGTTGTCGATGCCCAGCCAGTCCTCGACCTTGGCGACTCCGGACTCGTGGATGGCGACGGTGCGCTTCTTCTCGTCGACCTCGTAGTCGCCGGTCTCCTCGATGCCCTTGAGGGGGTTGCCGGGCTCGCCGCGCTTGAGGCGCTTGACCAGCTTGGCGAAGTCGCCGTACCACTTGGTGGCCTGGTCGGCCGGGCCGGAGATGATCAGCGGCGTACGGGCCTCGTCGATGAGGATCGAGTCGACCTCGTCGACGATGGCGAAGTTGTGGCCGCGCTGGACCAGCTCATCCTTGGACCACGCCATGTTGTCGCGCAGATAGTCGAAGCCGAACTCGTTGTTCGTGCCGTACGTGATGTCGTAGCCGTACTGCTCGCGGCGCTGGGCCGGCGTCATGTTGGCCAGGATGCAGCCGACGTCCAGACCGAGGAACTTGTGGACGCGGCCCATCATCTCGGAGTCGCGCTCGGCCAGGTAGTCGTTGACGGTGATGATGTGGACGCCCTTGCCGGACAGCGCGTTGAGATACGCGGGCAGGGTGCCGACGAGGGTCTTGCCCTCACCGGTCTTCATCTCGGCCACGTACCCCATGTGCAGGGCGGCACCGCCCATGATCTGCACGTCGTAGTGCCGCTGGCCCAGGACGCGCTTGGCGGCCTCACGGACGGTGGCGAAGGCCTCGGGGAGCAGGTCGTCCAGGCTCTCGCCGTCGGCATACCGCTGCTTGTACTCATCGGTGAGGGCCCGCAGCTCGGCGTCGGAGAGGTCGACGAAGTCCTCTTCGATGGAGTTGACCTGGCCCGCGATGCGGTGCAGCTTGCGCAGGATCTTGCCTTCGCCTGCACGCATGATCTTGGAGAGGACGGACACGGGGGGTGGTCTCCTTGCCGGTCGGGCCTGGGACGGTCGGTTTCCATTTCATTGCTGAGCAACGGCCATCGTATGCGAGGACCCCACCACGCCGGGAGGCCTGCCGTGACCGTGGCCGCGCACAGCGTCATATCTGTTTCACGGCTGCTTTCAAAGGGACAACGCCCGGGCCCTCCGGATGGTGCCGCCCCACCCACCGAATGACACGAAGAGTGACCCTTCCCTCACGTACGGCAAAGAGTTGGCGCCGCTCTCTCCTCCGTGAGCAGAATCGGCCGATGGACCCCGTCACCCTCACCACCGACCGTCTTCTGCTGCGCGCGGTCGGCCCTCAGGACACCGACGCCGTGTACGCCGCCTGCCAGGACTCCGACATCCAGCGCTGGACCACGGTTCCCTCCCCGTACCTTCCCGAGCACGCGCGGGGCTTCACGGAGCAGATGGCCCCGGACGGCTGGGCGGGGGGTTCGATGTTCACCTTCGGCGCCTTCCTCCCCTCCGGGGAGCTCATCGGCATGCTCGGCATCACCCTGCGGTCCCTGGGGGTGGGGGAGATCGGCTACTGGGGCGTCAAGGAGCACCGCGGACACGGCTACGTCACCGAGGCCGCGGTCAGCGTGTCGCGCTGGGCCTTCACGAAAATGTCCGTCGACCGCGTGGAATGGCGCGCCGAGGTCGGCAACCGGGCCTCCCGCGCGGTGGCGGAACGGGCGGGCTTCGTCCTCGAGGGCACCCTGCGCTCCTCGCTCAACAACAAGGGGGTGCTGCGCGACTGCTGGATCGGCTCCCTGCTCCCGTCCGACCTGGGCCTCGCGTCGACGACCCCCTACCTGCCCGCCAAGGAGTGACGCCCCCGGACCCGGACCGATCCCCGGACCGCACCAGCCCGGCCTCCAGACCGCCCCAGCCCGATCCCCGGACCCCTTTGGTTCGATCTCCGTACGATCTCCGGCCTGGAGCAGGGGCGGCAAGGGGCGGCTCGGATCGTCCCGAACCGGTGTCCGCCCAGAGTTCGGTGGCCTGTCCGACGGCTCGGGCCGGAGCCCCGTCCGGACAAGCACCGCCGACCGCATCCGGCCTCGGTCCGCCGGGCGGGCCCCGGCCCACTGCCCCGGCCCACTGCCCCAGTCCGCCGCCCCGGCCGTTGTCAGTGCCGCCCTCTATCGTGCGGACGTATGACGACCCTCCCTCGTCCGTCCACGGACCTCTCGGCGGCCGAGGCCCGCCGCATCGCCCTGCGGGCCCAGGGCTTCCTGGGCGCCCCGGACCGCCGCTCCGGCGTCCGGGGGGTCCTGCGTCACCTGGGCGCGGTGCAGCTCGACACCATCTCCGTCCTCGCCCGCTCCCACGAGCTGATCCCCTACGCCCGCCTCGGCGCCGTCGGCCGGGCGACGGTCGAGGACGCGTACTGGAAGAGCGGGGCCGAGCCGCGCGCGTTCGAGTACTGGTCGCACGCGGCCTGCCTGCTGCCGGTCGAGGAGTGGCCGCACTTCGCCTTCCGCCGCCGCGCCTACCGCGCCCGCCCGCACTGGAACCACGAGCTGCCCGACGGCGCCTACGACCAGGTCGTCAAGCAGCTCCGCGCCCAGGGCCCGCTCACGGCAACCGACCTGGGCGGCGCGAAGCGCACCAGCGAGTGGTGGGACTGGTCCGGCGCCAAGGTCGCCGTCGAGCGGGCCCTGATGTACGGAGAGGTGGTGTGCGTCGAGCGCCGCGGCTGGAAGCGGGTCTACGACCTCGCCGAGCGCGCGATCCCGGATGCCCTGCTGCACGACGAGCTGGACGACGCCGAGTGCCTGCGCCGCCTGGTCCGCCTGGCCGGCAGGTCACTCGGCGTCGGCACCCGCGCGGACCTCGCCGACTACCACCGGCTCAAGGGCGAGCAGGTCGACGCGGTGATCGCCGATTCGGGCCTGGTGCCGGTCGCGGTCGAAGGCTGGTCCAAGCCGGCCTGGGCCGATCCGGAGGCCCTCGCCACGCCCCCGCGCGGACGCCACCGTACGACGCTGCTGTCCCCGTTCGACTCCCTGGTCTGGGAGCGGGCGCGCACCGAGCGGATCTTCGGCTTCACCCACCGCCTGGAGGCCTACGTGCCGAAGCCGAAGCGGGTGCACGGCTACTTCGCGATGCCCGTGCTCGCCGGTGGCCGGCTCGTCGGCCGCGTCGACCCCGCCCGTGAGGGCCGCACCCTGGTCGCGAAGCAGATCACGCTGGACGGCCCCAAGGCGGTCCCCGCCGTCGCGCAGGCCCTGGTCGAGGCGGCGGGCTGGGTGGACTGCACGGACGTCCGCGTGGAGCGGGTCGACGCGCCGGAGTTGCGTGAGCCGCTCATCGGGGAGCTGGCCCGCTCCTTCGCCTGACACCACTCAGCGGATCTCGAGGATCTTCTCCCGCATCGCGTAGACCACCGCCTCCATCCTGGAGTGCAGCTGCAGCTTCTCCAGGATGTTGCGCACATGGTTCTTCACGGTGTTCTCGGAGATGAACAGCTCCTTGGCGATGTCCCGGTTGTTCATCCCCGTGGCCACGAGCTTGAGTACTTCGAGTTCACGGTCCGTCAGCCGGGGCGCGGGCACCAGCCGGCGCTCGTCGGTGCGCTGGATCATCGACTTGAACTCGGTGAGCAGCTTCGACGCCATGGACGGGCTGATCTGCGACTGTCCGTCGGCCACCGCTCGGATGGCGGTGGCCACTTCGTCCGTGGAGATCTCCTTGAGGAGGTAACCGGTCGCGCCCGCCTTGATGGCGTCGTAGAGGTCGGCTTCCTCGTCGCTGATCGTCAGCATGATGATCTTCGCGCTGGGGGCCACCTCCTTGATGGAAGTGCACGCCTCGATACCGCCCCGCTTGGGCATCCGCACATCCATCAGGACGATGTCCGGCAGCAGGTCGGCGGCCTTCTCCACCGCTTCCGCGCCGTCCCCCGCCTCGCCGACGACCTGGATGCCCTCCTCGGCCGCGAGCACGATCTCCAGGCCGCGGCGGAACAGCGCGTGGTCGTCCACCACGAGGACTCTGATCGGCTCCCGGTCCGACTCCTTCGCCGGCTCCCCGTACCCGGAGTCCGCGTCCGGCCCCATGCCGGTGCCGCCGTCGTCGGAGTCCTCTCCACGCATCGGTCCGAAGCTGTCCGCCATCGTTCCTCCCCCTGAAGGCTGTGGCCTGTGGTCCTGAGCCATCGCCAACCCAAGGCAACGGCCCACCGTTTGGGCCGTTGCCGCCATGATTCCATGCCCGGACGGCGCCGGGGTGACAGCTCGGGGTGCGAAGTGGTCGCACACCGGTGCCCCTGGGGGCGCACATGCGCGCACCAGGGGCACCGGTCCGACTGCGACTCGGCTCGGTCAGCCGCCGAGCGTCCCGCCCGCCTCGGGAGCGTGTGGCTGCGTGACCATGGTGTCCGTGCTGAGGTGGATCACGCCGTAGTCGTAGGCGTGCCGTCGGTAGACGACACTGGGTTCCTTGGTCTCGGAGTCGACGAACAGATAGAAGTCGTGCCCGACCAGCTCCATCTCGTAGAGCGCCTGGTCCAGGGTCATGGGGGCGGCCACGTGGGTCTTCTCGCGGACGATGAGGGGCCCTTCGCCCTGCACCTCCAGCGAGCCGATCTTCTTGGTGGGGACGGCTCCCTGCGTCCCCTCGGAGGACTGCGCCCCCGTGCCGTTCAGTGTCGCCGCGTCGGGGACGTGGGCGGGGACCTCCGCTGCCGAGATCCTGCGCGCGCCACGCCGCGAGTAACGCTTGTCGTGCTGCTTGCGCAGCCGGGCGTCCAGCTTCTCCGCTGCCAGGTCGAGCGCCGCGTACGGGTCGCCCGCCGCCGCCTCCGCCCGGATCACCGGACCGCGGGAGTGGAGTGTGATCTCCACCCGGGCGCTGCGGTCGGCCTGTCGGGGGTTGGGCTCCTTGGACACCTCGACGTCGAGGCTGATCACCTTGCCGTCGAGCTTCTGGATCTTCTCCAGCTTCAGCTTCTCGGCCACGTGCTTCCGGAACCGCTCGGGCACCTCGGTCTTGCGGCCCTTGACGACGATGTCCACGCAGAACTCCGTTCCCGGATCACTCCGCCTCGGTGCGGAGCGTCTCCCTTTTACACCAAGCTCCGGGCAGCCCCGGAACCTCGGACTCGGTGACTTCCACCTCCCCCACGGGCGAGATCTCCACTCCACCGGCCCGGGTGATAATGAAAAACCCGCAGCACGGCATTCGGATTCAAGAGGTGTGGCCTGCGGCTTTCCCTCACAACCGAACATATCTCGCTCGGACGGATGGCGTCACCCTCTCCTGCCGCATACCTCCGTTCAGGTGAATTTATGCTCTCACTACCTGCAACGATGCAAGTTCCCCATCAGTTCCGGTTTATTTCGAAAGAATCCGGCGAAGCCGCAACAACGGCAGCGCACTTCACGTCAATGGGCCGGTCGGCCCTGTCCGTACCCGCCGTACCCACTGACAGGCCGGACCACCGACCCGCCCTCGCCTGAGCCGATCCGTTTCGCTGTTCTCCTCTCCTTTCCCACGTCTCACCTCTGTACACGAACGCGGGCGCCGAAATACTCGAATCGGCCCTGAGATCCACTTGTTCCCGCACCTGCGCCCCCACTCTCACACGTACCTCCGTACGCGGCCGCGTGCACGTCTCGGCGGATCTCGCGTGATCCACCGCGTCCGGGGCCCGCAGCGCGGTCCGCACCGCACGCGCGGCCTCCGCCAGCGACGCCCCGGTGGTCATCAGGTCGTCCACGAGGACGACCTGCCCACCACTCAACAACCGGCCACAGCCCGGCGCCACCGCCAGCGCGCCGGCGAGATTGGCCAGCCGCTGCCGGGCGTCGAGTCCCGACTGGTCGGCCACGCCCCGCCGCTGCCGCAGCGCGGGAAGCACCGAAGCGGGTACCCCTTGCCGCCGCAGCGCACCCGCCGCCGCCCGGGCGATCCGCAGGGCCGGGTCATGGCCACGGGCCCGCACGGCCCGTGACGCGGACGGCACGGGCACCAGCAGCACCACGCCACGGTCGCCGTGGACCGGCCCCACAAGCTCACCGGAGCCCGGCGGCGACGCCTCCCGCAGCCCCGCGCGCACCGCTCCCGCCAGGGCTTCGCCCAGCGGCCGGGTCAGGGCCAGGGCACCGCGCTCCTTGTGGGCCAGCAACGTGGCGCGCACCTCGTCCGCGTACCGGGCCGCGGCGTGCGTCACCGGCAGCCCGGCCGGTTCCGGCTCCGGCCGCACCCGGCGAGGCGCGGCACCGCTCAGCGCCGTACGGCACCGGGCGCACAGCACCGCACGAGGCCTGCCGCATCCGCCGCACTCGGCCGGAAGCACCAGGTCGGAAAGATCCTGCGACCAGCCCCGCATGACCCCACTGTGCCAAGGCCCACCGCACCCGGCCACCCCTGTGGAAAACTCCACCGGGTTCGCCCGGCACGCCCGGCGCTCGACCGGCGGGCGCTCACCCCGGATAGACCGGCGCGGTTCCTTCCGTCACCTTCTGCCACTGGGCCCCCGACGGCAGCCGGACGATCCCGTCCACCGAGTGCGCCATCAGCGGCATCTGTTCGTCGGCGGATGCGGTGACCGACTCGACTCCGGTCAGGGCGGCGGGCTGCGGGACCTCCGGTATGGAGCCGTCGACCTCGACGTACCGCATCTGCTCCACACCTCCCTCCTCGCGCCCGACCACGACGAGCCGGCTGTCGCCGGTCCACGACATGGCGGTGACCTTCTCCAACTCGGGCGTCGCGGGCCGCATCTGCAGCACGGTGACGGTGGGCCGCGCGCCGGTCTTCTCGGCCGGTCCGGCCGGCCCCTCCCGGCCGTTCGTCCCGCCCCGCTCGATCCGTCCGATCATCAGGGAGCGCCGGTCGCCCTTCGCCACGACGAGCGCGATCCTGACCCCGTCGGCGGCCACCCGGACCGCCTGGATACGCCCGTCCAGGCCCGGAGTGCGCACCTCCAGCGGCTCGCCCGCGCCCTCCTCGAGCAGGAACAGCCGCGGATCGGCGGGGTCGCGGTCGGCCACCCACAGGCCACCCTGCGCATCCCAGCTGGGCGCGGTCAGCCGGTCGTCCTCGGACTTGCCCTGGCTCCCCAGCACGGACTCCCCGAGCGAACCGCCCGGCACGATCGATCCGACGTACAGCGCCCCCCCGTCGAGTGCGACCCCGGCCGCCGTGCGTTCGTCCCGCGAGACGGCCACCGACCGCAGCTTGGTCTCGGCCTCACCCAGCGCCCCGGGCACCGGGTCCGGCTGGGTGGCGTCGCCGCCGGCGGGGATCCGCACCAGCCGGTGCTCCTCGTCGACGAAGTACAGGTAGTCGGGGCTGTTCAGCGAGCCCCGGTCGGCCACGGTCCCGGTGGCCTCCTGGGTCAGCGAGCACAGCTGCTTCCCGTCGGCCCGCAGCTCGACCTCGTCCACCGCGGGGCTGAGGTTGCGCAGCGTGAACAGCAGTTGGGCGGCCATCTCCTTGCACCGCTTGATGCCGGTGCCGGCCGCCTTGTCGTTGAGCGGCACGGTCAGCTTGCCGCGGTCGTCCGCCGTCAGCGGTCCGGCGTCCTCGTGCAGCGCCACGCCTGCGGGGAAACTCGACCTGACGACCGGGTCCAGCCAGCTGGTGGGCCCGCCCAGGAGGGAACGCACCATCTGGCTGGTGGGCTCCACATGACTGCGGACGTACACCGGGTCGGCGACCGCCATCGGAGGCCCGTCCGCGGCGGTCCCCACGGTGTTCGAGGCGAAGTAGTACTTGCTGACGGACATGTAGTTGCGCTGGAAGTCCGACTTTCCCATGACGACGCCCTGCGGCACCCCGTCGATGCGCCACTGCCCGCTCTTCGCGTCCTGCGTGAGATGCACGAGCTTGTTGTACGGCCCGGTGGCGGACGCGTACGCCTGCTGCGCGTCCACGGTGGCGACCTTCTCGCCGGTCAGGGTGAAGGAGACCTCGCCGGTTTTCTCCCGGCCCGGCGGGTCGGCCTGCGTGCCCGGCCCGTCCGCCAGCACCGTGGTGGACCGCTCGGGCTGCCAGCCATCCGCCGCCTCGGCGGTCAGATACTGGCGCGCGGTCCTGTAGTCCGGATCGTCGCTCGTCAGCGCCTCGAGGAAGCCCTGCACGATCTGTGTGGGCGACGCGTCCTCGCTCGGCGGCATCGCGAACACCCGCACCTGCGCGTCCTGCAGGGGCGTGGACTCCACGCCCCGCAGATCCCCGTTGTCGGGCATCGAGGCGCACCCGGCCAGCAGTACGGCACCACTGGTGGCGTACGCGATCATCCGTGCCGGCGTCCTTCGGTCGCGTCCTGCGCGCTCACCGCCCACGCGAAGTCTCCCCCTGCCTGTCCCCAAGGCCGTCCACATCGTCCAAGCCATCCACATCGTCCAACTCGTCCACGTCATCGGCGTCGGCAGCCCCACCGGCACCGGCATCGGCACCCGCGCCGGCGGGCGTCGCGTCCCCGGCGACCGGTCCCGCCGGCTCACCCCGGCGCGGCGCGCCCGCAGCCGGCCGCGACACCACGCGCGCGCCGTTGCCGGGCAGCGCCGTCGGGTCGGCCGTGGGTGTCACGGCGGCCGACAGCGGGGCGAGCGGATCAAGGGCCGCGCGGGCCGAGCCCTCGGTGTCCGCGGACGACGCGGGCAGGGTGGCCCGCTTCTCGCCGTCCCCGTACCCGCCGCCGTGCGGCGCACCGGCGTCGCCGAGTCCGCGGTTGCGCCGCGAGTCCCTGGGCTCCAGCGGTATCGGGGAGCCCCGCAGCGGCTCGTCCGCCGTCCGGGGCAGGGTCAGCCGGAACTGCGAGCCGCCGCCCGGCTCGCCCCATGCCTGGAGCCAGCCGCCGTGCAGCCGCGCGTCCTCCAGGGCGATGGACAGCCCCAGTCCGGTGCCGCCCGTGGTCCGCGCGCGTGCCGGGTCCGCCCGCCAGAAGCGGCTGAAGACCCGGGTCGCCTCACCGGGCTTGAGCCCGACGCCGTAGTCCCGCACCGCGATCGCGACCGCCCCGCCCGCCACGGCGAGCTTGACGACGACGTCCTTGCCGTCACCGTGCTCCACCGCGTTGACGACGAGGTTGCGCAGGACGCGCTCCACGCGCCGCGTGTCGACCTCGGCGACGACGGGCTGCCGGTCGCCGACCACCTTGATCTGCGTGCCCTTGCGCTCGGCGAGCGGCTCGGCCCCGCCGACCACGCGCCGTACGACGATCCGCAGGTCGACCGGCTCCGCCTCCAGGGCAGCAGCGCCCGCGTCGAAGCGGCTGATCTCCAGCAGGTCCGAGAGCAGTGACTCGAACCGGTCGATCTGGTCGGCGAGCAGTTCGGCCGACCGTGCGGTCACCGGGTCGAAGTCCTCACGCGCCTCATGGATGACGTCCGCCGCCATCCGTACGGTCGTCAGCGGTGTCCGCAGTTCGTGGGACACGTCCGACACGAACCGGCGCTGCATCCGCGACAGGTCCTCAAGCTGGTTGATCTTCAGCTGGAGGTTCTGCGCCATCTTGTTGAAGGCCTCGCCGAGCCGCGCGATGTCGTCCTCGCCGGTGACCTTCATCCGTTCCTGCAGCCGCCCGGCGGACAGCCGCTCCGCGATCCCGGCCGCCATCCGCACCGGCGTCACGACCTGCCGCACCACGAGCCAGGCGATGGCCCCGAGGAGGACGACGACGAACAGACCGGCGGTCGCCAGCGTGCCCTTGACCAGGCTCAGCGACTTCTCCTCCTGCGTCAGCGGGAAGAGGTAGTACAGCTGGTACGGATCACCGTTGGGGTCGTTGACCTGCTTGCCGATGACCAGACCGGGCTGGGAGTCCGCGCCGTTGCTGTAGACGATCCGCGTGTACCGCTGCGCGGCCCCGGTACTGGTGTCGATCCCGTCCCGCAGATTGCCGGGCACGCTCATCGAGGGGTCGACGTGCCCCGAGGCGCGCGGACCGCGTCCCCCGCCGCCCTCGTCGCCCATGGGCAGGGTGACCACGTCGAAGGCGCCCTGGCCGCCGCTGGAGAGCGACTCCACGAGGTCGCTCATCCACTGGATGACGCTCTGCGAGGACCTGCCGTCCACCGCGGAGGCATCCTCGCCGGTGCCGCTCGCGGCCTCGTCGGCCTGCTGCTTGGCCACCGCGAACCCGCCGGTGGCCTGGCTCTGGGACGCCTTCACCTTGGCGTCCAGCAGGCCGTTGCGCACCTGGCCGATGACGACGAAACCCAGCAGCAGGACCACACCCAGCGACATCAGCAGCGTGGTGACGACGACCTTGAGCTGGATGTTGCGCCGCCACAGCCGCATGACGGGCAGCAGCGGCCGGCGCACCCAGCGCGCGAACAGGCGGATGACCGGGCTGCCCTGGACTCCGCCCCGGAGCAGCCCGCCCTCCAGGAGACGCCCCCAGCGGGAACGCACCGAGGTGCGGTCCCCGGACGTCCGGCCGACAGGCCGCTCCGGTCGCTCCCCGGCCCGGCCGGAGCCCGAAGCGGCACTGTCACCGGACATGTCAGCTCGGTCCCGCCTTGTAGCCGACACCACGGACGGTCACCACGATCTCCGGCTTCTCCGGGTCTTTCTCGACCTTGGAGCGCAGCCGCTGGACATGGACGTTCACCAGCCGGGTGTCGGCCGCGTGACGGTAGCCCCAGACCTGTTCCAGCAGCACCTCACGCGTGAACACCTGCCACGGCTTGCGGGCCAGCGCGACCAGCAGGTCGAACTCCAGCGGCGTCAGCGCGATCGACTGCCCCTCCCGCTTCACGGAGTGCCCGGCCACGTCGATCACCAGGTCGCCGATGGCGAGCTGTTCCGGCGCCGGCTCCTCCGACCTGCGCAGCCGTGCCCGGATCCGGGCGACCAGCTCCTTCGGCTTGAACGGCTTGACCATGTAGTCGTCGGCACCGGACTCCAGGCCGACCACGACATCAACGGTGTCGCTCTTCGCCGTGAGCATCACGATCGGCACCCCGGACTCCGCCCTGATCAGGCGGCACACCTCGATGCCGTCCCGGCCGGGCAGCATCAGATCCAGCAGCACCAGATCGGGCTTGGCCTCACGGAAAGCGGCCAGCGCCTTGTCGCCGTCGGCTACGAAAGACGGCTCAAAACCTTCACCACGCAGCACAATGCCGAGCATCTCGGCCAGTGCGGTGTCGTCGTCGACGACAAGGACTCGTCCCTTCATAAACGACATCATCCCATTAGCTATTCGTGACCTGGCGTGACCTGGCACACAGTGCGGCCAGGGCCTCTGCCGTCACGGGTGAGACGGCACCTTCCTCCGTGACGATCGCCGTGACCAGTTCTGGTGGTGTCACGTCGAACGCCGGGTTGTACGCCTGGGTCCCCAGGGGTGCCACAAGAATCCCGCCTCCCGCTTCGGTTCCGGCCATCGGCACCTGCGGTGCCGTGACCTCGGTCACTTCATGGCCGGGGCGCTGCTCGACCTCGATGGACGCCCCGTCCGGTGTCCGGGGATCGACCGTCGTCACCGGTGCCACCACTATGAACGGCACATGGTGGTACCGCGCGAGCACGGCGAGCGGATAACTCCCCACCTTGTTCGCCACCGAGCCGTCGGCCGCGATGCGGTCCGCCCCTATCAGTACCGCGTCCACCTCACCCGCCGCGAACAGCGATCCCGCCGCACTGTCGGTGAGCAGTGTGTACGCCATGCCGCTGCGGGCGGCCTCGTATGCCGTCAGGCGAGCACCTTGCAGCAACGGGCGCGTTTCGTCCACCCACAGCCGCCTGAGCCGGCCCGCCCGGTGCGCGGCCAGCGCCACCGCGAACGCCGTGCCCTCACCGCCCGACACCAGTGAGCCGGTGTTGCAGTGGGTGAGGATCCGGTGCCCGCCGCCGGGCATCAGCTCGCCCAGCAGCGCCAGCCCGTGGCGGGCCATCCGGGCGCTGGCCTCGGCGTCCTCGCGGTGCAGCCGCCGTGCCGCGTCCAGCGCGGCCCCGGCCGCCTCCCGCAGATCGCCGCCGCGGGCGAGAACACCCTGGTGGGCACTCAGGGCCCGGCGCACCCCCACCCCGAGGTTCACCGCGGTGGGCCGGGCACCCTCCAGCGCGGCGGCGGCGTCGTCCACGTCGAAGCCCCGTACGGCGGCGAGGGCGACGCCGTACGCCCCGGCGATGCCCAGCAGTGGCGCACCGCGCACGGCGAGCGAGCGGATCGCCTCCACGAGCGCGGGGGCGTCCGTGCAGACGAGCTCGACCTCCTCGGCCGGCAGTCCGGTCTGGTCGAGCAGCACCAGAACGGGCCCTTCCGGTGGCTCCTCCCAGCGGATCACCGGGATGTCGGTCGGCCGCTTGTGGTCGCCGCTGTGTGCGTACTGATCAGCCATGCGGCCAGTCTGCCCCCTGGAACGCGGACAATTGAAGGCACAGTCCGCACCTCGGCCGGTCCGTCGTCGACCACCCCATGGCACGATGGCTGCGAACCTGCCGCCGCGACCGCGGACGGGCACCGTGAAGGAGCGACGATGAACGACACTCCGGGCTGGGCTTCGCCCGGATCCGCCCCCTCCGAAGGGCAGGGACCGGGTGCGTCCGGACCTGCCGAGCCCGCAGAGCGCCCGAACCCCGAGCAGCCCGCCCCGCAGGAGCCTGGCTGGTCGAAGGAGCAGCCGCCGGGCCAGTGGTCCGCGCCCACCGGCCGGCCCGGCGCAGCGGACCCCGGCCGGACTCCCCCACCGCCTCCGCCGGGCTGGGGCGCCCCGCCCCCCGGCGGGCCCGGTTACGGCGGACCCGGTTACGGCGGACCCGGGGGATACGGCGGATCCGGCGGGTACGGGTCCTGGGGCGGGCCCCCGCCCGCGGCCAAGCCCGGTGTGATCCCGCTCCGCCCGCTCGGCGTGGGCGAGATCCTCGACGGCGCGGTCTCCACCATGCGCACCCACTGGCGCACGGTCCTCGGCATCGCGCTGACCGTCGCCGTCCTCACCGAGATCGTCGTCGTCCTCGTCCAGGGGTTCTTCCTGGACAGCCCCAGCTCCGCCACCCTCAGCGACCAGAGCGCCACCTTCGACGAGCTGACCGCCGCCATGGGCGACTCCCTGATCAACTCCGGGATCGTCTATCTCGTCGGTCTGATCGGCACCGTCGCCGCCACCGCCCTGCTCACCACCGTCACCAGCCGCGCCGTACTCGGCACGTCGGTCACCGTCGCCGAGGCCTGGCGCGACGCCCGTCCCCAGGTCCTGAGGCTGTTCGGCCTGATCTGCCTGCTGATACTCATCGCCGTGGCCGTCGTCGTGGCGGGCGCGCTGCCGGGCATCGTCATGGCCGTCACGGTCGGCGGTGCGGGCGCGGTGGTACTCACCGTCCTGGGCATCCTCGGCGCCGGCGTCGTCGCCCTGTGGCTGATGATCCGCTACTCGCTGGCCTCCGCGACGCTGATGCTGGAGAAGCAGGGCGTCCTGAAGGCGATGAGCCGTTCCGCGAAGCTGGTGCGCGGCTCCTGGTGGCGGATCTTCGGCATCCAGCTGCTCGCGGGGATCATCGCGGGCTTCGTCGCATCGCTCGTCGTCATCCCCTTCACCCTGATCGCCATGGCCGTCACCGGCGACGGCATCACCGGTTTCCTCAACAGCGCCGGCAGCGACATCGGCTGGACGTTCCTCATCATCACCGGTATCGGCGCGGTCGTCGGGGCCATGATCACGTACCCGATCCAGGCCGGCGTCACCGTGCTCCTCTACATCGACCAGCGCATCCGCCGCGAGGCCCTCGACCTCGAACTGGGCCGCGCCGCCGGGGTCCAGGGCTACGGGCCCGGCACCATCCCGGGAAGCTGACAGGGTGCACATCGCGGGGGGAGTACTCACCGTGCTCACATCGGCGCAGACGCTGCCCGAAGCCGCCGGCAGCGCAGTCCGGGCGCTGCCGCGCGGTGACGGCGAACCGCCCATCACCCTCCCGCGTGACCCCGCGCGGGAGGCGGCCCGGCGCGAACTGTCCAAGCAGATGTACCACGAGAACGACCCCAGCTGGTTCCAGCGGGCCCTGGACGCCTTCTGGGGATGGGTCGGCAAGCTGTTCGACGCCGCTTCCACCGCGACGCCCGGCGGTGCGCTCGGACTGCTCGTCATCGTCGTCGCCGTGCTCGCCGTCCTGGGCGCCCTGTGGTGGCGCCTGGGCACCCCGCGCCGCCGGCCGTCCTCCGCTCCCGTCCTGTTCGACGACCGCCCCCGCAGCGCCGCCGAACACCGCGCGGCCGCCGAGGCGCACGCCGCCCAGGGCCACTGGAACCAGGCCGTCCAGGAACGCATGCGCGCCATCGTCCGCTCCTTGGAGGAACGTGCCCTGCTCGACATCCACCCCGGCCGCACCGCCGACGAGGCCGCCGCGGAGGCCGGCCGCACACTGCCCGCCCACACCGGCCGGCTGCACACCGCGGCCCGGAGCTTCGACGACGTGACATACGGCGGCCGCACCGCGACGGAGGAGTCATACCGGCAGATCACCGAACTCGACCGCGACCTGGAGCGGAGCAAACCCCGGCTCGCGGGCACCCCCGCCGGTACCCGGAACCACAGCGACAGCACCACGGACGACAACGCACGCCAGGGGGCCGCCGGATGACGACCGAGGTACCGCTCCCCTCCACCTCGGCCTCGCCCACCGCCCGCCAGGTGTGGACCCGCACACGAGGTGTCCTCCTCGCGCTCGCGCTGCTGGTCGTGGCGGCCGTCGTCATCGCCGTGGCCCGCTCCGACGCCCACCACGGCGAACTCGACCCGCGCTCCGCCGACCCCCTCGGCAGCCGCGCGGTCGCCGAACTCCTGGCCGACCGCGGTGTGGACACACGCGTGGTCACCACCCTGGAAGAGGCGTCCGCCGCCGCGAAACCCGACACGACCCTCCTGGTCGCCGTCCCCGACCTCCTGACGCACCACCAGCAGTCGCGGTTGCACTCCGCCTTCGCCGACTCCGGCGGCCGCACCGTCCTGGTCTCCTCCGGCAGCGCGTCCGTCGACCGGCTCGCCCCGGGCGTCGTCGCCGATCCGGCCACCAGCTTCGGCTCCACCCTCGACCCGGTCTGCACCCTGCCCGCCGCCCGCAGCGCGGGCTCCGCCGACACGGGCGGCATCCGCTACACCACCACCCATCTCGACGCCGACGAGTGCTACCCCAGCGAGCGCCTGGCCACCCTCATACGCGTCCCGGCGGCCTCCGGGGCCGGCGACACGGTCCTTCTCGGCGCCCCTGACATTCTTCTCAACAACCACCTCGACGAGCACGGCAATGCCTCGCTCGCCCTCCAGCTCCTCGGCTCCCGCCCCCATCTGGTCTGGTACCTCCCCTCACTCGCCGATGCCTCCGCCGCCTCCGAAGGAGGCGAACGCGACTTCTTCGACCTGCTCCCCTCCGGCTGGATCTGGGGCACCGCGCAGCTCTTCGTCGCGGCGGCCCTGGCCGCCCTGTGGCGGGCACGCCGGCTGGGCCCGCTCGTGCCCGAAAGACTCCCCGTCGCGATCCGCGCCTCCGAAACCGTCGAAGGCCACGCCCGCCTCTACCGCAAGGCGAACGCCCGCGACCGCGCGGCCACCGCTCTCCGCTCCACCACCCGCACGCGCCTCGCCCCCCTCGTAGGCATCCCCGTGTCCCAGGCGCACATGCCCGAGACCCTGCTTCCCGCCCTGTCCACCCACCTCCACGGCGACGGGCAGCCCGTGCGCGATCTCCTGTTCGGCCCGCCACCCGGCGACGACGCAGCCCTGATCACCCTCGCCGACCGACTCGACGCCCTCGAAAGAGAGGTACGCCGTCCATGATGGACCCGACCACTGACAACGCCGCGCACACCGGGGATCCGGCCGCCGCCCGTGCTTCCCTGGAAGCCCTGCGCGCCGAGATCGCCAAAGCCGTGGTCGGCCAGGACCCCGCTGTCACCGGCCTCGCCGTCGCCCTGCTGTGCCGCGGGCACGTCCTCCTCGAAGGTGTCCCCGGTGTCGCCAAGACCCTGCTCGTCCGCACCCTCGCCGCCGCCCTGGACCTCGACACCAAGCGCGTCCAGTTCACCCCCGACCTGATGCCGAGCGACGTCACCGGCTCCCTGGTCTACGACGCCCGCACCTCCGAGTTCTCCTTCCAGCCCGGCCCGGTCTTCACCCACCTCCTCCTCGCGGACGAGATCAACCGCACGCCCCCGAAGACCCAGGCATCCCTTCTGGAGGCCATGGAGGAGCGCCAGGTCACCGTCGACGGCACCCCCCGCCCCCTTCCCGACCCCTTCCTGGTCGCCGCCACCCAGAACCCCGTCGAGTACGAGGGCACCTACCCTCTCCCCGAAGCCCAGCTCGACCGTTTTCTCCTCAAACTCACGATCCCGCTGCCCTCCCGACAGGACGAGATCGACGTCCTCACCCGCCACGCCGAGGGCTTCAACCCCCAGGACCTGCGCGCCGCCGGCGTACGCCCCGTCGCGACCGCCGCCGACCTGGAAACGGCCCGCGCCGCGGTCGCGAAGACGACGGTCTCCCCCGAGATCACCGCCTACGTCGTCGACATCTGCCGCGCCACGCGCGAGTCACCGTCCCTCTCCCTCGGCGTCTCCCCCCGGGGAGCCACCGCCCTCCTGTCCACCGCCCGCGCCTGGGCCTGGCTGACGGGACGCGACTACGTCATCCCCGACGACGTGAAGGCCCTCGCCCTCCCCACCCTCCGCCACCGCGTACAGCTCCGGCCGGAGGCCGAGATGGAAGGCGTCACGACCGACTCGGTCATCAACGCGATCCTCACCCACGTCCCCGTCCCCCGCTGATGGCCCTCACCGGACGCGCCGCCCTCCTGGCGGCACTCGGCTCTCTCCCCGTCGGTCTCTGGGAACCCGGCTGGACGGGCCTCCTCGCCGTCAACGCCCCCCTGGCGGTGGCCTGTGCCTGCGACTTCGCCCTGGCCGCCCCCGTGCGCCGGCTCGGCCTCAGCCGCTCCGGCGACACCTCGGTACGCCTGGGCGACACCGCCGACATCACCCTGACGGTCACCAACCCGTCCCGCCGCCCGCTCCGGGCCCGTATCCGTGACGCCTGGCCCCCCAGCAGTTGGCAGCCCGGCACCGAGGTGGCGGCCTCCCGGCACCGCCTCACGGTCCCCGCGGGTGAGCGCCGACGCATCACCACCCGGCTGCGCCCGACCCGTCGGGGCGACCGCCGGGCCGACCGTGTCACCGTCCGGTCCTACGGCCCGCTCGGCCTGTTCGCCCGCCAGGGCACCCACGAGATCCCCTGGACGGTCCGTGTGCTGCCGCCGTTCACCAGCCGCAAGCATCTGCCGTCCAAGCTGGCCCGCCTGCGCGAACTGGACGGCCGCACCAGCGTCCTCACCCGCGGCGAAGGCACGGAGTTCGACAGCCTGCGCGCGTACGTCCCCGGCGACGACACCCGCTCCATCGACTGGCGTGCCACAGCCCGCCAGTCCGCCGTGGCGGTACGTACGTGGCGTCCCGAGCGCGACCGGCACATCCTGCTGGTCCTCGACACCGGCCGCACCTCCGCGGGCCGGGTCGGCGACGCCCCCCGCCTGGACGCCTCCATGGACGCGGCGCTGCTCCTCGCAGCCCTCGCCTCCCGGGCCGGCGACCGCGTCGACCTCCTCGCCCACGACCGCCGCCTCCGCGCCCTCGTACAGGGCCGCTCGGCAGGGGACGTCCTCCCTTCCCTGGTCAACGCCATGGCCATCCTCGAACCGGAGCTCGTCGAGACCGATGCCCGAAACCTCACGGCCACGGCCTTGCGCACAGCCCCTCGCCGCTCCCTGATCGTCCTGTTCACGACGCTCGACGCGGCCCCCATCGAGGAGGGCCTGCTCCCCGTGCTGGCCCAGCTCACCCAGCGCCACACGGTCCTGCTCGCCTCGGTCGCCGACCCGCACCTGGCCCAGATGTCCAAGGCCCGCGGAAACGCCGACGCGGTGTACGAGGCAGCGGCGGCAGCCCAGGCCCAGACCGAACGCGACCGCACCGCGGAACAACTCCGCCGCCACGGCGTCACGGTCGTCGAAGCGGCCCCGGACGACCTGGCACCGGCCTTGGCAGACGCCTACCTCGCCTTGAAGGCGGCGGGACGCCTCTGAGAGAGAAACAGACAGGAAGGAAAAGGATAGGGGGCCAAGGCCCCCTATAAACGCAGATATAAACGCAGAAAGCCCCGTGCCAGGGGCACGGGGCTTTCTCCACAAGAATTGTTCGGCG
>NZ_JBHSPC010000040.1:0-12727 GCF_042656345.1 Streptomyces incanus
GAACTTCGAGCTGGTCGAGGTCGAGATGCAGGAGCTGGAGTCCCTGGAGGCCCCCGGCTTCTGGACCGGCGTCTCCATCGGCGTGACCATCAGCGCCTCGGTCGTCGTCTCCCTCGCCTCCCTCACCTGAGAAGCGACCGGCGAGCGCACTGACGCGGCGGGAGACGGCGTGAGCGCCTGACCCTCCGCACCTCAGCACCCCTCCGGGTGATCCGAGGAATCTGCGGTGGTCCGGCCGGCCCCCCGGCCGCACCACCGCAAGGGTGTCGCACGCCCCCACCCCCGCCCGCCGTCCCGACAAGGAATCCCCGTGAGCGCTGTCACGACTTCCCCGCCCCCCACCTTCCCGGCACACACGATGCGTCCGCGCCTCGCCCCGAGCGCCGAGGTCCACTCGCCTGCCGACGGACAGGGCGAATGGGTCCTCCAGCACGGCCCCCGCTACGTGCGGATCACCCCGCACCTCGCCCAGCTCGTGCAGGAGTTCGACGGTGAGCGCGACCACGAGACCCTGGCCACCCGGCTCGGCGGTGGCTGGAATGCCGAACGCGTCAGCAACGCCGTCCTCCGGCTCGACGACATGCGTCTGCTCGACGACGGAAAGACCGCCGCACCCCCCGTGGCACCCCGCTTCGTGCTCGTCCCCCCGATGACCCTTCAGCTCACGCTGCTGCGCCCGGGGCGGACGATGCAGGCCCTGCGTCCCCTCTTCGCTCTTCTCTTCTCCCGGGGCGCGGTCGCCGTCGCGGGCCTGGGCATACTGCTCGGCATGGGTGCCATGGCCGCCCAGTGGGATGCCGTAAGAGCCACGCTGAACAGTCCTCTGTCCGCGGCCACCTTCGTCGGAGTGCTCGTCGCCCTGCTGATCGGCGTCTCCATCCACGAGCTGGGCCACGCCGCCGTCCTCATCCGCTACGGAGGCCGCCCTTCCCGCATCGGCGTCATGCTCTTCTACCTGATGCCGGCGTTCTTCTGCGACGTCTCGGACGCCTGGCGGCTGCCCAACCGGCGGCAGCGGGTCCACACCGCCCTCGCCGGCCCTGCTGTCCAGACCTCCCTGGCCGCCGCGTCCGCCCTGGCCGCCTGGCCGCTGGCCGACGGCGGCGCCAAGACCTGCCTGCTCTTCTTCGCCGTCTCCAGCTACGCGACGGCCCTGCTCAACCTGATGCCCTTCATCAAACTCGACGGCTACATCGCCCTCATGAGCCATGTGGACATCCCATACCTGCGCGACCGCTCGATGGCCGACGCCCGCCGCTGGATCGCCCGGCTGCTGTTCGGCGGTACCTACCAGCGCGAGCTGCCCACCCGATGGACCATCGTCTACGGGCTGGCCTGCCTCGCCTTCCCCCTCTACCTGCTCGGCACCGCGCTGAACACCTGGCTTGGCACCTTCCAGCGCGTCGGCTGGTTCGGGATCCTCCTGGCCGCCTGCGGGCTGTCCTACGCCGCGTGGATCGTGATCCGCGGTGCGCTGAGACTGTCCGCCGAAGTCGCGGAGGCCGGGGCGCGCCGAAGCCGCGTCGCGGCGGTCTGCGCCCTGCTCGCCGCCGCCGTCGCCACCGCCGCGCTGTTCGTGCCGGTCCGGGAGACCGTCGCCGCCGCCTACATCACCGATGCCTCCGGGACCACCCGGCTGGTCCTGCCCCAGGGCGACGCCGCCGAACTCGTACGGCCCGGCCAGCAGGTGACGCTGAGGACGAACGGCCTGATACTCAACGACCCCGTCGCCACCGCCCAGGTCGGTCAGGCCCCCGCCCAGTCCGTCCAGGTCTCCGTCTCCGCCTACTTCCCCCTCGACATGGGCGACACCGTGGGCCTGGACTCGGCCGCCTTCCCCCTGAACCTCGACCGCACCCCGGTACCGGCCGCCGGCACCGCCGAGGTGGAGGTGAGCCACGTACCGCTGTGGAAGTCGCTCCACCACACCTACGTGCTTCCCTTCTGGCCCTTCTGACCCTGGAGACACCGTGATCGACACCCGGTTCATGGACTTCTGCCGCGCCGACACCCTCTTCTACGACGCCCCCACCACCGAGTCCGCCGGTCAGGACTTCCGCGAGGGCCGGCCCCTGCCCGGGGGCTGGACCACCAACCGGGGCCGGGAGTGGACCGTTTGCGTCCCACCCGACTCCCGGATACCCGACCAGGGATGGAAGGTCCACGTCGCGGCCTCCCCCGGAAACGCCGCCGCCCTCCTCGACGCCGTCGTTCCCTACTGCCTCGAGCACTCGCTGATGTTCAAGTACATCTCCGACGCCCAGACCCTGGGCCGACGCGGCAGCAAGTACGGCGACCGCAGTGCCAGCGGAAAGTTCATCACGATCTACCCGGTCGACGAGGCCTGCCTGGAGCGGACCCTCAACGACCTGGAGGAACGGGTCGGAGGCACCCCTGCCCCCACGATCCTGAGCGACCTGCGCTGGCGCGAGGGCCCGCTCCACGTCCGCTACGGGGGTTTCGTGCTCAGGACCACCCGCCTGGAGGACGGCACCCTCACTCCCGCGATCACCACGCCGGACGGAAAGCTCGTCCCCGACGAGCGGCGCCCCGGCTTCCACACCCCCGCCTGGCTGACCATCCCCCCCTTCCTGGAGGAGGCGCTCGCCCAGCGGCGCGCCCGGACCCTGACGGGCTTCCCCTTCAAGGTCTACAAGGCCCTGCACTTCTCCAACGGCGGCGGTGTCTACCGTGCCGTCGACAAGCGCGACGGGACCGAGGTCCTCCTCAAGGAGGCCCGCCCGCTGGCCGGGCTCGACGCGGCGGGCGACGACGCCGTCACACGCCTCGAGCGCGAGCACTGGGCGCTCTCCAGACTCGCCGGCCTCGCTTCCGTCCCTGCCCTGCGCGACGTCCGCAAGGGCAACGAGCACTACTTCCTGGCCCGAGACTTCGTGGACGGCGCCCCGCTGACGGACCTCGTCTCGGACCGCCACCCGCACGGCCGTGCCGACGACTCCCCCCGCGCACGGGCGGAGTACACCGAGTGGGCGCTCCACATCCTCGACCAGATCGCCGCGGGCATGGCCGCCATGCACGAGCGGGGCGTCGTCTTCGGCGACCTCCACCCCGGGAACATCCTGGTCCGCCCCGACAACACCGTCGCCTTCATCGACCTGGAGACCGCCACCCCCGCCGAGGAGATGCGGCCGCAGGCCCTGGGCTCACTCGGCTTCCGGGCCCCCGACCACCTGCGTGGCGCGGCCGTGGACCTGTACGCCCTGGACGTGCTGCGGCTGACGATGTTCGTGCCCATGCCGCACGTCGTGCCGTGGGGCACGCAGAAGATCCGCACCCTCATCGAGGCCGCCGCCCACGAGTTCCCGCTGCCCGCGGCCTTCCTTGAGCAGGTGGAACGGGGCCTGAGCCCCGACGTCCTGGGTGCCGTGACCGAGTACGGCGCGGTGCTGCCGGCCGACGGGGCCCGTGACACGTCCCTCGCCTCGGCGATCGCCGAATCCATCATCGACGTCGCCACCCCCGAGCGGACCGACCGCCTCTACCCCGGCGACGCCATGCAGTTCATCCTCGCCGACGGCGGCGTCACCTTGTCCTTCGGCGCCGCCGGAGTGCTGTGGGCCCTGCACCGCGCCGGCGTCGAGGTGCCGGCCGCGCACACCGAGTGGCTGGTGCGCCGGGCGGAGACGGCCACCGGCGAGGGGCCGGGACTCTTCACCGGACTCGCGGGTATCGCCTTCACCCTGGCGGAACTCGGCTGCCCCGACGCCGCCGACACCAGCCTGGACCGCGCCTTCGCCACGGCCCAGGCCGACCCCGACGTGGGATCGGGTGTGGCCAACGGCCTGGCGGGACTCGGGCTGGGCGCGCTGTACCTGGGCGGCCGACGCGATGGTGACCGGCGCACCGAGCAGGCGGTGGCCCTGGCCGAGCGGATGACGCAGGCCTCGCACCCGAACCGCCTGGGACTCCTCAACGGCCACAGCGGACGCGCCCTGTTCCTGCTGCGTCTGTACGAGCGAACCGGTGAGAGCCACCTGCTGGAGCAGGCCACCGCCGAACTGCGGGGCGATCTGGACATTTTGGAGGACCCGCGCTTCGACAGCCGATTTCTCACCGCCGGGCTCGACGGCTCGGCCGGCATCCTCATGGCTCTGCGCGCCGCCCTGCGCCACCTGCCCGAGGACGAGCGGCTGCGGGCCGCGGCCGACCACATCCTGGCTGAGCGGCACGGCGGCTTCTCCACCACCTGCGGGCTGCTGCACGGCCGGGCCGGCGAGATGCTCGTCCTCGGCGACGGCGCGGCCGCGGCCGAACGGCGTGCTCTGGACGCCCATCTCGACGCCATCGGCTGGGAGGCGATCGCCGCCGAGCCCGGCCGGGTCGACTTCCTCGGCCACCACGGATACCGGCTCTCCACCGACCTGGGCACCGGATCGGCCGGCGTCCTGCTGGCCCTGACCGCCCTGCGCGACGGCCGCCCCGCACTGCCCTTCCTCGCCCCCGCGACCGGCGAGGTGCCGCAGTGATCGACATCCCGGCCACCCTGGCTCCCGCGGCGGGCGTCGCCCGGAACTACGCGGTCGTTCCGCCATGCGAGGGCAACCCGCTGTGGAGCAGCGGAGTCGAGCTCCAGCCTTCCGACGGCTTCACCGGCGCAGCCGATGCCCCGCTGTCCTCCCGTTACGCCGGAGCCAGCGGTACCACCCGTACCGACGCGCTGCTGCGTGGAGCGGGTGAGGCCGTCGAGCGGCGGGCCCTGCACCCCTCGCCGTCGCACCCCACCCGCTTCGGCACGGCGGACGAGCTCGGCGCGCCCACGCTGTCCGCCTGCCACCCGGGCCACGCCCTGGCCCACCCGGACGCGGAGACGGCCGCCCTGCACTGGTACGAGGCCCGCTCCCTGGAGACCGTAGCCCCCGTTCTCGTCCCGGCGGACCTCGTGGACTGGCCCGCCCGGTCCGCCCGCCTCTTCGACCCGAGCCCTTCGGGGGCAGCGTCCGGCACCACCCGGGACGCGGCGCTCGGCGCGGCCCTGATCGAAGTGGCCGAACGCGACGCCCTCACCGCTGCTTGGGGCCGACAGCTGCGGCTGCCGGCCTACCGCCCCTCGCCCCAGGACACCCTGCTGGCGCCGGTCTGGCGGCGGGCCGAGGAGCAAGGCCTCACCCCTGTCCTCGCCCGCATCCCCCTGGCCGTCCCCGGCCTGTGGTGCATGACCGCGCTGCTGATCGACCCCGACGGCACCGGCGCGCTCGCCACCGTGGGGATGAAGGCATCGGTCCGGCCGACCGAGGCCGCCGTCAAGGCATTCCAGGAGGCCTGGCAGGTACGGACAGCGCTGCAGACCCTGCTCGCCCGGGGCGAGAGCGCACACCCCGACCCCGTCGTGACGGAGCACGACCGGATGTGCCACATGCTCTCCCGGTCCGCCTACGACACGATCCGCGCCTGGGCCGACGGTTTTCAGGCCCCCGAGCCCCTTCCGGACCCTGCCGGGACGGCCGGACCGCTCGCGGCGCAGGACCTGGTGGAGGCCATGAACGCCGACGGCGCCGGACTCCTCGCCATCGATCTCACCCACCGGCTCACGCCCGCGGTGGCCGCCATGGGCTGGCACGCCGTCAAGGTGCTGGCCCCGGGCTACCAGAACCTCCGGATGGACGAGACCCACCATTGGAGCTGGCACCTGTCCCGCCTGGCCTCGGCGCCCGAGCGCACCGGCTGCCAGGCCCGGCTGGACGACCCCCGGCTCGCCGCTCCGCACCCCCTGCCCTGACCGCCCCCTGACCGAGCACATCGAAGCGAAGGAAGAAGCAATGCTGGAACTGGAAGAACTCGTCCGTGACTTCGGGAGCCACCGTGCCGTCGACCGGGTGTCCTTCCGGGTCCGCGAAGGCCGTCTGACCGGATTCGTCGGCGGCAACGGGGCGGGCAAGACCACCACCATGCGCATGATCATGGGTGTCCTCGCCCCCACCGGTGGCACCGTCCGGTGGCAGGGTGCCACTGCCACCGCAGCGGACCGGCGCGACTTCGGCTACATGCCCGAGGAACGCGGCCTCTACCCGAAGCAGACCGTGCACAGCCAGCTCGTCTACCTGGCCCGGCTGCGCGGCCAGGACGCCGCCGCAGCCCAGCGCGACGTCCTCGGCCTGCTCGACCGCCTGGGCCTGGCCGACAAGAGCCAAGCGCGACTGGAATCCCTGTCCCTGGGCAACCAGCAGCGCGTCCAGATCGCGGCCGCCCTTCTGGGCACCCCCCGGCTGCTCGTCCTCGACGAGCCCTTCTCCGGACTCGACCCCCACGCCGTCGACACGATGGCTGAACTGCTGCGGGAATACGCCGACGCCGGTGTGCCGGTCCTCTTCTCCTCACATCAGCTCGACCTCGTCGAACGCCTCTGCGACGACCTGGTCGTCATGGCCAAGGGCCAGGTCGTCGGCAAGGGCACCGCGGACGACCTGCGCCACCGCGACCGGCCCCGCTACCACCTGGTCACCGGTGCCCCTGCCGGCTGGGCCCGCGCCCTGCCCGGCGTGACCGCCGTCGAAGAACTCCCTGACGGCGCCCGGATCGAACTCGCTACCGACGCCGACCGTTCCCGTCTCCTCACCGAGGCCCTCGGCAGGGGCCCTGTCCACGCCTTCACCCCCCTCGTCCCCAGCATCGCCGACATCTACCGGGAGATGACCGCAGCATGAGCACCGCGACCTCGACCATCGAGCACCGGCCCGAACAGACGGCCTCCGTCGGCGGTGCCGAAGCTGCCTCCCGCCCCGTGGCCGGCGACGTTCCCGGCCACAAGGGCAAGAAGCCCACCGCCCCGTGGCGGGTCGTCACCGCCCGCGAGATCACGGTGAAACTCACCAACCGCGGCTTCCTGCTGTCCACCCTCGTCACCCTCGCCCTGATCGTCGGCGCGATCGGCCTGCAGCTCTACCTGGCCGACTCGATGGGGAAGATCTCTGTCGCGGTCGCCGACCCGGCCGCCGGCCGACTCACCGCCCAGGCCGAACAGCTCGCCGCCGGCTCGGACCAGGAGGTCGACATCACGGTGCGGAAGGAGTCGTCCCCCGAACAGGTCCGCGAAGCGGTGCGCTCCGGGAAGGTCGAGGCCGGCCTGCTGCTGGACAACGGGCATTGGGTCCTGCTCGGCGACACGGGGCACAACGACATCGCCGCCACCTGGATCGGCGCGGCCGTCCAGCAGAACGCCCTCGCCGACAACGCGCACGCGGCCGGCACCACCCTGGAAGCCCTGAGCAAGGACACCGCCCTGGACCGGCTCCTGCTCTCACCGGACAAGACTCCCGAAGGCGCCGTCCGGATGACCACCTACTTCTTCGGATTCCTCTTCTACCTCGCGGCCGTCCTTCTCGGCGCCGCCCTCGCCACCAGCGTCGTGGAGGAGAAGCAGAACCGCATCGTCGAGCTCATCGCCAGCTCCGTGTCCCTGCGTTCCCTGCTCATCGGCAAGATCACAGGATCCACCCTGCTCGCACTCGCCCAGATGACCCTCTTCAGCCTGGTCGGAATCGCAGGCCTGCTGTTCACCGGCGAGAAGGAGATCCTCGCCGACATCAGCTCAGGACTGGGCTGGTTCCTTCTCTTCTACGTGGTCGGCATCGCGGTCCTGGCCTGTCTGTTCGCCGCCGCCGGCGCACTCGCCACCCGCAGCGAGGACATCCAGTCGACCACCACACCCGTCAACGCGATCACCGCACTGGTGTTCATCGTCGGCATCGCCGTCTCCGGCAGCACCCGCGAGATCCTGTCCTTCATCCCCCTGACCTCCACGGTCACCATGCCCGCTCGCGTCCTCGCGGGAGAAGCCGCCTGGTGGGAACCGGTCCTCGCCCTCGGCATCTCCCTCGCCGCGGCCGCGGCCATCGTGACCGTCAGCGCCCGCGTCTACCGCCGTGCCCTGCTGCAGACCGACCGCAAGCTCTCCTTCCGTCAGGCCCTGAAGCTCGCAGACTGACCGCCACCCCGAATGGAAAGGAACCACCCATGTCCTCCTCCACCTCCACCCACCGCGCCTCCCTCACCGTCCTTCTGGCCGCCCTGGTCGGCAGCGAGGCCGCCCTGATGGCCAGCGACGCCGGCGACGGCGTCCGCTACGGAGTGGGCGCCGTTGTCGCCGTGGCGATCCTCTTCGTCGTCGCCCGCATCGCCAGGGCCAAGTCCTCCCACTGACCAGCACCCGCCCCCTGTTCTCCCCGGACCGGCCCCCGCAGCCGGTCCGGGGCTCCTCGAACTGGAGCACGCATGTCCCACATTCATCACGTGCGCCTTCACGGCCCTCCGGAAGCGCATCCCGAAACCGCCGCCATCCGCTTCATCGCCCTGCTACCGGCCACCTGGCACGCCACGGTCGCCGAGTGCCAGGGCACCACCGCCCGCCTCCGGATCACCACCCCGCCGGCCACCACACCCGCCGAGACGAACCGCACGGTCGCCGCCGTCCTCGCCGAGCCCGCCTTCCGGCACTGGCGCTTCACCGTCCAGTAACTGGGGTGCAGCACGCACCAGCCTCCGACGAATGATCCGAGCAGAAAACAGGAGCCGTTGAACGACCGGTCATACCCGCTGCCTCGCTGCCATCCTGCCGGTGGCGTTTCCTCGACCTGCCCCAGTGCGGGCCGAGTTGAACCCGTGCTGCGGGCGCTGGTGTGGCCGGTCAGCACACCGGCCGGGATGATGTCATGTCCATCGGATGCCGAGTTCGGTGAGTGCGGCGCGCTGGTCGGGGGTGAGTTTGTCGCGGCGGGTCTTGGTGTTGGAGACCCATACGCCCAGCTTGACGACCATCGGCTCGGTCTCGCCGTCGACCGCGATCTGTTCGCTGTGGCCGCGCGGCACCGGCCGATGGGCGCCTTCCCGTTCCACCCACTGCGCGAAGGCTGCAAGTCCGCGTTGGAACGCCTGCTGCGCCTTGCTGGTGCCTTTCGCCGTACGCCCGGCTGCCGGGGCCGGAGACGGCATCTGAAGCGGCTTGATGCCCAGCCGAGTCAGCCGTTCCTGCTGCTCGCTCGACAGCAGCTTCCAGGTGCCCGGCTGCTCCTGCCGTTCCAACCATCGTCCGAGGTCGTCGCCGTCCATCAGCACGCCGGGTGCGATGTCGGGCAGGTGGCCGTCGGCGTCGACCAGATCTGCGAGGACGCGGTGGTGGCGTTGCCAGTCCAGCGGCCAGGGGCAGTTCCAGTCGGGGTCGATCGCGGCCAGCTGCTGCGCGCGTACCGACGCCCGCTCGGGGTCTTTGCCGAGGCCGCCCTTGCGGCGGAGGTTGGCCAGGTGCTGCCCGATCGGCACGGGCCGGCCGCCGGCGGGGTCGTCCCAGACGGCGTCTTGGCGGGGTGCGAGGTGTCCGGTGGCCCGCCGGTACGTGCTACTCCTCACCTCGGTGTCACTATGACTTCTCATTTCGATGTCATGTGTAGCCGCAGGCCGTAGCGTCACTTGCGTGACACCTGTTGAGAACCTCAAGTGACATTGAGTGAGAATGCCCAGCGCGCTGAACTGAGAAGGTCATAGGGAATCACTTCTGATCTGTAGCTGTCTTCCGTCATTCCTGCCGTGGCTATGCGGGTGGGGAGGACTGCTTCGGTATCGAACATCACCGTCACATCGCTCGACAGGCCCTCATACGTGGGGGAGTGCCCGTGCGAGTAAGAGAGTTAGCGGGTGGCGGTTGATCGGGTTCCCACCCGTGTGGGAGCCCGATCACGCTAGCGCTGCCCGCTTGAGTGTGGAGCGATAGACCCCCACGCGTGTGGGGAGCACAAGCCGGACATCTCATCCGACCAGTCGGAGAAGGGTAGACCCCCACGCGTGTGGGGAGCACAGCACGGCCCGTCTTCCGTGGGTGGTGTTCGGGGGTAGACCCCTACGCGTGTGGGGAGCACCAGCCGGAGGTGGTCGATGCGGTCGAGGAGGCGGGTAGACCCCCACGCGTGTGGGGAGCACCGGACGAGGCCACACCAACCTGGCGAGGGACCTACTAGGTCATAAGCGGCAATCCGTCCACGCTAAACGCCCTCTTAGCTCCGTCAACGGGAGGGGGCGGGTCGCTCAGGCGCAGGACCAGGCCGACATCCCCTGGAGACGGGCCAGGCGTTCGGCCACGGCGATCTGTTCCTTACGGGTGGCCAGGTCCGCGCGCGGGGCGTACTGGAGCCCGCCGGCCGCGGTCCAGCTCGACTGCGTGAACTGCAAACCGCCGTAGTGGCCGTTTCCGGTGTTCGCCTGCCAGTTGCCACTGGATTCGCATGCGGCGATAGCGTCCCAGTCGGGCCCCGAGGTGATCGAGGGGGAGGCCGCCGCTTGGGTGGGCGTGCCTAGGGCAGCCGCGGTGGCCAAAATCATCAGGACGGTGCGGATCCGGCTGCCGTGAGCCCTGCGCCCGCTGCCCGCATGAGGGTTTCGTCTGCTAGTCATAGGGAGACTGTTACTCCACGCCACGGGGGAATGGCAGGTCGGTTGCCGTTTCCTTGGGCCGGACGGGCAATACTGTGCCCGTCCGGCTGCTCGGAGTGCATCCAATGCATCCGCGCCGATTGACTTCAGTCGAGGGCGTGTGGGCCGGGTGGCACAATGAGGCCCTCCGGCCGCAGGGCAGGTGACCAGGCGTCAACCCACCGACTCGCTTCCTGCGGCGAGGTCGGGTCTGTCAAAAGAGCGGCTTTGTCTCACATGCGGTGGTGCCGATAAGTAGTTGCCGTAGCTGGCAATAACACTCCCAGACCAGCACGGGTGACGCGACCGCCGACACCGTGCCTGTCCCATTCGATGGCGCGTCTGTGACTGCTCTCCTTGAAGCTCGGCCCAGGCACATCAGTGATGACACCCTGTCACCAACGCATGTGAGACAGAGCCGAACATTTTACAGTCTCCGAAGCTCGCGGGGAGAACGTAGATGCCGGGAACCTTCGTCTCCCGGATGAGGGGGATGGGGTCGAGGGCGTCGAGGACGACCATCGCCTGAGTCAGGTCGTTGGGGCCGGGCGCGCGGATTCGGAAGCCCGTGGTCGCGTTGCACTGCGGGTCGCCGTCAAGGACGAGGACGCGGCGGCCGGACTCGGCGAGCAGGGGAGGGACGATAGTCAGACCGTCGCCCTGTTTCGGGCAGCGAACCCGTATCGGTACAGGGCATGGCGCCTGGTAAGGCCCCGTACGTCACTCGTACGGGGCTCGGGTGGTTGCCCAATTGGGCAAGAATGATCTTGGTCAGGCTGTGGCTGCCTGGCGTTCCTCGTCAGTTATGGGCGGGCCGACGAGAGGCTGCTTTCGGGGGCCGAACAGCATCGGGTGGAGCATGTCGGGGGAGAACAGGCGAGTCGCCGGCTTCTCCAGGCTCATGACGTCCAGGAGAGCAGCCATGGCCCGGGGGTTGCTGGCGCCGGTCTCAACGGCCCGGTCGACGAACCGGGCGAGGAAGCGTTCCACGGCCTTGGGCGGGGTATCGGTGGCCCCGGGATAGAGGGCGTCTTGGCCGACTGCCAGGTCCCAGGCGGCGGCGACCGGCCGGGCCGCGGCACGCTGGAGGGTGCGGGCGGTACCGGGCGCGGTGAGCAGCTGCTTGCGGAGCAGGTCCCGGACGGCGAGCGCGCACTGGGCGGCGACGGTGAGACCGTGCCCATAGACGGGGTTGTACCCGGCAATGGCGTCGCCGAGGACGACGAATCCGTCCGGCCAGGTGGACATCTTCTCGTAATAGCGGCGCCTGTTGGCGGTGCTTCGGGTGGTGGCGACGTCGCTGAGCGGTTCGGCGTCCTTGAGCAGTTCCCCGATGATCGGGTCGCCGAGGCCGAGGGCGAAGGGCACGAATGCTTCGGGGTCGGCGGTGGGTTCGCCGCCGCGGGTGCCGGACAGGGTGACCATCCACCGGTCGCCTTCGACGGGCAGGATGATGCCGCCCTGGCCGGGGGCCTTAGCGGGGTTTGCCTGGACATTGATGAGCGGGAAGCTGCCCGCGGTGCCGTCGGGGGCCCGGTAGATGCGGGTGGCGTAGGCGACGCCGGCGTTGACCTCGCGTTCGGTGACTTCGGGCAGGCCGAGGTCGGTGAGCCATCGAGGGGCGTGGGAGCCGCGGCCGGAGGCGTCGACGAGGAGATCGGCGGTCAGGGTGAGTTCGTCGTCGCCGGTCCGGATGCGGACGCCGGTGATGCGGCCGGTGTCGCCCTCGAGGCCGAGGACGGTGGTGTCCTGGCGGACGGTCACGTGCTTGAGGGCCAGGACGTGGCTGCGCAGGACGGAGTCGAGCAGGTCACGGGAACTCACCAGGTTGCGGTGGTGGCCGCTGGTGAACCGGCGGAACCACACTTCGTTGGGGGCGCGGGAGACCATCTCACCCATGATGTGGACCAGGCGTCCGCCCTTGGCGACGGCGTCGTCGACGACGCCGGGCACCAGGTCGTTGAAAGCGATCACGCCGCCGCTCCACACGAGGTGAGCGTGCCGGGCTTGGGGGACACCGCGGCGCGGCTCGGGCCCGTTGGGGAGGGTGTCCCGCTCCACGATGGTGACGTCCGCGTGGTCGGCGAGTGCGGCCGCGGCGAAGAGGCCGGCGGCGCTCGCGCCGATCACGAGAGCGGTGGGCCGCTGTCGGGTGGCTATGTCAGGCATGTGCGGTCACGCTCTCTGTGCTGTTCATCCGGTGGCGGATGCGGTCAAGGGTGCGGGGCCGGTACAGGGCCCGCGCGATGGTGTCAAGAAGGGAATCGTAGGACGTCGATAGATGGCAAAGAGGCTGCGAACAGGCCCATCA
>NZ_JBHSPC010000041.1:0-2589 GCF_042656345.1 Streptomyces incanus
GCTGAGCACCAGCACACCGCCGGTGCCCAGCGCATCGGCGACCGGCTCCAGATCCGTGGCGCCCGGCGACAGGCCCTCGGCAGGGAGCCAGTTCAGAGTGGGGCGCATGCGCATGCCGCCAGAGTACGGAACCCGGGAGCCACGGGGCGGGCAGAAAGCACCCGTGCGGTCACTCACCGTGCGAGTGCGGCGTCCGGCCCCGTCAGCGCTCGGCGCGATCAGAACTCGTCCTCTGGGAACTCCGGGTCGGCGTAGTCGCTTTCGTCCCACTCGGCGTCGTCCATCGCCGGGCCGGCGAAGAAGCCCTCCATGAGTTCCTGCAGATCCAGCTCGGTGGCACCGGCCGGAGCGGTGGGCTTGGTGCCGTCGCTCATCCGCACAGTCAGGCCGAGCTTCTTGACCTTGGCGTCCTCGGCCAACGCGGCGAGGTCCACATTCACCTCGGTCAGCTCGTCGTTCTTCAGCGTGAAGTCCGCCGTCACCTTGGTGTCGGGCGCGTCCTTGAGGTCCTTGTCCGTCGGCAGCTCCATGCCCGGCGGCAGGCCCTTCGCCAGCGGGCGGATCTCGTCGAGCAGCTCGGTGATCAGCGTGCGGAAGGGAGCCGTGGCGGTAACGTGCTCGGTGCCGTTCTCGCCGTCGGCCGTCTTGAAGCTCACCTCACGGGCGACGACCGTCCGGAGGGCTTCCACGAGCTTCTTCTGCGTCTTGGCGTCGAGGGACGGGGCGGGCGCGGGACCGCCCTGGCCCTCGGCGACGGCCTCCTCCATCTTCTTGGCGCTGAACTTCACCCACTTGCCCTCAAGGACGTTCTTGAAGGACTGAGCCTGCGGAGGCAGGTCTTCAGCGGCCGGTACAGGGCTGCCCATCATCTGGCCGATGGTGTCGACGTCGGCACGGACGTAGATGTAGTCGCCGATCAGCCGGTACTCGGCGAGATCGCCCTCCGGATTGCTGATCTTCATGGCCATGCCGACGAGATCCTTCTCGCCGGACTCGTCGAGCGGCTTCTTCGACTGCACGGTAACCGTGATCGTCGCGTCGCTCATCAACTCGGCGGCCTCATCCGGGATCTCGTCGCCGGGCGCGGGGTCGGACTTGGCGTCCAGCGCCTTCAGGGACGTGATGTCGGTGTCCAGGTCGAGCTCGAAGGAGAGCGTCTTCTTCTTGCCGAGCTGCTCGAAGGCCTGGTCGAGCTTCTGGCCGGCGGAAAGCTGCTCCGCCGTTCCGCAGGCAGTGGAGCCCGCGAGTACGGCACCGACGACGGCGGTAGCGGTGAGGGTCTTGCGTATGACGCTGATGATGGTCTCCTCGTGGGTACGATCACGAAAGTGATCGATCAGAAGACTCACAACCCGCTCACAAGGTTGCACTGCCCAATCGGGCAACCGAAGTGAGCCGCACGAGAGGCCATTTGACGCAGCGTTCGACGAGCGGTCGGCTTAAAACAGGGCGGAGGGCGTTGTCAAGTTGCTGTTGCGGCAGGCGAGTTGCTGCAGGAGGCGTACGACCACGCCCCGGGTGCCCGGGTCCGGCCCTGGGCCGGTGTCCGCGCTCGCAGCGAGACCTCGGGCGGCAACGGCGTGTCCGCCTTTGTCGCGATCACCTGCGCTGACTCCAACCTGCGCCCCGGATTCATCGAAGCCGAGGAAATGATCAAGCGGATCAAGGCGGCCTCCCCCGTCTTCGGCGAAGCCTGGTCCCCGGTCGTCTACCTCTGTTACGACTGGCCGTTCGAAGGCGAGCACGCCACCCCCGACGTCAGCACGGACGGCGCTCCCCCGATCCTCGTCGTCGCTAACGCCGGCGACCCGACGACACCGTACGCGGGCACCAAGCACATGGCGGACGAGCTGGGCGAGGGGGTCGGCGTCCTGCTGACAGTGCGGGCCGAGGGTCACGGGTCCTCCCCCTACAACCGCTGCGCAACCAGGGCCGTCACATGTACCTCCTCGACGGCACCACGTGCTTGTAATACGCCCTCCGGAGCACGAGTGCTTGCCCCATCCCCCTACAGGCATGCATCTACGGCATACCTCCCCACCGCGTAAGAACCCACCCAGACAGGAGTGCGTCAGTCGGCTACGACTCGACGACAACGTTCTCCGCCTGAGGGCCCTTCGGCCCCTGGGTGACGTCGTAGGAGACTCGGTCGTCTTCGTGCAGTTCCTTGAATCCGGTGGTCTGGATGGCGGAGAAGTGGACGAACACGTCCGGACCGCCGCCGTCCTGCTGGATGAAGCCGAAGCCCTTGTCCGGGTTGAACCACTTCACTTTGCCAGTCGCCATGATGCTCTCCTCCAATGGGTTCCGGGTGCGTGGGAGCACTTTCGGAAGCGCCCCCGAACAGCACTCGCAACACACAGCACGCATGCAGCCACACTACGCGACGTCAAGGTCGAGTCGCCATTGTCCACAGGTCGCCTCCGGGCAGGGTTCTGCACTATGACGACCACGCAGCGGGCAGAGCCCGGGAGGCGAAGAAGGTGCCGCGGTCGGCAACGACTCTGCGGGTGCCGATAAAATATTCGGCCAGGTCAGTCTCCCTGTTCCCTTCGGGTACGCCTTGCTGGCGTGAAAACATGGCTGCGG
>NZ_JBHSPC010000042.1:0-15468 GCF_042656345.1 Streptomyces incanus
GCTGAGCACCAGCACACCGCCGGTGCCCAGCGCATCGGCGACCGGCTCCAGATCCGTGGTGCCCGGCGACAGGTCCTCGGCAGGGAGCCAGTTCAGAGTGGGGCGCATGCGCATGCCGCCAGGGTACGGAACCCGGGAGCCACCTCCCGCTTGCGCTGTCCATGGCGCCCGTCGCGGCCGACCTCCACCAGTCGCGATCGCCTACCCCTCCCCGGGCCCGGCCCCGCTGGACGTCCTGCCCTGCCTGCCGACAGTCCGGTGCGTATCTGGGCGACCGCCGACGGCGAGGCCCCGGGCCCGCCGCTCACGAGCGAACAGATCCGCAGCCGCAGCCTGGGCCGGGCCCTCCGTACCACCCTCGGCGTCGCTCTCACCGCGCCGCCGCTCACGCCGCGACCTGCCTCGTCGTACGCTGCCGGAACCTCGCCGACGGGGACACGGCGCGGGCGCTGACGGCCCCATGCCGGACGGCACCCACATGCCCCCCACGTTCGGCCCCGGGGCGTCGATTCTGCCGGAGCAGGGCAACGGTTGCGTGCCGCCCGGCTCCCCACCGTGTCCCGGGCCGAGACGCGGAGGACCGGGGGTATCTCGCCTCGCGTCCACGTGTCCCGCACCGCGGCCGGAGCGGGAGCGGAACCCTGGGGTCCGTTGGGAGACGGCATGGAGAACGCGTAAAGATTGCCGGGTTCGGGCAATGTGCCTGGGCCGGGTCGCATGGGAGCATGCGGGTGCAGGAGATCGTCGAGTGAAAGCGGGGCCCGAATGGACTGGTTTGTGGGTCTCGGTATCGCGGGACTGGTTCTGCTGCTGTTCTCACTGATCTTCGACGGGATCCTGGAAGGCGTGTTCGGCGGCGTGCTGGACGGGTTGTTCGACGGGCTGCTGTCGCTGCCGGTCATCGCCGGGTTCGTGTCCATGCTCGGCTTCGGCGGCGCGATCGTCCTCGGCACGACGGGCCTGGGGGTCACCGGAGCGACGGCGGCCGGTGTCGTGGCCGGGGCCGCCGCAGGGTGGCTGACCTGGAAGCTCAGCCGCGCCCTCATGCGGGACCAGACCGCTGCCACCCCGCGCGGCGGCGATCTCGTCGGCACCTCCGGCTCCGTGGTGACCGCCATCCCGGCCGAGGGATACGGTGAGGTGCTGGTGTATCTCGCCGGGCAGCCGCTGAAGCTGGCCGCGAAGAGTTCAGGGCCCGTCGCGCGGGGCGCCGAGGTCTGGGTGGAGTCCGCGCTGTCCGCGACATCGGTGGCGGTCCGGCCGGTCGAGCGCTGACCGGTACGTCACCGTGGCCCGCCCCCGCCCGCGCCTTCCGTTTCCACGGTCGGCGTGCCTCCCGCGTTTCCTGTGTTTTTGCGTCACTCACGTTCATGTTCGATCCGAACCACATCGCCGTCCCCCGGGAGGGCTGAGGGGATTCCACACATATGAGCTCTGTACTGATAGCAGTGGTGGGAGTCGTCGTACTCCTGGTCCTGCTGGCCCTCGTGGTGGTCACCCGCTACAAGGTCGCGGGTCCCAGCGAGGCGTTCATCGTCACCGGCCGGCGCGGCAAGAAGTCCACCGACCCCGAGACCGGTCGGATCTTCACCGACAACAGCGGCCAGAAGGTCGTGGTCGGCGGCGGTGTCTTCGTCGTGCCCTTCGTCCAGCAGAAGTTCACCCTCGAACTGTCCAGCCGGCACATCCCGGTGGCCGTCCGGGGCGCGGTCACCCTGCGCGGGGTGAAGGCGAACCTCGAGGGTGTCGCCATCGTCAAGGTGGGCGGCACCGAGGACTCGATACGCGCCGCTGCCCAGCGCTTCCTGGACCAGCAGAACGGCATCGTCGGCTTCACCCAGGAAGTGCTGTCCGGCGCGCTGCGCTCCATCGTCGGGCGCATGTCCGTCGAGGACATCATCCGTGACCGCGCCGCCTTTGCCGGACAGGTCGCGGAGGAGGCCGAGGCCAGCCTGTCCGGGCAGGGGCTCGTGCTGGACGCCTTCCAGATCCAGGACATCACCACGGAAGGCTCCTACCTGGAGGACCTGGGCCGCCCCGAGGCGGCCCGCGCCAAGCAGGAGGCCGACATCGCCGAGGCCGTCGCCCGCCGCGCCTCCGAGCAGGCCCGGCTCAAGGCGGAGGAGGAGATCGCGATCGCCCAGCGGACCTACGCCCTGAAGCAGGCCGAGATCAAGGCCGAGACGGACGAGGCCGCCGCCCGCGCCGACGCCGCCGGCCCGCTCGCCGAGGCAGCCCGGCGGCAGGAGGTCCTGCAGGAGCAGGAGAAGGTCGCAGCCCGGCAGGCCGCGCTGACCGACCGTGAACTGGACACCAAGGTCCGCAAGCCCGCCGACGCCGCCCGCTACCAGGCCGAGCAGGAGGCCGAGGCCCGCCGTATCGCCTCGGTCAAGGAGGCCGAGGCGGCTGCCGAGCGGGCACGGCTGACCGGTGAGGGCGAGAAGGCCCACCGCGCGGCGCTCGCCGACGCCGTACGCCTCGAGGGTGACGCCGAAGCCGCCGCGATCGCCGCGAAGGGCGCGGCGGAGGCCGACGCCATGCACAAGAAGGCCGACGCCTTCGAGCGCTACGGCGACGCGGCGGTGCTGCAGATGCTGGTCGAGGTGCTGCCGCAGGTCGTCGGCAAGGCCGCCGAGCCGCTGGCCGCCGTGGACAAGCTGACCGTGATCTCCACCGACGGCGCGGGGCAGCTCACGCGCACCGTCACTGACAACGTCACCCAGGGCATGGAGCTTCTCAACTCCGCCACCGGCGTCGACCTCGCCCAGCTCCTCCAGGGGCTCACCCGGCGCGGTACGTCGACGACGCCCGTTCCCGTCGAGCCCGCGAACGGCAAGGTCGACATCTCGGAGTGACGTCCCCGGTATCGGAGCCCGCACGCCCTCCCGGCGTCCGGGCTCCGATGCTGTGTGTACGACATGGAGTGGCGTGGACGGCTCCGCACCGGACGTCACGGCGTCCCCTCACGCCGACAGTGAAGACACCGGAGGGCTTCGGCAGAAATCTCAGCTGTCCGAGCCGACCCCGACGATCACGCCGTGACCGAGCAATCGTTCCCGGCCTCCTTCATCCTCGACGTGGCGGACGCAGCACAGACCTCGCGCCGCCTGGTGCTCTTCGACGGCGACATGGAGCACGTCGGGAACGTCTTCGAGGAACACGACGCCGAAGCCAACGGGCACGGCCGGGAGGATCTGGCGCAATCGCCGGCCCTCTCGCTCATGTCCGAACTCGCCGACGAAATGGACTTCGGGCCCGAGTCCGGCACCTTCGTCGTCACCAGCACCGGCATCACCGCGCTCAAGCGACCGGGAGACGTGCTCCGCGGCGCATCCCAGGACCGGGACCTCCTCGCACGCCACATCCAGGGCGCCGCCCCGTTCTTCCTGCCGCGCCGACGAACCGCGAATCGGCCTCAGCCCGCCCCTCACTGGGGGTGTTCAACAGATGTCGCCGGGGGCGTGGATCACTGCTCCGCGCATGAGGAGTTCCTTACGTGCCGAGGTGTGCGGTACTGGGGGTGTACCGGAAGACTCCGTGTGCAGTCGCAGGCCGGCCCGGGCGGCGAGCCGCCGCCCGCAAGCCGACTCCTCCACGTACCAGGCAGCCGGCTGACCACCCACACGAATGTCCGCGAACTCCGAGCCGCTTGGTACGGACGGATTCAACGGTTATCCGGCACTGCGCTTTCCCTCGTAGCGTGGAGTCCGTGACAGCAGGGGATGCCGGTCGTCACGGCCGAGTCCCGTGAGGGGGCGGTACGCATCGTGTCGGAGACCGGGAAGCCGGTCCCCGACGTCGCCAACGACCTGGGGATCAACGAGACGACCCTGACGAGCCGGATCTCGCGGGCGAAGCGGGCCGAGAAGGCAACGCCAGAGGGCAAAGACGGGTTGACCGCCCGACCGGCGGCGGAGAACGCGGCGTTGAAGAAGGAGAACAGGGAACTGGGGATGGAGCGCGATGTCCTCAAACGCTGCATGGTCCCGGGGGTGAGGTAGCGGCGGCGGACCCGGCCGCCGTGGCCGGGGTGATCAGCGACCACCGGACCGAGCACGGCATCCCGCACACCGTCTCGTGCCGCGCCCCGGGCGTGATCCTCCATTCCGGCCGCGGCAGCGAGTACGCCTCGCGGAAGTCCGCCCGTGTCTGCCGTCGGCTGGGTGTGACGCGGCCCATGAGCCGGGTCGGCTCGTGCTTCGACAACAGCGTCAGCGAGGCGTTCAACAGCGTCCTCAAGGTCGAGTACGTCCACCGGTACACCTTCCGCGCCCGCACCGAGGCGCGGATCGGGATCGCCACCTGGATCACCGACTTCTGCAAAACCCGGCGGCCGCACAGCATATGCGGGTTCAAGAGCCCGATCGACTACGAGAACGAGTACGGGGCCGGCCTCACCGGAGGACTGGCTGCACAGGAAGGACTCCACAGGAAGGACTCCACAGTCCGAGGGGATTGACACCTGCTGGCGGCGTCGGCCGGCCGGTCGGAACGCCGCCACTTCGTGTCTTCCGGAGCAGTGGTGTTTTCCGGCCGTCCTGGGCTGTACTGTCCGCGACCCGGCAAGCGTTCAGCACCCTGCCTCCGAGTCCCGGACCACCGGCGGATGCGTCGAGGCCGCACTGCCGTCAGCGGCGGGCCGGCGGCTCATCCCGGCATGGCGCGTCGTCACCGGGGCATCTGCCTGCCACGATCCGGGCGGGACCGGGGGACTGGTGAGCACGAGACAAGGGGCGACGGCATGAGAAGTGTGGGTGTGGAAGAGGAACTGCTGCTGGTGGACCCGAACAGTGGTGCGCCGGTCGCCGTCTCCGGCGCGGCGCTCGCGGCTGCCGACCGCCGGGCCTGGCAGCACGGCGGGGCCGGCGCGAAGGGCCACCAGTTCGAGGAGGAACTTCAACAGGAGCAGGTGGAGTTCGCGACCGAACCGGTGACGGAGATGGGCCGGCTCCAGGAGGAGATCACCCGCTGCCGTAGGGAGGCGGCGCGGCATGCGGACACTGCCGGGGCGGTGGTGGTGGCCATGGCGACTTCGCCGTTGGTTGTCGAGCCGTCGTTGAGTACCGGTACCCGTTATCGGTGGCTGGGTGAGCAGTTTGGGTTGACGGCTCAGGAGCAGTTGACCTGTGGCTGCCATGTGCACGTGTCGGTGGACTCCGATGAGGAGGGCGTGGCTGTCCTGGACCGTATACGCCCGTGGCTGGCGGTTCTGACAGCGATGAGCGCGAACTCACCTTTCTGGCAGGGGCAGGACACCGGCTACGGCAGCTATCGCAGCCGGGTGTGGAACCGCTGGCCGTCCGCCGGTCCGGTCGAGATCTTCGGGTCCGCCGACCGTTACCACGAGCAGGTTACCGCCATGGTCGAGACGGGGGTTCTCCGTGACGAGGGCATGGTCTACTTCGATGCCCGGCTCTCCGCCACGTATCCCACCGTGGAGATCCGTGTGGCGGACGTGTGCCTGGACGCGTCTGTGCCTGTGCTGCTGGCCGCGCTCGCGCGTGCCCTGGTGGAGACGTCCGCCCGGGCTTGGCAGGACGGCGTACCGCCGGCCAGGGTCGGGACGGGGCTGCTGCGTCTCGCCTCGTGGCGAGCGGGACGCTCGGGTCTCGACGGTCCCCTCCTGCACCCCGAGACCATGCGCGAGACCTCCGCTGCCCGAGCGGTGCAGACTATGTACCGGCACGTTCGCGAGGCGCTGGTGGACCACGGCGACGACGCTCTCGTCCGCGAGGGCATCGCCCGCCTCTTCGAACAAGGCAACGGGGCGCGTACACAACGCCGACTGCTGGCCGAGGAGGACAGCCTCGCCCGGGTCGTGACCCGCTGCGCCGACTTGACCACGAGCAGCTGACGTCCTTCCGCTACGTGGGTTCATTGTTTCAGACTGATCGAGGCTGAGAGGAAACGCGGAGTCCTGCGCCCAGTCCCGCCGGCCCGGCACCACCGCAGCAAGGCCAGAGCCCAGCCGGTCCGTCAATTGAGATCGTCCATGGTGACCGACCCGAAGGCCGCGAGGTGACGGCGGTGGGCCAGTTCGGTCCTCGCCTCGCTTGTTCCCCGGGAGTTGGCGGCCTCAGCGAGAGGTGGGAGTGCCCAGCGGTCGGCGCGGTGGATCGACGCACCGGATGAGCAGGGTGCAGTACCGGACGACACCGGCGGCCCGTAGGCAGGGGGTTGCCTCACGGAGCTGCCGGTCCTGGCCCGTTGGACATCCGACGACGCGGAGCTGTTCCGGCTGTATCTGGACCATCGCGTCAACAACCCGGTGTCCTGCACGGTGGCCGCCGACGCGGGCTTCCCCGCGGAGGGACCGCAGCACCGGAAACTGGAGTACGACGGGGTGCCGCGACGTCGAGCTGCGTGCCCGGCTCGCTGCGGACGAGGATCCCTGGGAGTTCCGGCCGGACGGCCCGCCGACCCGGCGGGGTGCGGGGGCGGCGGCGGTCTCGTTCAGGACGGTTCCCAGGTGTCGACGGCGAAATGGGTCGTCATCCCGTGGTGGTCGTACAGCCGGGAGCCCCGGTGGCGTTCGCGGCGTCCACGCCGGGCCCGATGGCGTCCCGGCCCCATGTCGCGAAGGCCGCGAAGGCCGCCGCGCGCCGCCCAGAACAGCTCGGGTCCTTCCTCCCTGCTCACCGTGCGCACCGCGCCGTCCGCAGTGACGATCGTGAGCGAGCGGACACTGTCGCAGCTCAGACCGAACGTCCGCATCGCAAAGCCGAAGCCGCCGCCGAGCGTGAGATCAGCGATCCCGGTGGCCGAGATCTCCCCGCCGGGTGTGGCCAGAGCGTGCAGCTGGGTCTCGCGGTCGAACTCACCCCAGGTAACGCCCGCGCGGGCCCGCCCGGGCGGGCGCGGTGAGGGCAGCTGGGTCGACGTGCACGCCCTTCCTGCGCGACAGGCCGATCACCAGCCCCTCGTCGCACACCCCGCTACCCGCCACCGGGTGCCCGCCACCGCGGATGCTGACGAGGGGACGGTGCTTGCGCGACCCGCACCGTCTCGACCACGTCCGCCGTACCGGCGCACCGGGCGATGAGCGCGGGGCGGCGGTCGATCAGCCCGTTCCACACGGTCCGGGCCTCGTCGCAGTCGGGGTGCCCGCGGTCGATCACCTCACCTTGGAGCGAAGCTCATCCGCCGGCGCCTGATCAGCGGCGGCTGTCGGTACGGCCCTCTGATCGCCCGGCATGTGCGTCACCTTCTCCGGGGTGCGCTGCTTGCTGCAGCCGTCTCGCCCACACCGGTTCGGAGTGGTCGGGCCCGCAGGCCGGCCCGACCACTCCATGGGCAGCACCGGAAACACTGGACCCAGGCCGGCCGGACCGGCTCACCCGGCTCCAAAGGTGGTCGGACGCGCCCGGGCCACCGGAAGCGCGTTGCCACCGCCCCACCACCTCGATGTGGCAGAACTCCGCGTCGGCCACACCGGCCGGATACCGCTGTCCGCGGTGAAGCAGGGGAAGGGCAACGTGCCTCGGCAAGGTATTCACCGGCGACTGCACGCTGTACAGGCACTGAAGGACGGTGACCGGCCATGGCGCGGGACGAGGCCGGACCACAACTCGTGATCGTCTGCCCCTGTCCTGCTCCGGCCCGGGGCGACAGAATCGGGAACAGGACCGACCAGTGGGCAGTCGCCCACGCTGGGTCCTCTCCTTCGGCCCTTGCCGGGCAGAAACCGCGGGAGAGGGCCCTGGGACGAACAGGAGCTTTCGTGACGTACGACGTCGAAACCATCCGCGCGCAGTTCCCCGCGCTGGCCGCCGGGACAGCACACTTCGACGGTCCCGGTGGCACCCAGACCCCCCGGCCCGTCATCGAGGCCGTCTCGGACGCGCTGAGCAGCCCGCTGTCGAACCGGGGACAGGGGGCGATCGGGGAGCGCAACGCCGAGAGCATCGTCACCGGGTGCCGGCAGGCTCTGGCCGACCTCCTGGGCGCGGACCCGGCCGGGATCGTGTTCGGGCGCAGCGCCACGCAGCTCGCCTACGACTTCTCGCGCACCCTTGCCAAGACGTGGTCGCCGGGGGACGAGGTGGTCGTGACCCGACTGGATCACGATTCGAACATCCGCCCCTGGGTCCAGGCCGCAGCCTGGGCCGGAGCCACCGTACGCTGGGCCGACTTCGATCCGGCCACCGGGGAACTGACCGCCGACGACATCCGGGCAGTGCTCTCGGAACGCACCCGGCTGGTCGCTGTGACCGCAGCCTCCAACCTGATCGGCACGCGTCCCCGGATCGCCGAGATCTCCCGCCCGGTGCACGAGGCGGGCGCGCTGATGTACGTCGACGGTGTGCACCACACCGCCCATTCCCTGGTCGACGTCGAGCAGCTGGGCGCGGACTTCTTCACCTGTTCCCCGTACAAGTTCCTCGGTCCGCACCACGGAGTGCTCGCCGCCCGGCCCGAGTTGCTGGAGACACTGCGTCCCGACAAGCTGCTGCCCTCCACCGACGTCGTCCCAGAGCGCTTCGAACTCGGCACGTTGCCCTACGAGTTCCTCGCGGGCACCCGTGCCGCCGTCGACTTCCTCGCCGGACTCGACGCACGCGCATCAGGCACCCGACGTCAGCGACTGGCCGCGGCGTTCGCGGCGCTCGAGGGACACGAGGAAAACCTGCGGGCTCGGATCGACAAGGGACTGAGCGTCCTCGACGGTGTCACGGTCCACTCCAACGCCACCGACCGCACCCCCACCCTGCTGCTGACCGTCGACGGTCGCAGCACGACGGATGCCTGTCGGTTCCTCGCGGAACGCGGTGTCCACGCGCCGTCCGGGGCCTTCTACGCGGTCGAAGCCTCCCGCAGGCTCGGTCTCTCGGACACCGGAGGACTTCGTGTGGGCCTCGCCCCCTACAACAACACAGAGGATGTGGAGCGGCTGCTGGCCGGCCTGTCCGATTTCCTGGCAGGGCGTTCCTGAGGCCCGGTTCCCGGATCCCGCATGCCCGGACGGCCGAACTGCGGCCCACGGACCGCGTGTAACGCGAACCGCACGGAGGACCGGCCCGTCGCCCAGCGCGGGCGACGGGCCGTCGAGAGCCAACTGCGCACGCGGCGCTGCGGGACACGGGCTTACGCTCTCTCCTCCCGAGCGCTGAAGGGTGCGGTGAGCAACACCGCGAGCGTGCCTGCCAGGCCTCGCCCGCCGGACGGGAGTGTGAAAACGGGCCTACCGGGGGGACGCGTATCGACTGACGGCGACCAATTTGATTGCCGGGCGGCTCCCGGGGGCAACCGCGAGATCAAGCGCCGCACCGACGTCGTCCAGGTCTTCCCGACCCCGCCGCCCTCAAGCGGCTGGTCACCGCGGTGCTCAGCGAGATGCACGACGAGTGGAGCGCGTTCCCCCGCCGCTACCTCTCCGAAGGCAGCATGGCCGCCGTCCACGCCGGCGAAAGCGCCGGGAACACCACCCACGAGCTCTCCAACACCCCAAACACCGCCTCCGGTTGATCGTCCACACCAGCAAGCGGGACGCCATCCTGGCCTGAGCCGTTGTTGACGTACCGAACCTGAGGACGGTGTTCTCGCTGCTCAGGAATGGGGCCGGTGATTCGGTGGGAGTGGTGGCCTGTTGTCTCGTCGCTCCTCGGGAGGTCGCGTACGCCTACGTGGTCGCTCCGCCCATGGCCGTCCCGATGATGCGGGACACCCCGGCCAGGCTGCCGCCCGCGCGGCGGGAGTTCGGCCCGCGGCGGAAGTTCCGGCGGCCGGCGCCTTGGCTAATCTGCACGGGTGACCACCGACCTGACCTTGCTGCCGCGTGTCGCCTATCACGGACAGGAGGTCACCGCGCCCCGGCTCCGCGGCCTCCTCGCTCTGCTCGCGGGCGACTTGCGCACGGGCTGCAGCATCGAGCGGCTTGTGGCAGGGCTGTGGCCGGACGAGTTGCCCGAGCGGCCGGGAAAGGCGGTGCAGGTCCTCGTGTCCAGGGCGCGGGCGCAGCTGGGCGCCGACGTCCTCGTCAGCACGCCGACCGGATACCGGCTCACCCTCGCCGAGGATCAGGTCGACAGCTCTGCCCTGCTGCTGCACGCCACCGCGAGCGCGGACCGGGCCAGGGCCGGGGATCACGCGGGATCGCTGGCTGCGGCCGAGGCCGGGCTCGCGCTGTGGGCGGGCACCCCTGACGGGGCCGGCGCTCCCGACGACCCCGTAGCCGCGTTGCGCACCGAGCGGGCCCCCGTCCGAGGCACGCTCATACGCGCGAAGGCGCTCGCGCTCGCCCGCCTCGGGCGGCACGCGGAGGCGGCCGGACCGCTGGCCGTGGCCGCCGCGGAGCATCCGCGCGACGAGGAGGTACTCGCCGAGCTGCTGCGCGGCGAGGCGGCGACGGCGGGCCCGTCCGCCGCGCTGACGCGGTACGAGGCGTACCGCCGTGAGCTGCGCGAGGCGCTCGGCACCGATCCGGGCGCCGGGCTCAAGGCCGTACAGCAGGAGCTGCTGCGCGGTGAGGCGCCCGTGGTCAGGCACGGCGTGCCGCACGAGCCGAACCCGCTGCTCGGCCGGAACGAGGACATCGCGGCGGTGGAGCGGCTGCTGGGCACCTCCCGCGCCGTCACCGTCGTCGGCCCCGGCGGCCTCGGCAAGACCCGGCTCGCGTACGCCGTCAGCCGCCGGGCCGAGCAGCGCGTGGTGTATTTCGTGCCGCTCGCCGGCGTCACCGTGGACGCGGACGTGGCCGCGGAGGTGGCCTCCGCGCTCGGCGCGGGCGAGGGACGGCCCGGCGCCATGAGCGGCCACGCCCCGGCCGACCTGGTGTCCGGCATCCTCGGCGTACTCGGCTCCGGGCCCGCTCTACTGGTCCTCGACAACTGCGAGCAGGTCGTCCGGGGCGCCGCCGACCTCGTACAGGCCCTGGTCTCGTCCTCGAAGGACCTGCGGGTGCTCGCCACCAGCAGGGCCCCGCTCGGCCTCACCTCGGAGGCGGTGTACGCGCTGCCGGAGCTCGGGCTCGACACCTCGGTCGAGCTGTTCACGCAGCGGGCCCGGGCCGCCCGGCCCGGCGTGGAGCTGCCGCCGGACACAGTGGCCGAGCTGTGCCGCCACCTCGACGGGCTTCCGCTCGCCGTGGAGTTGGCCGCGGCGCGGGTGCGAGTCCTTTCGGTGCCGGAGATCGCGCGCCGCCTCGGCGACCGGTTCGCGCTGCTGCGCGGCGGGGTGCGGGATGTGCCGGAGCGCCACCGCACGCTGCACGCGGTCGTGGAGTGGAGCTGGAACCTGCTCGCGGAGGACGCCAGGGCGGCGCTGCGCACGCTGTCCGTCTTCCCCGGCGGCTTCTCGGGCGAGACGGCGGAGCAGGTGCTGGGCGAGGAGGCGCTGATGCTGCTGGAGCAGCTGGCCGATCAGTCCCTGCTGACCGTCGTCGACACCCCGGTCGGCGTGCGGTTTTGGATGCTGGAGACCGTGCGGGAGTTCAGCGCGGCCCGGCGTGCGGAGGCGGGCGAGGAGGACGAGGCCGTCGGCCGGTTCCTCGCCTGGGCGCGGGACTTCGGGGTCGCGTACCACGACTGGCTCTTCGGCTCGCGGCCGCTGGCCGCCAGGGAGCGGATCAAGGCCGAGCAGGACAACCTCGTGCTGGCCCTGCGGCACGCCCTCGCCCGTACGGACGGCCCCACCATCGCCGCCCTCACCGCCGTGCTCGCCTCTTTGTGGTCCAACGACTCCGGCTTTCCCCGCCTCGCCGCCCTCGCCGCGGACACCGGCCCCCCGCTGTCGCACTACCACCCCGAGCCCGAATACGTCGAAGTCGCCCGCGCCGCCGCGGCGTTGTGCACGGCGGGCCTGTTCATGGGCCACGGTCCGGTCGCCGTACGCCAGCTCGTCACCCTCCGACGTCTGCCCGCGGCCCCGCCGGACACGCTGCTGCGCGCCGCCGCGGCAGTGCTGAGCGCGATCCCCGAAATGCTGCCTCCCCACTACGAAGTGCTGCACAGGCTCTGCGTCGGCGACAGCGGGCAACCGCTGCTCGCCGGCATCGCCGAGAGCGTCGCCACCTACGTCTGGGAGTACGAGCACGACATCGACCGCGCGCTCGCCTCGGCCCGCCGGACAATCGCCGGACTGGCTTCGGCCGGCAATCCGTCCGTGCAGCTCATGGGGCATTCCCGGCTGAGTGAGCTGTACTTGCGGATGGGGCGGGGCGAGGAAGCGTACGGGCAGCTCATGGCGGTGCTCAAGGTGCTGCCGCGGCTCGGCGACGGGCACGACTACCTCTTCGTCCGCTGGCTCCTCGTCCTCGCCTGCCTGCAGCGCGGCGACCCCGACGAGGCCGAGTACTGGCTGCGGCAGGCGGAGAACGACAACATTCCGCAGCAGGACTCCTTCTACCGGCCCGACCTCGGCGGGCGCGCCGAGATCGCGCTCGCCCGCGGCCTGACGGAGGCCGGGCTCGGCCTGTGGCGCGGCGCCGTGCAGCGGATGCGCAAGGCCGGCTCGGCACACAGCGACGACCTCTGGCTCGATCCGTGGGTGCTGCAGGTCCAGTCGGCGGCGGTGACGGCGCACGCGCACGCCGGTCGGCTCGAGCTGGTCGCGGAACCGGTCGACCGGCTGCGGCAGGGGCTGCGGACTCTGCTCTCCGGTCCGGCCGGCCCGCCCGTGGAACTCCCTGTGTTCGGGACGGTGCTGCACGCCCTCGGCATGGCGGGGCTCGCGTCCGGCGACGCCGGTGCCGTACGGATGATCGCGCTGGCCGAACGGCTGCGGGTGCTGCGCGACTTCCAGCCGACGATGTCGGCGGACCGCGCCCGGAAGGCGGCCCAGGACGCCGACGGGGCGGCGTACGCCGACGCGGTGTCGGAGTATGCCGCCCTGGAGCGGGACGAGCTGCGGGAGGCGGCCCGCGCGGTTGTATCGGCTACTTCGGGTCGCGGTTGAACAACGCCGTCGACCAGCGGTGGCCGAGCACGGTCAGGCCGATGCACCAGAGGAGCGCGATCCACCAGTTGTTGCCGATCTCGGTGCCGAGCAGCAGGCCGCGCAGGGTCTCGATGGCCGGGGTGAACGGCTGGTACTCGGCGATCGGCTGAAACCAGCCCGGCATCGTGTCGGCCGGGATGAAGGCACTCGAGACGAGCGGAAGGAGGATCAGCGGCATGGCCATGTTGCTGGCCGCCTCGGGGTTCGGGCTGGCCAGTCCCATTCCGACGGCGATCCAGGTGAGCGCCAGGGCGAACAGCGCGAGCAGCCCGAACGCCGCCAGCCACTCCAGGGCCGTGGCGTCCGTGGACCGGAAGCCGATGGCCACGGCGATGGCGCCGACGAGGACCAGGCTGGCGAGCACCTGCAGCACACTGCCGACGACGTGCCCGATGATCACAGAGCTGCGGTAGACCGCCATCGTGCGGAAGCGGGCGATGAGGCCCTCGGTCATGTCCATGGAGATGGACACCGCGGCCCCGATCACGGTGCTGCCGATGGTCATCATCAACAGGCCCGGGACGAGATAGGCGATGTACTCGGAGCGGTCGGCGTCCCCGCCGCCGATGCCCGCGCTCATCACGTCCCCGAAGATGTAGACGAAGAGCAATAGCAGCATGATCGGCGTGAGCAGCAGGTTCAGGGTCATGGACGGGTAGCGCCGTGCGTGCAGCAGGTTGCGGCGCAGCATCGTGTTCGAGTTGCGTACGGCGAGAAAGAGGGAGCTCATCGGACAGCCTCCTCGGGCTGGTCAAAGACGTTGGCTGCGCCGGTCAGGGCGAAGAACACGTCGTCGAGGTCGGGGGTGTGCACGGTCAGCTCGTCCGCCTCGATACCGGCCGAGTCCAGCCGGTCGAGGAGGGAACGCAGCTCGCGCTGGCTGCCGTCGCTGGGGATCTGCAGCGACAGCGCCTCGTCGACGGGGGCGCCCCCTGCTCGAGCGAAGCCGGGAGTTCGGGGGAGGGCGACCTCGCGCAGGGCGACGGCGGCGGACTGGTAAGCGGCCGGGTCGGCGAACCGCAGCCGCACGTGCCCGCCCGGAATGAGCTGCTTCAGCTCGTCGGCACTCCCTTCGGCGGCGAGCCTGCCGTCGCTCAGCACCGCGATGCGGTCGGCGAGCTCGTCGGCCTCCTCCAGGTACTGGGTGGTGAGGAAGACGGTGACGCCGCCGGAGACCAGCTCGCGGATGATCCCCCACATGCTGTGGCGGCTGCGCGGGTCGAGGCCGGTGGTCGGCTCGTCAAGGAAGATGATCCGCGGATTGCCGACCAGCGTCATGGCGAGATCGAGCCGGCGCTTCATGCCGCCGGAGTAGGTGGAGACGGGCTTCTTCGCGGCCTCCACCAGGTCGAAGCGCTCAAGGAGTTCGGCGGCGGTGCGGCGGCCCTCGCTGCGGGAGAGCAGGTGCAGATCCGCCATGAGGAGCATGTTCTCCTCGCCGGTGATCAGGCCGTCGACGGCGGAGAACTGCCCGGTGACGCCGATCGCGGCGCGCACGGCCTGCGCGTCGGTGACCAGGTCGTGGCCGCCGACGCGCAGCTCGCCGGCGTCGGCGGTGATGAGGGTGGAGAGGATCTTGACGGCGGTGGTCTTGCCGGCGCCGTTAGGGCCGAGCAGCGCGAACACGGACCCGGCCGGCACCGCCAGGTCGATGCCGTCGAGGACCGTCTTGTCCCCGTAGGCCTTGCGCAGCCCCTTGACCGCGATGGCGGGAGAGTGCGATGTCGTTGTCGTCATGCCGCAGAGGTTGCGGCAGGGCGCATTCAGCGCGGTTTCAGAATGCTTTCAGCGGCTTGAACCGGACGGCGAACAACATCAACTACGCTGGCGCCGGCCGCATGACCCGTGTCCAGGACTCGGGGTCATGGCCCGCTTCGAAGAGGCCCCGTTCCCGACACATGCGGTGGTGAGCCGTGCGCTCTCGTTGGGGGGAGCCTCGTTCAGTGTGGTGTGCCTGCTGGAATTTCCAGCCGCCGCCGGTGCGGGGTGCCGCTCAGCCCGGTTGCGCGTCGACCGGGGCCGCCGCGCCCGTGCCGCGTCGACCCGGCGGTGAGGTGAGGCGGGGGACGTCGGTGGGGGAGAGGTCGGGGCGGGCATGGTGCCGGCGTGCGGGATGCCGCCACCGGCCGGAGGCGTCCCGTGCGACGTCGACGCCGGCTTCCGCCATCAGCTCCGGTTCCACCAGCGTGACGTCCAGCGTCTCTCTGCTGCCCCACCCGGCGGAGAGCGACCAGCCCGCCCGCGGATGACCTCACCGGGTCGCAGCGAGCGGGCCGGCGACCGCAGCACCTGCGGCCTGGGCGAGGGTGGTGGTGCGGCCGGTATCGAAGGCGGCCTTCGGCGTCACGGTTTTGGGCTCGGCGTCAACTACCCACTGCGTTCAATGTATTGACACGTGCATTACAGGGGATTTACGTTCCGGCCATCTGAGAGCGCTCTCAGGCTCCCTCCTGTGATGACTTGAGGTGCCGCATGCCATCCCCCCGCACCAGGCCGGCAGCAGTGCTGCTGCTGGCCTCAGCCCTCGCCGTCGTC
>NZ_JBHSPC010000042.1:15495-63051 GCF_042656345.1 Streptomyces incanus
GTAGGCTCCGGCAGCTACTCCGACACCCGGCCCCCCGGTACGTCGGGCCCCACCACCAACACAGGAACGCCGGTCACGCCCAAGCTGACCGCCGCCGCCCGGAACCGGCCCGTGCCCACCAACGACTGGTGGTCCTCCCTCGCCTTCCAGCGCTACGGCGACAACCCGTACTCGACCCCCATGTACGGACACCCCCTCACCTACCAGGCCGCGGCAGGCGGGCTCGACGTCGGCTACCCGACGACCCCCGCGATCGTCGGTGACGGCCGCCAGTACGAGTACGCCCACAAACGCGACCTCACCATCGGACTGACCGGCCTCAACTCACCCGACACCAAGGCCGACGACTGGTCCGACTGGACGGTCACCCCCCAATGGTCCGACGGCGCCCGCACCCTGCGCACCACCATCGGCCACGGCTCCCCGTTCGTATACGCCAAGGGCTCCGGCGGCAACGCCCAGATCACCACCGCCGGCACGCCCACCGTCTTCGCCGACCAGGGCAACGTCCTCGGCATCACCGTCGCCGGGCATCACTACGCCCTCTTCGCGCCGACCGGCAGCGACTGGAACGTCGCCGGCTCCACCGTCACCGCGGGTCTCGGTTCCAAGGACTACTTCTCCGTCGCCGTGCTGCCGTCCACCGGCGCGCTGGCGACCTTCAAGAAGTACGCCTACAGCTTCGTCACCGACTCCAAGGTCACCTGGAACTACACCGGTGGCACCGTCAGGGCCACCTACACGCTCACCACCGAGGCGAAGGAAGGCACCGAGCGCGGTACCCTCCAGGCCCTCTACCGCCACCAGTGGCTGAACACCACGGACCCCCTCACCCCCTACACCTACGTCTCACCACGCGGCACCATGAAGGTCCGCGAGTCGGCCTCCTTCACCACGAGCCAGAAGGCAGCGGCGGTGCTGCCCGCGCTCCCCAAGTCGAACGGCGTGGACGCCGCCAGACTGCGCGGATATTTGAACGAGGTCGTGAACGCCGCCGACCCCTTCTCCGGCGCCACCGACACCTACTGGACCGGCAAGGCCCTCGGCCGCCTCGCCCAGCTCGTCCCGGTGGCCGACCAGATCGGCGAGACCGGCATCCGCGACAGGCTGCTCGGCCTGATCAAGGGCAAGCTCCAGGACTGGTTCACGGTGGGAGGCGCGAACGAGTTCAGCTACGACGAGGACTGGAAGACGCTCACCGGCTACCCCGCCTCCTACGGCAGCGACACCGAGCTCAACGACCACCACTTCCACTACAGTTACTACGTCTACGCGGCGGCGATCGTCGCCCAGTACGACCAGGGATGGGCCGCCGACTCCACCTGGGGCGGCATGGTCAAGACCCTCGTACGGGACACCGCCAACCCCAGCCGCACCGACACCGCCTTCCCCTTCCTGCGCGGCTTCGACGTCTACGCGGGCCACAGCTGGGCCTCCGGCCATCAGGGTTTCGCCGCCGGCAACAACCAGGAGTCCTCCTCCGAGTCGACCAACCTCAGCGCAGCCCTCGTCCTGTGGGGCTCCGCCACCGGCGACACCTCGCTGCGTGACCTCGGCACCTACTTGCTGACCACCGAGTCGGAGTCGATCGCCCAGTACTGGTTCGACGCCGACGAGCAGGTCTTCCCCTCCTCCTTCCGTCACGACACAGCCGGCATGGTGTGGGGCAGTGGCGCCGCCTACGCCACCTGGTGGACCGCCAACCCCGAGGAGATCCACGGCATCAACGTCCTGCCCGTGACCGGCGGATCACTCCACCTCGGCGGTAAGAAGGCCGCGATCCGGCGCAACATCGCCGAGATGGAGCGGGAGAACGGCGGCCCGGCCGTCGAATGGCGCGACATCCTCTGGGAGTTCCAGTCCTTCGCCGACCCGGCTGCGGCCAAGGCGAAATGGGACGCGGGCCACGCCGGCTACACCCCGGAGGAGGGGGAGTCGAGGGCGCACACCTACCACTGGATCAACACCCTCGACACCCTCGGCGCCCCGGACGCCACCGTGACCGGTGACATCCCCACCTCCGCCGTCTTCACCAAGGGAACGACCCGGACCTACGCGGCCCACAACCACGGACCGACGGCCCGCACCGTCACCTTCTCCGACGGCAAGACACTCTCCGTGCCCGCCCGTTCCACCGCGAGCGGCACCGGGACCGGTTCAGGGGAGCCCGACCCCGACCCGGATCCGGACCCGCCGACCGGCAACACCTTCCAGTTGCGCGGCGGTGGCGCCCTGACCACGGAGACCGGAGGCACGGCGGGCAGCGACACCATCGCCTCCGCCGGCGGCGCCAACCACGACGGCACCCCGTACCAGCCCCTCGTCTACGAGGCCCGCGGCGTCAACGGCACGCTCACCCCGGGCGCCCAGACCGCCTTCCGGCTCCAGGTGGACGCGGGCAGCACGGTCGGGCTCGGCCAGCAGGCCCGGATCAGCTACGACTTCACCGGTGACGGCGACTTCGACCGGACCGAGACGTACCACTACTTCGCGACCGACCCGGTCACCGGATGGGAGGAATACACGCAGGCACGCGGTCTCAAGGCGTCCACGGGTACACCGCGCGATCTGAACGGCGGCACCGTACGCCTCGAGGTGTGGAGCGCCATCGGCAACGGCACCTCGAAGCTCCAGACGGGCACGGACAAGTCCGTGCTGGTGATCCCTTACAGCTGAACCGGCGAAAAGCCGGCGGCGGGCATCGGCGTCAGGCCGATGCCCGCCGCACCAGTGTGGTCGGGGTGATCACGGACGCCGAGGCGCTGCCGCCCGACTCGTTCAGCAGCCGGACCATCGGCCAGAGCATGCGCTCGATGTCCTGGCGGACCGTGGTCGAGGCCGGCCCGCGCCGTGCAGGTTTCATCCACGAGTCCTGAGACCAGAATTGAGCGACTTTCACACCGGCTCCTACACGGTCAGTTTGAACCGCTTCGGGTCTGATGGCGGCTCGGGGCGGGATGTAGTCGTTGTGTGGTTGTGGGATGGCGGTGCCCGCTTCCAGATCCGACGTGCTGGGAGGGCGGGCGGCGCGCCTGAAGGCGGGGTCGCGTTGCCGGCGCTGTACGCCTTCTTCCCGGCCCGGAGCCGGCAGTGCCCGCGTCGGAAGCTGCGCAAGCAGCCAGTGGTCACGCGGGACGACCTGTTCGAGCTGCCGGTCCGCCTGAACGGTTGCCTTGCGCTGGAGTGTGCTCCGGGTCGGAGCGTCGCAGACACCGCGGCGCACGAAGCCCGTGCCGCCCGGGGCCTCCCACGGGATGCCGGGCGGGGGAATTTGTCGCTAGATGGATGAAGGGCTTCGTGCCGTCCGAACGACGAACGAGTATGCAGGGAAAGGCTGGGCCACGGCATGCAGAAACGCAGTCTGCGGGACCTCCGGGTATCGGCCATCGGCCTGGGGTGCATGGGCATGTCCGCCTTCTACGGATCCGCCGATCGGGAGGAGGGGATCGCGACCATCAGGCGCGCTCTCGACCTCGGGGTGGACTTCCTCGACACCGCGCAGATGTACGGGCCGCTCACCAACGAGTCGCTCGTTGGCGAGGCGATCCGGGGGCATCGCGACGAGTACGTGATCGCGACGAAGTTCAACTACCGGATGGACAACGCCGTACCCGGCGACATGAACACGGTCGGCCCGCAGGATGGCTCGGCCGAGCACGTCCGGAGCTCGGTCCACGGCTCCCTGCAGCGTCTGGGGACCGACCACATCGACCTGTACTACCAGCACCGGGTCGACCCGAACGTGCCCATCGAGGAGACGGTCGGCGCGCTGGGCGAGCTGGTAGCCGAGGGCAAGGTGAGGTACATCGGCCTGAGCGAGGCGAGCGCGGAGACCGTCCGGCGTGCCCACGCCGTGCACCCGATCACCGCGGTGCAGAGCGAGTACTCGCTGTGGTCACGGGACGTGGAGGCCGAGGTGCTGCCAGCCTGCCGGGAGCTGGGCATCGGCTTTGTGCCGTACTCGCCACTCGGCCGCGGTTTCCTCGCCGGGCGGTTCACCTCGCCGGACGAGCTGGACGCGAACGACTGGCGCCGCGAGAACCCGCGCTTCCAGGACGCCAACCTGGAGGCGAACCTGCGGCTGGCAGCAAAGGTGAAGGAGATCGCCGCCGAGAAGGACGTGACCCCGGCCCAGTTGGCCATCGCCTGGGTGCTGGCCCGGGGCGAGCACCTGGTGCCGATCCCGGGCACCAAGCGCCGCGCCTACCTGGAGCAGAACGCCGCCGCGGTCGACATTGCGCTGACCGAGGACGACCTGGCCCGCATCGATGCGGAGCTGCCCGAGGCGGCGGGTGAGCGGTATGGCGAGGCAGGAATGCGAGCCGTCAATCGCTAGTACTGCGCTCGCGTACGCGAGGGGAAAACACCCGCCCGGGTGCCGCCGCAGAAGATGGGCCGGGCCGCCGTGGTCGGGGCGACCCCGGGCCCGACCACGGCTGGTCGGACGGGTGGCGGGGTGTCCGAGACGACAGTGAATTCGAACAAGAGATCCAATGCCGATGTGGATGCCACCGACTCCCCCGACGACCTGGTACAGACGCAGCACGCCTGGAACGCCACCTACGATGTGCTCGCCGTGCCTTACCGCCCTGCACCGCCGCCTGCTGCACCTGTCCCTACGGCTGTGGCGGCACCCGTACCGGAACACCGCCCGCTCGGTGCCGGCGGCGCGCACCGAGCGGCGGCAGCCGGCCCGTACCCGGGGAGCAGCGCGGGCCGCATGAACCGCGTCCGGGCGTCGCGACCACCAGGAACCGGGAGCTCTCCTTGCAGGACAAGATTTGTCGTCCCTCTTGCTCTTCACGCATTCGGCGAGCGGCGATGTCGTCCTCTGGCTGCGGCGGAGAGCGCCCGACAGTCGGAGGGCGGCCGCCTTTCGGAGGCAGGCGCGGTACGGGGCGAACTGCTGGACGATTTTCGACGGCGGCACGGCGCAGTTCTTCCTGTCCGTGCTCACCGGCGTGGTGAATCCGCTCAGCGAGCGGAGCGCAGGAACAGGCTCGCACCTGTTCGTGAACCGGCGCGAGGTGTGAGTACCGACGCGAACGCCCTCGACTTCTCCCCGGCGGCCGTCGACGGCTCCCCGTCCGCGCGTTCACCCGCGGACCAGGCGCCCCAAGGCCCACCGGGCGGGGCCGGCGTATGCCGCGAGGGCGACGGCCGGTCCCTCGGCCCGCAGTGTCGTGGCCGAGCCGGCCGCCTGGGGGAACACCTCATGACGCAGTCGCATGTGTACCGGTCCGAGCCGGACCCGCCAGGTCCACTGCCGTCGTTCTTCGTCGACGCACTCCACGACGAAACTCGCGGTGGCACCGAACAGCGAGACCACCTCGCCCCGCATGCCTGGTGCGATCCGTTCACCGGCCACGCGCACCGCCCTGATCTGCGGCGACCACGCCGGCCAGCAGGCGGGTGAGACGTAACGCGACCAGACGTCCTCGGCAAGGGCCGGTCCCGCGGCCCGCAAGGTCATGACGGCCATCGGGCCGGTACCCGGTCAGCCGACCTGGCCGTGGACGAACTCGTTGAGGGCCTTGCCCGGCCGCAGGCCCGCCTCGCCGTCCTCCTGATGGAAACTGCCGAAACCGGTGAGGGTGACGGTCTTCCCCGCCCTGAGCGCCTCGGCGATCGCACCCGCCCGGTCGATGGTGCCGAACAGGGCATCGACGACCCGGCCGACCTCCTCCGAGGACAGATCACCACCATTCGCCGCCATGTGTGTGACCGCCTCGACCAGCCCGGACCTGTCCATACGACGCACCCGCTCCTCGACGATGAAGTCCCGCGAAGCCGCAACCCGCCCGACCGGCCGGCCACCGCTGTCCGACACCACCATCGTGACACCGCCACAGCGGCCCCGCACGCAGCGGCGCTCGACCGTACGCTGCCCGTGTGCACAGTGTGGAACTGCTGCCCGACCTTGCGACCGAGCGGGCCGTCCGAGACGTATGGCGCCGCCTCGCTGACGCGGGCCTGCCCAGCCTCGCCACCCACCCCCACCCGACCAACCGCCCCCACCTGACCCTCGTCACAACCGACCACCTTCCACCCCAGACACATGCCCACCTGAAACACTCCTTCGCGCAGGCCCTTCCCCTCCCGCTGCGGCTCGACGGGCCCCTGCGGTTCTCCGGCCGGACGAGGGTGCTGGCCTGGGCGGTCCGACCCGACGAAGCGCTGGTGCGCCTGCACGAAACGGTGTGGCGGATGCTGCGTGACGCACCGGAGAGCGGAAGCACGAACCCTCTTCTCGACCCCGTGCGTTGGGTCCCGCACGTCACCCTCAGCCGCAGCCGCGGCACCGTTCGGGCCGAGCTGCCCGACGGGCTGTTCCCCCACACGTCCGACGCACTGCCCGGCATCCTGACAGGGTGGTGGACATCCGCCCGGCACTACGACTCGGTCCTCCGCACCGCCGAACGCCTGGGCCCCTGACACACTCCGCGCCCGGCAGCCCCGGCCGGGCCGCATCCGCGAGCACCGCCGTGCAGACGCTCACCGGTTGCCCACCACAAGTCGGCAGACCATACAGGCGGCCCAGCCACCGACGATGGCATGACCGCCGTCCGCCTCCGAACCCGGAGCCCGCATCGAGGTCATGCCACCGTTTCCGCCCGGGACCCACCGCCCGGCCCGAGCCCGGCGGCAGCCGGGCCGTTCTTCTGGGCATGGTCGAACGGGGACCGGGCGCCGCAGCGAAGCCGGACCGGGACGGAGCCGGGCGTGCGAGGACCGGGCAGGCCCAGGGCGGAACGGCCCGGACCGGGGCCGGACCCGCGCGGAACGAGTTCGAAGCCGCTGTACCGACACTCCGGGAGTGACCGGCGAGGTGGCGTCCCGGACGTGATCACCGCAGTGCTCCGTCGTGTTGTCGCCGGACGCCGACCGAGGCGGTCAGAACGCGTACCTGATCCGCAGCCGCGGGGCATGGGCCGCGCTCAGCTCCCGCAGGCGGGTGAGGGCGTCGAGCTTGACCTCGCGGGCGTAGCGGACGTCGAGGGCGCCGTTCTCAGAGCGTTTGGTCTCCTGGGCGGCCGGCTGCCACAGGAGGTCCTCGGCCCGGGGGCGCCGGCCCAGGTCGGCCTCGTGGAGCTGCTGGTTGTGGGTCAGCATGACGATCCGGGCGGTCGCCTGCTCCTTCACCCGGCCTGGAAGGACATCGTCCATACGGACGAGCAGGTAGGTCCAGCCCCGCTGCCGGCCGGGACGCGGCTCCACCGGGGAGAGGGTGAAGTGGATTTCGTAGCCCGAGTCCAGGAAGACGGGCGGTGGCCCAGCCGTAGAACCGTTCGCCCTTGGCTCCCGGCCCCGCCGACAGACGCTGCCATGCCCCGGGCGGGGCTTGGGTGATGAGCTGGTCGATGCGCGGGCCGTGAACTGGCTGGGACATGGAACCGCGCGGTTGCTGTGCCCCCTGGGCGGACAGAACACCTACGCTTCTCGGTCTTGGTGCTGACGGTGTTCGTCACCGCCGCCGTCGCCGGTTTGCGGGCGGGTGTGCCGGTGGGCGGCCCCCTTGGAGTGTGGGCACGGGGTCGGCTGTCCAAGGGCCGTCAGCCCTTTCATCGGAGTTGAGCATGTCCGGGCCGTAAAGATCGTGCAGCCAGTTGGATTGGTAAATGGTGTCGAGGTAGCGCTCGCCGAGATCCGGGGCGATGGCCACCGCGGTGAGTTCACGCGTGTCATGGTCGGCCAGCCAACGCATCGCGCCGCTGACGACCGTGCCGGTGGAGCCGCCGAAGAGGAATCCGCGTCTGGCCAGGCGATGGCACGCACGGATGGTGTCCGTCTCCTCGACGTGTATCACCTCGTCCACGTAGGACTCGTCGAGGAGCGGCGGAGGCATGCTCATGCCGAGCCCGGGTACCATGCGGCGGCCCGGCGCACCACCGAAGGTCACCGAACCGACGCTGTCCACTGCGACGATCCGTACCGGCCGGTGCCACTGGCGGAAGTAGCGTGCGCAGCCCATCAGGGTTCCGGTGGTGCCGGCCCCGACGAACAGTACGTCCAGGTGCGGGAAGTGCTGGGCGATCTCCGGCGCCGTTTTGCGGTAGTGCGCCTTCCAGTTTCCCGGGTTGGTGTACTGACTGAGCCACACATACCGGTCATCGGAATCGCACAGCGCACGGACATAGTCGATCCGCGCGCCCAGGAAGCCGCCTTTGGCATCCAAGCCGGCGATGGTGTGCACCCGGCTGCCCAATGCCTCCATCAGGAGTCTGGTCGACAGGTTGCAGCGGGAGTCCGTCACGCACAGGAACCGATAGCCCTTGCTCGCCGCGATCATGCTCAGCGCTACGCCGAGGTTGCCGGACGAGGACTCGACCAGGATCGAATCCGGCTTGAGGGTTCCGTTTCGCTCGGCGGCCTCCACCATCTCGGTCGCGGCCTTCAGCTTGATCGAGCCGGCGAAGTTGAAGCCCTCACACTTCAGGAACAGGGAGCGCCCGAGGATGGGCTCAAGGTCGACATAGAGCTGGGACTCGTTGAAGGCATGGGGAGCGGATATGACGGGCACGACGGCCTCCTCCTCATCTGCGGCAGGGCGCTCTCGGACGGTTATCCGTAACGGCGCAGTTCGTGGAAGAAGTCGTCGATGACGTGGAGTTCTCCGGAGCGGACCATTTCGTCGTAGACGTACTTGCCGACCGCGAGGTCGAGCACCCCGAGGCCGAAGGGTGAGAACACCACCGGTCGGCCCGCAGGCACTGTCACCCGCCCGGCCATCACGTCGTCCAAGGTGCCCTGCAGGAAGTCCCGGTTACCCGTGAGCTGCTCGGCCAGATGCGGCGAGGTGTCGGCCTTCAGACAGTGCTCGACGTCATCCACGATGTTGGTTGAAGCGAGAACGATCTCCGGCGCGAGGTCGCGCAGGGACACGTGCAGAACCACAGGATTGTGCGAGAACCACGTAGGGTCGCTGACGTGCGGCTCACCGGCGACGGTGGCGAAGACCACCAGGTCGCTGCCACGGATCAGTTTCTCGGCGCTGTGGTGCACCGTGATCCGGCCTGTGGTGCCCGACCGCTCGAGGTAGCGGCGGAACCCGGCCGCGCTGTCGGCGGCCAGGTCGTGTACGCCTGTCTCGTCGAACGACCAGCCGTTGCCGGCCAGGAACGTGTGGATGTAGCGGGCGATCAGGCCCGTCCCGAAGAACCCGACACGTGTGGGCCGTGGCCGGTCCCGGCTGAGCCGATCCGCGGCCAACACCGCGGACGCGGCCGTCCTGGTGGCGCTGATGATGGAACTCTCCAGGCAGGCGAACGGGTAACCGGTGTCCTGGTCGTTGAGGATCAGCACGGCGGATGCCCTCGGGATGCCGGCCTGAACGTTCTCCGGGAAACTGGAGATCCACTTTACGCCGTCCACCCGTACGTGCCCGCCGATCGAGGCCGGCAGCGCGATGATCCGGGAGGTCGGGCGGTCGGGGAAACGCAGGAAGTACGACGGCGGGTTCACCGAGTCACCGGCGCCGTGCAGCCGGTAGGTGCCCTCGGCCAACTCGACGATCTGCTTCTCACGCCCCTCCAGCACCTGCTGGACCTGGGCACCGGAGATCACCGCGAAGGGGCGCACGGTGTGCGGTTCGCTTGTTGCGGACGCCGTCACGCCGGTGGGGACTCTGGTCATCGGGCGGTCACCTCGAAGGTCGGCGAGCAGTCGGACAGTCGCACCGGGTCGGCCATCGCGACGAGTACGTCGCGTGGTCCCTCGAAGGGCTCCCGGCTGTGCGCGGTGCGTAGGTTGTCGACGATCATCAGATCGCCGGTCTGCCACGGCTCGCGTGCGGTGTTGGTCTCGTAGACCTTGTTGAGCAGCTGCACCACGTCCTCGCCGATCGGGTCGCCGCTTCCGAAAAGGGTGTTGAACGGCAGCCCGTCGGCGCCGTAGACCTCGACGAGGTACTCGCGGACCTCGGGGGCCAACGCCCACTCGTTGAGGAACGAGACCTGGTTGAACCAGCAGCGCCGGCCGTTGACCGGATGGCGCATCACGGCGCTGCGGCGCTGCCTGGTGCGCAGGGACCCGTCGGGTTGCCATTCGAACTCGATCGCGTTGGCGCGGCAGTAACTCTCCACAGCGCCCCGCTCGTCGGTGCCGAACGCCTCGATGAGGGACGACCCGATCTCGTCGTTGTAGCTTCGGGTGAGCAGCCAGCCCTCCCGCTCGAACCGCTCGGTCAACGCGGAGGGCAGTTCCTCGAGCACGGTCGCCGCGTCGGCCACTCCGGTCGCCCCGCCCTGGTGGGGCGCAGCGAGGCAGGCGAACAGCATCAGGCCGGGGAACTCGAGCGTGTAGCTCTGTTCATGGTGCATGCACATCGGCTGGTTCGGCGGCCACTGAGCCGAGGAGTACACGCCGTCGGCGTAGGTCCGCCGGGGCGCGAAGGGCTCCCTCTCGGCCATCAGTCTGGTGCTCAGCCGCTCGAAGACGGCACCGGCCCCGGCCACATCGGACAGCCCGAGGCCGCGGATCAGGACGCAGCCGTGCTCGGCGACGACGGCGCGCAGCGCCTCCTGGTGCTCGGCTGCCCAGCGCGGCGCGTCGCCGGTGATCTCGGCCCGCAGTATCGGAGGTCGGCCGGGCTGGAGTTCGACCTCGTCGAGCAGCGACGCCGGGGATATGGAGGACATCCTGTTTTCCTTTCAGTGTGCAGCTGTGTGTGCCCCTCAGGAAGAAGGCAGTAGTTCGGCGGTGTGCAGCACGGCCTGCGCTGCCTCGGTCGGACAGATGCGCAGGAAGTAGTGGCCGCCCTCGGCGAGTTCGTACAAGTCGACGTGGACCGCGAGAAGCTCCCAGTCGCGGTGGCGTCGTCGGTGATCAGCCGTCATCGGGTCGTCGGCGGTGACGACCACGGTGACCGGCACGGACAGCTTCACCGCCGGGGGAGTGTCGAGGAGATCTGCGAAATAGCGGTGTGCGGACACGCAGTCGTGCCGATAGGCCGCACCGATGTGCTCGGCGCGCTGCGCATCCAGCTCATGGAGCTCGGCGTAGCCACTGTCCGCGCTCAGCTTCACGGCGATCTCGGCGTCGCTCAGCCCGATCAGCTCGGTGACGGCGTTGCGCCGCTCAGCGGCATCGCCGAGCAACTGCGCGCCGATGAAGACCCGTTCGACATCCACCCCACGCTCGTTCAGCTGCCTGGCCGTCTCCACGGCGAAAGCCGCGCCCGACGAGTGACCCCACAGCAGGACTCCGCGCAGGCCGTATTCGGTGATCTCGGCGACGACCTGAGCAACCACATCTGCCATCGACGCGAAAGGCCCGCTCTCGGCGGCCACGTCGTGACCGGGCAACTCAACGGCGTAGACCGCGATCCCACTGCCCTGCAGCGCCTTGGCCATCGGCTGGAAGTTCACCGCGTTGCCGCCGGCGTAGGGGAAGCACACCAGGGCACCGGTCGGCGCACCGTCCGGTTCGCACAGCGACTGAAGCAGCCCGGAACGCCGATCGGACCTGCCGTCGACCAGCGCGGCCAGATCGGCGAGCACCGGATGCCGGGTCACGTCCTTGAGCGATACCGCGCGGTCCAGGGTGATCGCCAGCTGTACAGCTGACAGCGATGTGCCGCCTCGGTCGAAGAAATGGGCCCGTCGATCGATCTGCGCCTGCGGGATGCCGAGCACTTCCGCCCAAGCGGCCGCCAACCGTTGCTCGGTCGGCGTCCCCGGCACGTGAAGGCCCTTTTCGTCGTCTTCGACGACGTCTGGTTCTTTCACGAGCGCCGCCAGGGTCCTCTTGTCAATTTTGCCGTTGGCGGTCAGCGGCAGCCTTTCCCGCCAGTGGAAGGCCGACGGCACCGTGTACTCCGGCAGCGACTCACCCAGCCGGCCCCGCAGGTCCTCGACGGGGAGCGGCCTCGGGCCGGAGTAGAAGGCCACAAGGTGCTTGCTCCGGTCGGGTGGCTCGGCGACCACCACCGCACCGTCGCGGACACCGGGGACCCGCAGCAGGGTGTTCTCGATCTCGCCGATCTCGATCCTGAAGCCACGGATCTTGACCTGGGTGTCGCGACGCCCGAGGAACTCCAGTTTGCCCTCGGGCAGCCAGCGGCCGTGGTCGCCACTGCGGTAGAGCCGGGCTCCCTCGCGGTGCGGATCGGGCATGAAGGCCTGCTTGGTGCGGTCGGGGTCGTTGACGTATCCACGGCCGACGCAGACGCCGGAGAAGACGATCTCGCCGGGGGCGCCGAGCGGCACCGGTGACAGGTGCTCGTCGACGACGTAGACGTGCACATTGCTGACGGGGGGACCGAGCGGGACCCGTTCGCGGTCCGGCACCCGGTCCAGGACCTCGTGGTTGGTGTCGTCGCAGGTCTCGGTCAAGCCGTAGGCGTTGACCAGCTTGATGCCGGGCTTGGCCGCGAACCAGCGCTGCGTGAGCTCCTTCTTCAACGCCTCACCGGTGACGGACACGCACCGCAGACCGGGCAGCTCGCGCGGGTGCTGTTCCAGATACGTCAGGACGACTTCGAGGTACGACGGCACGACCTGGAGCACGGCGGCCCGACCGCGGGCGATCCTGTCGACGAACCGCTGGACGTCCAGGATCACCTCCTGCTCGACCAGCAGGGTCCGCCCGCCCACCAGGAGGGCGGACAACAGTTGCCACAGCGAAATGTCGAAGCACTGCGGGGCGGTCTGGGCGACCACCTGTCCCTCGTCGACGTCGAGCTCCAGGTCCTCGATCTTGGCGTAGAGGTGGTTGAGCATGCCCGCGTGCTCGCACATCGCGCCCTTGGGCTCTCCGGTGGAGCCCGAGGTGAAGTAGATGTAGGCGAGTTGGTCCGGTGTGACGGCGATGCCCAGGTCGTCGTCGCGATCGCCCTCGTCGTACGCCGTGCCGATGAAGAGCTTCTGGACTGCTGGTAGCGATTCCAGGGCCTGGTCGAGCGAGGCGGTACTTCCGGGTTCGGTGAGCACGAGCCCGCACTCGGCGCGGGAGAGCACGGCCGCGATGCGCTCGGCCGGGAAGCGCGGCTCGACGGGCAGATACACGCCTCCGGCCTTGAAAACCGCGAGGACGGCGGCCATCCAGTCCAGGTTTCTCTCGGTCACCACCGCGACGACACCTTCGCGTCGCAGCCCCCGCGCCAACAGGGCTCGTCCCAGCTGATTGGCACGAGCGTTGAGCTCCTGGTAGGTCCACTCCCGGTCGCCGTGCACGGCCGCTACGGCATTCGGGTGCAACCTCACCCGCTGTTCGAACAGCTCGTGCATCCGGGCGTCCGGCAGGGCACGGCGCGGTCCGGACAGCCCTTCGAGCTGGAACCGGAGCTCCTCGTCGGAAAGCAGGCTCTGCCGCGCGTGCTCGGCATCCGGATCCGCTGCGATGAGTGCGAGCGCGGTGAGGTGGTAACCGGCGATCCTGGCGGCGCAGTCCGCGTCGAGTACGTCGGTCCGGTACCGCAGTCGCAGCGTGGGTCGGCCCCTGTGCTCCGAGAACGCCATCCACAGCACGGTGTCTCCGGCGAGATCGCCTGCGACGCCCGCCGGACAGGGACCGAAGGCCGGATTCGGATCGAGTACGGTCTCGACCGACGGTCCGGTGAGGTCCAGCTCGCGCCTGAGTTCGTCGACCGGAAAGTCCTTGTGCGACAGCAGTTCCGACGCGACGCGATGGGCGTCAACCAGTAGCGCCCGCCATGATGTCGGTGCGGTCGTCAGCCGGCAGGGCAACGGTTGGCCGCCCTCCTCCACGACGTAGCCGCTCGTGACGTCGTGCTCGCCTGACAGCGCGGCGAGTACCTTGGCATGCGCGGCCAGCATCACGGAGCCGAGAGGCATCGTGAGATCTTCCGCCAACCGGCGCAAGGCGTTCATGACGTCGTCCGGAATCGTGGCCTCGTGCTCGTCAACGCCCTTCATCGGACGGAGCGTCCACCGAGGGATCGTGGTGGATCCGCCGGTGACGAGCACACCGCGCCAGAACTCCTGGTCTGCCACTCGTGTTGCCATCGATCAGTCCCTCTCCACTCGCCGTGGCCGCCGTGTCTGTCGCCGCCTACCCGGCCGGTTCCTCTGTCGTCGTTGCTGTCGGCGGACCGGCAGGCCGGACTGTCCGGCCGGTCGAGCCGGCTTGACCCGGGTGGTTCTGTGCTACCCCTGCCGCGCCAGTGCCGACGGCTGACCGGAGGCATCGCTCATCTCCGTGGCCGGGTTTCCACCCCACCGCGCGTGCTGCGGGACTTCCTCGCCCTTCATGAGAAAGGAGTCGGGTGCAAGTACTGAGCCGTCCCCCATCGTCACTCCGTAGTGGACGTGGGAGCCGACACCGAGGGTGCATCCGTCCCCTATCGTGCTGCGCTCGGACTTGAAGGTGCCGTCCTCCTGCGAGTGGCATTGGATCTTGCTCCCCGCATTGAGGGTGCAGTCGTTCCCGATGGTGGTGAGCATCCGCTCCGTCAGATAGCAGCCGTCATCGAAGATCCTGCTGCCGAGCCGGACACCCAGGAGCCGCCAGATCACGTTCTTGAAAGGGGTGCCGTTGAAGATGTTGAGGTACTCGTCAGGAACCTTCCACAGACGCTCGTGCCACCAGAAGTACGGGTCGTAGATGGAGCACAACTGCGGTCGCAGCCCGCGGAAAGCCACAATGGCACGCTCCACCAGTACGAAATAGAGAGGGGTGAATGCCAGGCTGAGCACCAGGAATGCCGCGATTGCTCCATTTCCGAGGGATTCATACAGTTCGACATTCGTGAGGGCAAGCACCGTGACGGCGAAGAAGAAAAACCATCGTACGAGCAGGAAGAGGACCATCGACCGGATGTTGAAGCGGTTCTTGGCAGCGAGGTTGCTGCGCAACTCGGCCCCGGTCCGCATGTGGTCGAACCGCAAGTCGCGCTCCACCGACCGGGGAATCTCGAAGCACGGCGAGCCGAGCAGACCCACCCCTTCGCGTACCTCGCCATCGAGTGGAATCATCACCTTCGTCGCGAGGAGACAGTCGTCGCCCGTCTTCGCCCCCGACGGATACGCGATGTTGTTCCCGAGGAAGTTGTGCCGCCCGATCGACGCACGGGACACCCGGAAAGACGTGCTCGAAAAGTCGGCATTGACGATCGACAGGCCGTCAGCGATCATCGTGCCGTTGCCGACAGAGCACAGATACGGGGTCTCGTGCTGCACTTCCGTGCCGAAGTTGGACCCGGTCTGCTCCACCTGGGAAAGGTCGTATCCAAGGCCGCGCAGATAGTGGACGATGTAGGAGCTGTCACCGAAGAGCCATGTGAAGAACTTCAGGTTGGTGATGCGTGTGATCGCCCGGTGCGTTGAGTAATGAAAGCCGTACAGCGGATATACCTTGTCCGGTTTGACGAGCAGATTCAGCAGGCGCGGCACGGTGAACAGAACGACGATGCCCACGACGACGAAGCTGAAGAACAGAACGCAGGACACGATCAGCGCATCGACATAGAGCTCGGGCGACACGAGCCCTGTCATGCCTGGTTCCAGCCGGTCTTTCAGCGCCGGGACTTCTGTCAACAGCATGTACAGGCCCCCGACGGCCAACGGCACGGAGAGGAAGAACAGCTGACCCACTGTGGCGAGGCCGAAGCCGACTCGGCGCAAAGTGCCGCACCTGGCGGGCGGGACCCGCACGTAGTCGAACTCTGTGCGCTGCGCCGGAGATCCGTGCCACCGCTGGTCGCCGGGGACCGCCTGGCCGCTGTGCAGTGATGACGTATGGCCGAGCTGCGCCCCGTCGCCCATCGACGTGGCAATGTCGAGCACGGTCTTCTCGCCGATGAACACATTTTGGCCAAGGGTGACCGGGCCCGTCTGGATACGGCCGGCGTGCGCCCGGTAGCACAGGAAGAACGACTCTTTGCGGATCACCGTGCCGGCGCCGATCGTGAGCAGGTCGGTGCAGACCGGAACGCTGCGCGAGAGGATCGTGACACCCGTGCCGATGCGTGCGCCGAGTGCCCGTAGGTAGAGCACATACAGGGGGTTGCCGACGAAGAAGACCATCGGGTTGGCGTGCAGCAGCACCTTGACGGTCCAGAAGCGCAGATAAGTCAGACCCCAGACCGGGAACTCACGTTCTTTCCACCGGCCGATAAGGATCCATTTGGCCATGATCGGGAAAGTGCACATGCCGAGAAAGCCGGCACCGCCGAAGGCGACCGATCGCAGGTAAATATCCGTCACATTCGAGCCGGCGGATATCCATTCATAACCACGTTCGGCGAGAATTGCAGCGAGGAACGAATATCCTAGGAAAAGCAGAAACTGTAGCACTCCGCAGAGGATGTACTGCAGCGTACCGATTGGAGTCGCAGCCTCCGAGGATGCTGGGTCCGGCGAGCTGACGGGGGCGGGTGTGGCAGCGATACCGGTTCCGACATCGGTACCGGTATCGGTGAGCGCCGTCGCCAGGCTGCGAATCGTCCGGTAACGGTAGATGTCCTTTATCGAAACGGACGGTAGATCCGTCCGTTTCCTGACGCGTGCGCAGAATTGCGCCATCACCAGTGAATTAGCGCCGAGATCGTCGAAGAAATTACTGTCGACCGACACCTGCTCGACGCACACGACGCCGGCGAGTACCTCGGCTAGGTTCCTTTCCGTGTCTGTCGGCGGGCTGTTTTCTTTCGATGGACCGTGTGTCCTGTGTTTGGCGACTCCAGATTCATCCGGCACGGTCGTCAGGGACTCGGCAGACTTCTCCAGCATGCAAGCTCCTCGAGTAATCACGGAACCATCGAGCTCTAGTCTCTGTCGTCCACCGGCGGGGTGCCACTCGAGTCGATCACGGTGCGTGACATGAGGAGTCGTCGATGCCGGGGGAATCGGTTGCAACGGCCCCGGCGCCGGGCATGCAGAGCAGGTTCGTGTTACTGAGAGGGAACTCGTGGTGTTGTGTCTTTGCTCAGTCCGGATTTACCGAATGGGTTCCCGAGAGATCGTTCGTCGTTCTGTGGACCTCGGTGCGGCGACCGAGGACGCCCGGATCGAGAAGCGACGCCACCAAACACGCAGCGGTGAGTGGTGGGACCCCCATCGGACCCGGTTCCTGATCTTGTGCAATGTTGAGCTGGGGGCGGAGAACGCCCGGCTCCTCGAACGGCTGTGACATTCCAAGGAGAACGTCACGGCACTGCCGGTCCCCTCCGGCCCCGGACCACCGGCAAGTCCGCAGGAAACGCACGGTGAGGCGTTTCTCGACTACCCTCTGCGCATCAACGGCGAGGCAGGCCACGGCGGAAGGACTCCGCCACGGCCCGTGGTTCGGGCCTAATACTCCAGCCGTAGATCGTGATCTTCATGTCCGATTCGCGGCTTGTCGTCGGTAATGGCTGGCTTGGGCTCGGGCCTGGTGGCGGCGTCGCCAGGCGGACCAGGCGAGCCGGTGGGCTACCTCGCGCACGGGCCGGACGACCAAGGTGATGAACAGTCGCTGGATCTCGTTGCAGGTGAGCGGGATGAGCCCGTCAGGTGCGGGGTGCCGGGCGTGTTCGTCGGCGCGGACGACGGCGAGGAAGGCGTGAGCGAGCATGGCCAGGGTGACCCAGCGGGACCAGGAGGTGTAGCGGCGGACTTGGTGCTCGTCGAGTCCGGCCAGGCCCTTTCCGGACTGGAAGGTTTCCTCCACCCGCCACCTTGATCCAGCGACGCGGACCAGGGCGGTCAGGGGCACCGGGGCGGGTGAGAAGCAGCGGTAGTAGGCCAGTTCACCGGTGGTGCGGTTGCGGCGGATCAGCAGCCGGCGGCTGCCGGGGCGGGGTTCGGCCAGGTCGATGACGGCCCAGTCGTAGAAGCGGTGCCCCTTGGCGCCGGCCCCGGCCGACAGCTTCTGCCAGGCCCGCTTGGGCACCTTCGCGGCCAGGGCATCCGCGCGGAACTTCCCCGCGCCGGTGGTGACTTCATGTGAGCAGGCGACGGCGAGCACGTAGCCGACCTGGCGCTCTTCCAGCGCGGTTCGCAGCTTCGGGTTGCCGCCGTAGACCTCGTCGCCTGCGACCCAGCCGGCGCGGTGCCCGGCATCGAGAAATCGGCCGATCATGCGGGCGGCCAGCTCCGGCTTGGTCGCGAAGACGGTGTCCTCGTCCAGGCCCGCGGCTCGGCAGCGATCTGGGTCGCGCGTCCAGGAGCGCGGGATGTACAGCTCCCGGTCCACCGCCGCGTGCCCGCGCAGTCCCGCGTAGACGAGGTAGACAGCGACTTGCGCGTTTTCGATCTTCCCGGCGGTGCCGGTGTACTGACGCTGGGCACCGACGGTGTGCGTGCCTTTCTTCACGTCCCCGGTCTCGTCGACCACCAGCACCGCGTCCTCGTCGTGCAGATGCTCCAGGACGTACTCGCGCACGTCATCGCGCACGGCGTCGGCATCCCATCGGGCCCGGCCGAGCAGGTGCTGCATGCCGTCCGGGGTGGCCTCTCCGGCCCACTCGGCGATGCTCCAGCAGTTTTTGCGTGGCAGGTCCGACAGCAGCCCCAGCACCAGATCCCTCACGCGGCGCCGGGGTTCAACCCGGGCGAACCGGCCGGCTATCCGGCTCATCAGGCCCTCGAACGCCTCCTGCCAGCGGGCAGGGTCTACGCTGTGACCTGCGGCCACCGCAAGATCGTTAGTCTTCACACACCGATGATCAGCGGTGGCCGCAGCCTTCCCGCAGCCGGCCCACGAGCAAGATCAAGGTCTATGGCTGGAGGTCGCGCTGGTACCAGGTGCCTGACTTGCCGCCGAGATCGGCAGGGGTGGCCGGGCCAACCGGGACGAATCCGGCCTTGGTCAAGACTTTCTGGGACGCGGCGTTGTCGTGGGAGGTGGTCGCCCGCAGTGTGCGCAGTCCGTGCATCGCTGTCGCCGTCCGGCACAGCTCCCGGACGGTCGTGGTCGCCACGCCGCGGCCGGCGACCTGCTCCGCGACCCGGTAGCCGAGTCTGGCAGTGCCGTCCTCCAAGTCGTACAGGTTGAACCTGCCGAGTACCGAGCCGTCCTCGGCGACGAGCGCGTAGAAGGCGCAGCTGCCGGCCTCCTGCTCGTCCAGCAAGGCGTTGTACCGGTCGGTGAACTGGTCGAAGAAGTCGTCGCCGCGGTCGGAGATCGAGGCAGCGAAGTAGGTGCGGTTCGCCAGCTCGAAGGCCAGGACCGCCGGGGCGTGGCCGGCATGCAGCCGCTTCAGCTCGGGCATCGCCCGACTCTACCCAGATCGTGCGCTGAGGCCACCTGAGTTTCCGCCAGTGGCAGACAGCCCCAAGACCAGGGCACATAACGATCTACGGCTGGAGTACTAACTGCGGCAGTTCCGGTCGAACGCCTGGCGGAACGCGATGTCGTACCCGAACCTGTATCCGTCGCGGTAGCCGCGTCGGTAGTCACGGTTGCCCTGACGGGTCTGATCTTCGTAGCTGTCACGGTAGTCGCAGTCGCGACCGTCCCTGCGGCCGTCGCGGAGCCCGTCGCGGATGCCGCGCCGGTAGTCGGCGATTGAGGTGGGCGTCAGAGCCTGGCCGGCCTCCGGTGCCACTGCGGTCGCGGTCTGGGGAACGGCGGCGGGGGCTTGCGAGGCCGCGGCTGACGGGATCGCAAAGGCGGTCGCGAAGACGAGCGGACTCACGAGCGATACCGCAATCCTCTGTGCACGCATGACGATCTCCTTCGGGTAGTGAGGCTTTGAGGAAGCTTGACTGCACTACCAAGGCGACGGGAGGAAGCGGGTGTTCGCTGCAGACGACGCTGCGCGAAGGGGGAAGGGGACCGCGTACCGGTGGTCACCTCGCGTTTCCTGTGCCCTCTGCGCGAGGGCGGGGTTCGCTCATGACGCGGCCTTCATTCCTTGGTACCTCACCTCCGCTTGCCTGTCTTATTTTCGGAAACGCGTTTGGGTGTGAGTGGGTGGTGGGACGGCAGCGGATGGGCGTCAACGGAATCGCGACATGGATGTCCTGGTAGCGGGTGTGGGGCGGGGGCAGGTCTCCGTCGTTCTCGCGGTCGGCGCGAAGCTTCTGGTATGGGTCCATCGCCCCAAGTCAATTGTGGTGAAAGGTTCGTGACGGACAGTGGATGCGTTTACAGGCATGACTTCCGGTGAGCATGGAGGGTCGAAGTCGCCGGTGCCGACGTTTGCGTGGTACGCGTCGCGTGCGGCGAAGTCCGCGGTCCGGTCGTAGTAGGGACGTTCCTGCGTGAGCCGGTGATTGATCAGGGCCGCGTCGACGTCCCTCTCGACCGCTGACACGACGCCCGGTCGTCCGGTCGGGGGCGGCTGCGGTGGGGTCTTCGGCGTCGGTACGAGCGCGGGCAGCGGGGCGAAGAGGGCGGCCTGCGAGGACAAGGGTGTATCGAAGCCGAGGGTGACCCGCAGCGGGATGGTGAGCTGGGAGGTGCCGTCGGCTGCGTGCGTCTGTGCTTGTGCTTGTGAGCCGTTGGTCCCCGGCCGGGTGACTTGCCGTTGGGGGAGGGCATCGGAGGGGTGCTCTCTGTGGGGGAGGAGTGAGCCCTGTGGTGAACACCCCGTCCCGCAGCCGGGCCGCCTCACCGGACAGTGGAGCCTCGTGCAGAGCCCGCAGCACGCGGCTGATCCGCCCCCCTCGTTGGCCCGCCGGGCCAGTTGCCGCTCGCCCATCTCCGGCCGCCACACCGTGCCGTCGATGTCAGTTGCCGGCCCTCGGCGCCGATCTTCGCGGTGGCCTCGGCCTCGATCAGTTCCTGCAGCAGCCGCTCGGCGACCTCGCGGACGAGTTCAAGACCGTCCGCCGAACGTAGTGACTCAAGCAGGCGAAGCAGGTCATGCCAGAGCAGGCCACCGTGCACCCCATGGGTTCGAACTGCCCGTTCACCCAGGACAGTTGCACGGTGGCCTGCCAGTTGAGCAGGGAGCAGTCACCGGCAGCCGGTGCAGACGAGGGAGCGGAACCCGCGCACGCGGCCGCGGAGACCCCTTACATCACACAGCGGGACGCCGTCGTCTATGTCGCCAGGATGCTGTACGCCCTTGTGACCCTGGCCGAAGAGAACGCGTTCCCGCGTGGAAGCACGGTCGCCGCCGTCGTCACCGGGCGTCCTTCCCGTGAGCACGGCGAGCCGTTCTATGCCGTCTCCCGATACGCCGCCGCCTCCTCCAGATCCAGCCGCCGCAGCAAGGTGCGCAGCATCTCGTCGTCGAGGTAGCGGGCGTCGCGGAGTCTGACGAACACGTCACGCTCCGCGCTGATCATCTCCCGCGACAGCCGCCGGTAGGTGTCGTCCACGGACTCCCCGGTGACCGGGTTGGCCTGGCCCAGACGTTCCCAGACGGCGTTGCGGCGGCGCTCCAGGACGGTGCGCAGACGGTCGGCGAGCGGGGCCGGAAGAGCGTTGCGCTCGTCGGACAGGAGCTCGTCCAGCCGCTGCTCGGCGACCCGCGAGGCCTGCGCCTGGGCGTTTGCCTCCGCGAGGGTCTCGGTCTGGATGTCGCGCCCAGGGATCTTCAGCAGATGGATCAGCGGGGGCAGCGTCAGACCCTGCACCACCAGTGTGCCGATGACCGTGGTGAAGGTCAGGAAGAGCAGCAGGTTGCGCTGCGGGAAGTCGGCGCCGTCGGTGGTGAGCGGGATCGAGAAGGCGATGGCCAGCGAGACCACGCCGCGCATGCCGGCCCATGCGATGACGAACGGCGACTTCCAGCCGGGACTCCCCTCGCGTTCCCGGATCCGCGCCGACAGCAGCAGTGGCAGAAAGGTCGCCGGGTACACCCATACGAACCGCGCGACGACGACCACCGCGAAGACGGCCAGCGCGTACCAGGCGGCCTCGGCGCCCGCGTACTCCCCGAGCCCTCTGAGGACGATCGGCAGTTGCAGTCCGATGAGCGCGAACACCGCGGCCTCCAGGACGAACGCGACCATCCTCCACACCGCCTCCTCCTGGAGCCGGGTGGCGAAACCGACCTCCCACGCGCGGTGTCCCAGATAGAGCGCGACGACCACGACCGCGATGACCCCGGAGGCGTGCACCTGCTCGGCGGTGGCGTAGGCGACGAACGGGATCAACAGGGAGAGCGTGTTCTGCAGCAGCGCCTCCTTCACATGGGTGCGCAGCCAGTGCAGCGGAACCATCAGCACCAGGCCGAACGCGAGGCCGCCGAACGCCGCGAGCAGGAACTCGCCGATTCCCCCGGCCCAGGTCGCGCCCTCGCCGACGGCCGCTGCCACGGCCACCCGGAACGCGGTGATCGCGGTGGCGTCGTTCAGCAGGGACTCGCCCTGGAGGATCGTGGTGATCCGGGACGGCAGCCCGACCCGGCGCGCCACCGCCGTCGCCGCGACCGCGTCCGGCGGGGCCACCACGGCACCGAACACCAGAGCCGCGGTGAGCGACAGGCCCGGCACGAGCAGGTACAGGGCCCAGCCGACGACGAAGGTCGCGAACAGTACGTACCCCACCGACAGCAGCGCGACCGGCCGCAGCTGCGCCCGCAGACCGAGGTAGGAGCTGTCGGTGGCAGCCGTGTGCAGCAGCGGGGGCAGGAGGAGCGGAAGGACGATGTGCGGGTCGAGCGTGTAGACGGGCACGCCGGGGACGTAGCTGACCGCGAGGCCGGCGGCGACCACCAGCAGCGGGGCCGGCACCGGAGTGCGTCTGGCGGCGGCAGAGATCGCGGCACTGCCCGCCACCAGCAACAGCAGCGGCATCACGTCCATGTCGTGCCCACCCCCGATCTCCGCGCAGTGATCCGTGCAACCGTCGTAATCTGGCCATCATGAAACAGTGCACGCACGCCGACGCGCTGCCGCTCCCGGAACCCGTCCCACTCACCGAGACGTGTCCGGAGTGTCTGCGGGACGGCACGGATCCGGTGCAGTTGCGCCTGTGTCTCAGCTGCGGTCACGTCGGCTGCTGCGACTCGTCGCTGGGACGGCACGCGACGGGGCACCACCGGGAAACGGGCCACCCCGTGATACGGACCCATGAGCCCGGAGAGAACTGGCGCTGGTGCTTCGTCGATCAGGTACTCGTGTGAACGGACGGGACCCGAGTGGTGGAAGTGCCGCACCTGCTCACCCTGGCGGGATCTGCCTGCCGAACCGGGTTCGTTCCAGACGGCGCACAAACGCCTGATCAGGTGGGTCGCGGACGGCACCTGGGAACGGATCCTCGCCGCCGTCCTGGCCGCGGCGGACGCGGATGACGACGTGGGCCGGACGGTCTGCCGGGCCCACCGGCATGCGGCCGGTGCTGGAAAAAGGGCTCCACGCCGGTCCGAACCCAACGATCACGCACTCGGACGCTCTCGCGGCAGCCTGAGCACGAAAGCGCATGTGGTCGGTGACAGCCGGGCACGTCCGTTGGCCCTCTACGTCACCGCAGGCCAAACCGGTGACGCAACGGCGTTGGAGGGCTGTCATAGCCAGGATCCGCGTTCCACGACGCGGGCTCGGTAGACCCAGGACTCGACCGGAGGCCGTCCTCGCGGACCCGCGCCTACTCCTCCCGCGCGATCCGTAGACATCTCCGCCGGCGCGGGATCCGCGCCGTCCTCCCGCAACCCGCCGACCAGGTCGGACACCGCCTTCGGCGAGGCCGTGGAGGAGACCGACCGTCGGGCTTAGATGCGGAGACATACAAGCAGCGCGACACCGTCCAGGGCGGCGTCCGTGTACGCGAGGGAAAATCACCCGCGCGGACGCCGCTGAAAGCGCCGAACCAAGTCGTCATGGTCAGGGAGGTTCAGACCTTACAACGGCATGGGGTTGACATCCGTTGCCAAACGAGCATGGAGTTCGACGTCGAAGCGGACACCGTCGTACTCGAGCTTCTGCCGTTGCTGCCCTTCAACCGAGAAGCCGGCAGCACGGGCTACTTTGCACGAGGCGGGATTGTTCACCCGGTGCCCGAGCTCCAACCGGAACAGTTCCGCATCGTCGAAAGCCCAGCAGGCCACAGCACAGCAGGCCCGGGAAGCCGTGCTCCGGCCACGGGCCGTTGCCGTCGTCCAGTAGGACACCCACCCGATGGCATGACGCCTGTCCACCGAGCTGACACACACCTGGCCGAGAACGAGACCGCTGCCATCGACGACAGCGAAGGAACAGGCCGAGTCAGCAGCCCACTGGTCACCACGAGCCGTTATCCACCGCTCGGCAGCCTGGACGGAATCAACCGGCTCGACGGACTGTCCTCGCATCAGCGGATCCGAGAACGCGGTCATCACCGCCAAGGCGTCGCATCAGCGGATCCGAGAACGCGGTCATCACCGCCAAGGCGTCCTCAGCCTTCCAATTCCGCAGGCACAGGCCAGAGGAGGTATCTACACGATCACGCACGATGCGAGTCTTCCTCAGTGGACACCGCCTGTCACGCCGATTTCCTCAGCCGTCGGCGGCCCTCGCCAGGGAACCGAGCCCACGTCAGGGACGTGAACCGGGTTCCACCACCGTAAGTGCCGTCATTTCTCATCGACACCCAGGCAACGAGAGATCGCCGACTGCTTCCCGAACCCACCCACATCTGCTGTTCCTGAAGATGCACGAAGCCACGCCGAAGTATGTGCCCGGTTGGGAGTCGGACAGTCCGTGGGCGCGGTCGGCCCGAGCGCGGATACAACGCACTTGCCGAGTCGTTCAACGCGGCCCTCAAACGTGAGACGATCAGCGGCGCCCGCCGCTTCGACGGCGCTCGCGCCTGCCGCCTGGCGGTCTTCCGTTGGATCGCCCGCTACAACACCCGCCACCGGCACTCGGCGAATGGACAGCAGGCACCGATCGCCTATGAACTGCAGTCAGCTCCCCTGACACTTGCCGCATAACGATACGAATAGGTGTTCACTCTTCGAGGGCAAGGCCCGGCCTTGGCGGATCACTTGCTGCGGGTGGCGCAGAACGGTCACTGACCGCGCTGCGAGCAGTCCGTGCCCGGAGAAATCGGTGCAGAATGGGAATGTGATCTTCCGCAGCGGCCGAGCAATCCCTTGGCGGGGGCGGACCGTATATAGAGGTGTGCCGAGCTTCCGGTTCCCCGTTGGCCGTCTCCCGGACGAGGCTCTGCTGTCCGGGCTGGCCACCGGTGATCCGGAGCTCGCGGTCACCTTCGTACGGAGGTTCCAGCACGCGGTCTTCGGTGTCGCCATCGCCGTCACCGGAGATCCGCAGCTTGCCGAGGACATCGCCCAGCAGACGTTCGAACGTGCGTGGCGTCATGCGCAGATCTACGACTCGCGCCGCGGGTCGGTGACGACCTGGCTGACGACCATCGCGCACAATCTCGCCATCGACGCCGTCCGTGCGCGGCGGACGGAGCCGGTGGCACCCGAGGACCTCGACGCGCTCCTCGATGTCGTGACCGAGACCCCCGAGCAGTGGGCCCTGGCCGACGAGGCCTCGTCCCAGCTGCGGGCCGCCGTGGCGCAGCTGCCGCGGGAGCAGGGTCGTGCCATGGTGATGGCGGGCATCTACGGAATGACGGCCCAGCAGATCGCCGACTGGGAGAAGATCCCGCTGGGCACCGCAAAGACGCGGATCAGGACAGCGATGGGAAAGTTGCGGAACGCACTCGCCTCTCCGAATCGAGAGGACCATGGCCAGTGACGTGACCTGCGAGAAGCTGAGGGAGATCGGCGTCGAGCTGGCACTGGGCGTGCTGCCCGGCCGTGAGCGGGCGGTGGCGGTCGCGCATCTGGACCGGTGCGCGGCCTGTCGGGAGTACATCGAGCACATGACCCTGGTGGGCGACGGACTGATCGGGCTGGTGCCGGGCAGCGAGCCGCCGCTCGGGTTCGAGACCCGGGTGGCGCGCAGACTGACCCAGGACGTGACGGCGCACGAGGGGGGGTCCCACGCGCAGGCGTCCGGCCTCGCGCACAAGGCGGTCCGCAGTCGCGCACGCCGTGTCCGGCTGAGGGTCGCGTCCGCCGTGGCCGCGTTCGCGTTCGTCTTCGGGTTTACCGGCTGGGCGGTCGGCACCGCCATCGAGAGTGTCACGGCATCGAGCTCCCCTGCCGTGGAGGCCCAGACGCCTTTGATGGAGGGAGAGCTGACCTCGGCCTCGGGCCTCGGGCCGTCGGCCGGCGACGTCTACGCCCACCCCGGAGACCCGGGGAAACCCGGTTGGATCTATATGACCGTCGACCTTGCCGCCGTCGGCACTTCGTACAGCGGCAAGGTCGTCTGCCTCCTGGAGCGCACGGACGGCACCACGATCCGCGTGGGCACCTTCACCCTGAGCAACGGACATGGTGACTGGGGCGCGGCGGCCCCGGTCGACCCCGCGGCGCTCTCCGGCACCCGCCTGACCGCCTCCGACGGCACCGTCCTCGCCACCGGCCACTTCGAGACCGGCCGAAGCACGTGAAATCGGCGCCCCGCCACGACCTCAGGGGCGAGCGGTGCGGCGCCTCGGGCCGGGCAGCGTCGCGTCGAGTGCGGCGGCCAGTTCGGCAACCGAGGGCCGGGACGACGGATCGGTCCGAAGGCAGCCGTCGATGGCCGCCGCGAGCCCCCCGGGCAGACGCCGCCGCGAGCCGATCGGCGGGGCGGCCCCTTCCAGCTGTGGATACCGGTCGTCCCGGCCGCCCGTGACGCTGCCGTCGCAGGGCTCGTCTCCTTTCTCCCCACGGGGAGAAACCTCGCGGGAATCCCCGCGGCCGAACGGCATGTCCCCGGCGGCGACCTCGTACAACGTGATGCCGATGCCCCACATGTCCGCGGCTGCCGACAGCGGCCCGCCGCGGGCCTGCTCGGGAGCGAGGTAGCAGAACGTGCCCACCCCCGCGGGCGCGGGCCCGGGCGGCCGCGCGATGCTCAGGTCCAGCACCTTCGCGTGACCGCAGTCCACCACCACGTTCGACGGCTTGAGGTCCAGGTGCAGCAGACCCTGACCGTGGAGGTAGTGGATCGCGGAACACAGCTGCACCCCGAGAAGCGCCACGTCGGCGGCGGACGGCCGGCGCCGCAACCGGTGGACGAGGTGGGACAGCGTTTCGCCGGTCAACGTCTCCAGCACGACGAGCGGCACCGGCGACTCGAACGTCTCGTACGCGCGGACCAGGTTCGGATGGGTGAAGGCCCCCAGCCACCGCCCCTCACGCAGCAGCTGGTCGCGCAGCTGCTCCTGGTCCCGGCAGTCGGGGCGCACGGCCTTGATCACACAGCGGCAGTCCCGTTCCTCGCTCCAGACGTCGTAGACGTCGAGCCAGCCGGTGCGCGCCAGATGCGCCAGGACCTCGTAGCCCGGGACCGGTCTCGTGCCGGGTGTCAGGGGCGGGGCGGACCGCACCGCCGGGACACTCACGGCAGCACCGTCCCCGGGGCCGAGGACCCGGCCGGGGCGGAACCGGCCAGGGCGTTCAGCCGGTGCAGCCGGGCGTACGTCCCGCCGAGCTCGAGCAGGTCGTCGTGGGCGCCGCACTCGACAATCCTGCCCTGGTCGAGAACCACGATGCGCGTGGCGTCTCGGACGGTCAGCAGGTTGTGGGAGATGACGACGGTCGTCCGCTCGGCCATGAGCCGGCGCAGCGGGTCCATGATCCGCCGGCCGGACCGCACATCGAGACCGGTGGTCGGTTCGTCGAGGAGAAGCACGGGCGCGTCCCTGATCATCGCACGGGCGATCGCCAGGCGCTGGCGCTGCCCGCCGGAGAGCGTCCGGCCGCGCTGGCCGACCATCGTGTCGTAGCCCTCCGGGAGCAGCTCGATGAACTCGTGCGCGTCCGCGGCGCGCGCCGCCGCGACGATGTCCGCCTCCGTCGCCTCCGGCCGGCCGTAGGCAATGTTGTCCCGCACGGTGCCGTGGAAGACGAGCGTCTCCTGCAGGACCACCGCGACGCTCTCCCGCAGGTCGGACAGGCGCAGGCTCCGCAGATCCGTCCCGTCGAGGCGGACCGCGCCCCGGTCGGGGTCGTAGAAGCGCAGCTGCAGCTTCGCGACCGTCGACTTGCCGGCCCCGCTGGCCCCGACCAGCGCCAACGTCTCTCCGGCTGCCACGTGGAACGACACGTCCGACAGTGCCCAGGACGACGTACCGGGATAGCGGAAGGAGACGCCGTCGAACTCCACGTCACCCCGCGCACGGCCGACCCGGCGGGCGCCGGCGGCCTCGACGACCTGCGGCCGCTGGTCCAGCAATTCGATGATCCGTTCGGCCGAGGCGGACGCCGCGTAGAAGGTGGTGCCGAGGTGGGACAGACTGCGGACCGGACTGTAGAGGTTGCCGATCAGCGCCAGGAAGACCAGCAGTCCGCCCAGAGTGAGCTGTCCCTGGGCCAGCTTCCAGGTGCCCAGGCTCATGACCGCGAGGGCGCCGGACACCTCGATGACCTCGACGATGGATCCGTAGACGGCGCGGATCCGCGTCGAGGTCATCGTGGCCCGGAACCTGCCGACGTTTTCACGCTCGAACCGGCGCTCTTCCCACCTCTGCCGGTTGTACGCCTGCACCAGGGCGACGTTGCCCAGCGACTCCTCGGCGATCGCGCTGATCGAACCGCTGCGGCGCCTGCGCTCCCGGGACGCCTCTTTGATCAGCCGCGAGAAGTGCCGGGCGGCGCCCCAGAACAGCGGCACGATGACGAGGGCGAGGAGGGTCAGATCCCACTGCAGATAGAACAGCAGACCGAGGAAGACACCCAGGCGGATCACGTAGTAGAGGGCGTCCGCCACTCCCGAGAGCAGGAACGTCTCGACCGCGTCGACATCGCCCGTCACACGCGACAACACGTCCCCGAGCCGCCGGCGTTCGAAGAATCCGAGCGACAGGCCCTGGACGTGCCGGAACACATCGGAGCGAAGCGTCAGCAGGAAGCGTTCGCTGACCCACGTGGACGTCACGTCGTCGGCGGACCCCAGGACGTTGGAGCCGATGATGAGCCCCAGATAGGTCGGTGCGATCCACAGGAGCGGTCCGACGTCGCGGGGAACGAGCACATCGTCCACCACGATCTTGAAGAGCCAGATTTCCGTGGCGTCGAGGGCAGGGCCGATCAGGCTGAAGAGGACGATGGGAGCGAACCAGCGCCGACCGCCGCGGGTATAGGGCCAGAACCGCCGGAACACCTCGCGCGGAGACACCGGGGGCGCGGCCGCCACCACATCGGAAGCCTCACCCACCGACAGCAGACGCCGCAGGACATGCACCATGGCATGCGTTCCTCATGGGACGGACGGAGCGGACCAGGACCTTCCGGTCTCCGGCCCGCTCAGCCTCCCTGGTGTGGTCACCAGCGGCCGTGGTCGTGGCCGTGGCGGTCGCCGTGGCGGTCGCCACGGTCGTCGCCGTGGTCGCGTCCGTGGTCGCGCTCGTGGTCGCGCCCCGAGAAGTCGTCGCGGCGCGACGTGTCGTCGTTGCGGTCCCGGCGATTGGCAGGAATCAGATTGCTGAAGATACCCATTGCGTTCCTCCTGAAACTTGCTGCACATGAGGTACGTCTCAGGACGGGACTTGGATGGCGTTTCTGGGCAATAAGTTGAAAATAGTTGCGTATCGGCCGCAGCCGCGGCACCAGGCCGTCGTGCGGCCCTCCCTGCGCGCCCGGCAGGGCGAGCAGGCCTGCGTGCCGGTGCGACGCCGATGGAAGGTGTATCCGCAGTCTGGGCAGTGCATGACTTGCGGAAGTTGCGACAGCAGCCAGTCCAGTGGACTCGTGATCACGCCTCGGTCGGGGGAGCTTCGCCCCGCGCTTCTACGATCATTAAGGCGAGTCGGACCTGCGGCAATGCACTCAGTGTGGGAGGCGTGATCGTGCTGAGGACCGCTTTGACGGCCGCTGCGACCGTGACCAGTTGGCCGGGATTTAGGGCGTCACGAATGGGTGTGATGGCCGCGAGGACTTTCTGGACGGCCGTGCCGGAAGGTCCGCAGTCCCGTACGTGTTACCGCGGCGGGGTAGCGCGAGGGTGCGGGTGCCTCTTCGTGTCTGTGCCGGTGGCCGGCAGCCGTCGGCCACTGCTGGCTGTCTTCCTGCTGGCCGCAGTGGGGCGTGTGAGGGTCCGCCGCTGACACCGGGGTGGCACAGACACCGGATTTCACTGTCATGAGGTGGTGTATCCCCAGGTGGTTCGCTGACATGAAGCCGAGAGGTCGCACCCTGTACCTCGGGGTGCATCGCCGCCCATGTGGTTGACGAAGGTGTTGTGCGGCACGTAGCCGTCGGTGCGCTCGCCCCGGTACTTCCACCCGACGGTCTCAGCGGTGATGACGGATCTGGGCTACGACGGCACCTTCGTCGGCCTGTACTTCTGCTGAGGCGGCCTGCCTTTTGCTTCGCGATCACCGATGCCCATGGTGATCGGCTGCCCGTCGAGGCCAGGGACCTCGCCGCGCGCCCGGGCGGCAAGTCGGGTGGTGGGCTGCTCCTCGTCACCGCCTGCGCCGACCGGTGGGGTGTCGATCCGTACCCGCCCGGCGGGAAGACGGTCTGGGTGGAGGTCGGCCGCTGACGGGTTGTACCGACTCGACCCTGCCGCAAGGCCGATTTCATGATCACAACACAACCAAGGGGCCCTTGTGGCAGTCCTCCTCATGGTGGCTGAGGAATGCCACCCGGCAACGACCCGTCCGTCCCGAGTTCACTCGGAGGTGCGGTCGTTCCCGCGCGAAGACTTCCTGAATGGAAACACGTTGAGCGTCGTTGTCGATTCCAGCGGCCGGGTTCAGCCGGCTCGTCCCGGTGATCCCGCCCGTATAGGCCCCTACCGGATCACCGACCGTCTCGGTGCCGGAGGCATGGGCACCGTCCACGCGGGTCTCGACCCCGCCGGGACGTGCGTCGCCGTGAAGGTGATCCACGCCCCGCAGGCCCAGGATCCGGAGTTCCGCGCCCGGTTCCGCCGTGAGGTGCAGCTGTCCGCCCGCGTCCAGGGGCCGTGCCTCATTCCGCTCCTCGCGGCCGACACCGAGGTCGACACGCCGTGGTCGGCCACCGAGTATGCCCCCGGGCTTACCCTCAACGACCACCTGACCGTCCATGGCCCGCTCACCGGTGGTCTGCTGTACGTCTTCGCGGCGGGCACCGCTCAGGCGCTGGCTGCCGCCCAGGGGGCCGGCGTGGTCCACCGGGACGTGAAGTCGCAGAACTCGGTGCCCTGCTGTGGTCGGGTGTGATCATGATGGCGGCCATCGTGTATCTGCTGCTGACCATGCGGGCCCACCGGCTCACTCCGGCTCGCCTCGCGGTGGCGACCGGTTTCTACACGCTCTTCGCTCTCGGCCTGATCCCGATCCTCAGCTGACCGGGCCCTGCGCGTGTGCTGCCGCCCGGGCCCCGCGGCAGTGCTCTGTTGTCGCCGCTTCTCGGCGGCGTTGTGGGGCCTATTCGCCGAGGGCGCGAACAGCGCGGAGCAAAGGATGCGATCTGTCATGGCTGGACATGCACGCAGGGCTGTACGGACCGAGGACACCGGGGGATCTACAGAGCGGCGCCGGGGCCGGCGCCCGAAGCGGCGGATCGGACGGTGGGTGGTGCTGGGCACTTCCTGCCTCATCCTTGGCGCCGCCGCTACCGGCGGGTGGCTGTATTCCCACCTCAGCGGCAACATCAAGGGCGCCGACGTCGGTGACGCCCTGGGGGACGACCGGCCCCAGGCCGCGGCCGGGGGAGAGAACATCCTGGTCATCGGCTCCGACAGCCGCAAGGGACTGGGAGACGCCTACGGCAGGAACCTCACGACGATGCAGTCCGACGCGCTGATGCTGTTGCATACCGGCGGCAACGGGAAATGGGCCACCGTCGTCTCCTTTCCCCGCGACTCCTGGGTGCAGGTTCCCGCTTGCGACCGCGGCGACGGCTCCACGTCCTCACCTCATCACTTCAAGATCAATGAGGCGTTCGCGATAGGCGGCACGACCGGCGACACCGCCAAGGCTGCCGCCTGTGCCATCAAAACGGTCGAGGCCAACACCCAGGTCCGCATCGACCACTTTCTTATCGTCGACTTCCGCGGCTTCGGCGGCATGGTCGACGCCCTCGGAGGCGTCGAGGTCTGCCCGAAGCAGCCCATACATGACACCAAGGCCCACCTCGACCTCGAGGCCGGCTGCCAGATCGTCAAGGACGACAAGGCCCTCGGCTACGTCCGCGCCCGCTACAGCATCGGCGACGGCTCCGACGTTGGCCGCATCGGCCGCCAGCAGGAGTTCATGCAGTCCCTCGCCGCCCGCGCCAAATCCAAGCTGCACAGCCCCTCTGCCCTGTACGGCTTTTTGGACTCGGCCACCAAGTCGCTGACCACCGACCCCGACCTCGCCGGCATCAAACCCCTGACCAGCCTGGCATCCGGCTTGACGGGCATAGCCACCGACCGCATCTCCTTCCTCACCGTCCCCAACTACCCTCGCGAACGCGACGTCCCCACCGACAAGGCCAACGTCACCTGGCAACAGCCCGCCGCCCGCCAGCTGTTCACCGCGATCAACCGCGACCAGGAGATGACCAAGACCGACCTGAAGAAGGCCACCGCCCAGATGCCCGCACCGGCCGGCACCGTGCACGTCACCGTCCTCAACGGCACCGCCGCCCAGGGCGCGGCCCTGAAGGCCGCCGACCGACTGCGCGACCTCGGATTCCAGATCACCGCCACCGGCAATGCCCCCGACAAGGTCGGCAAAACAACCCTTATCTACCCCCAGGGCCAGTCGGAGCAGGCCCAAACCCTCGCCGGTCACCTGCCCGGCGTCACCCCCGCCCTCTCCGAGCAGGCGGTTGCCGGAACGGTCACCTTGACCATCGGCCCCGACCTGCCCGCCTTGAGTGGCTGACCCCGCCCCGTACCTGGGAGAACCGACAAAGTGAACCTTCCCCTTGATCGTGGACACCTGGAGACTGGGACGTGAGGTCCCAGAGGAAGTAGTGCCAGGTGGGGCGCAAGAGCAACCGCAGCAGGCGGTACACGGAGGAGTTCGAACGGGACGCGGTCGCGCTCGTTCGCTCCTCAGGGAAGACCGTCACCGAGGTGGCCCGGGAGATCGGTGGCAGCGCCGAGGGACTGCGGAACCGGGTCAAGCAGGACACGATCGACCGCGGGCAGGGGCGCCGGGAGAGCTGACGACGGCCGAGCGCGAAGAGCTGCGCCGGCTGCGGAGGCCGGCCGCCGAGCAGGCCGAGACGATCGAGGTGCTGCGAAAAGCGGCGCTCTACTCCGCCTCGATGGACGAGGTGTACGCGTTCATCGAGGCGGAGAAGACCACCCATAACGTCGCTCTGTTGTGCTGGCTGCTGAAGCCGGCCCGCTCCTCCTTCTGCGCGTGGCCGGCCGGCGAGAAGACGCACTCGGCGAGGAAGGCCGCCGACGACGCCCTGGCCCACGAGATCACCGTGCTGCACGTCGCCTCCAAAGCCACCTATGGGGTGCCGCGCATCCACGCCGGGCTGCGCCGGCTCGGACACCGCGTGAACCGCAAACGGATCGAGCGCGTCATGCGTGAACGCGGCATCAGCGGTGTCACACGGCGCAGGCGCAAGGGCCTGACCCGCCCGGTCAAAAGGGCGGTGCCCGCCCCGGACCCGATCCGCCGCGACTTCACCGCGACCGTGCCGGGGATGAAGCTGGTCGGTGACATCACCTACATCGCCACCGGCGAGGGCCGGCTGTATGCGGCGACCTGGCTGGATCTGGCAACCCACGAGATCGTCGGCTGCTCGATGGCCGACCACCACCGCGCCGGCCTGGTCGTGGACGCGCTGAAGACGGCCGCCGGACGCGGGCAGCCGAAGCCCGGAGGAATTGCGCACTCGGACCGCGGCAGTGCATACACCTCCGACGAACTCCGACGTGAAATAGGCCGGTTGGGACTGCGGCAGGGCATGGGCCGCACCGGCTCATGCTTCGGCAGCGCCGCCGCCGAGTCGTTCTTCACACTGCTGAAGGAGGAGATCGGAACCCGCCGCCGGCCCGACCGGGCCGGCGCCCGCGCGGACATCTTCGCTTTCGTCGAGACCTTCTACAATCGACAGCGCCTACGCCGCCATCCACGCTGGGGCTACCTCACCCCGCTGGAGACCCGACAGCGCCTCGAACGAGGACACGCCCTCGTGGCGTAAGCATCGAGTGTCCAAGATCACGGGGAAGCTTCAGGGGGAGCTTCATCCTGCGGACGGCAGCACGTCACCGGCCCGCCCGCGCGCTCGACCACCCCACCCGCCACCCGGCAGCACAACGGCCATACCGGTTTCACCTGATGTGTCAACGAACGACACGCTGCTGCCGCGGGTGAGCAGGTGCCGACAAGTCCCCCGGACAGCGTATCGGGGCATCAAGTCCATTACAGGAAAAGTCACCTGATTATCCATCAGCACGCCATGGCGCGGCAGACTGGCGTCTCCTGTAACCCGATTGGAGTCAATATACCGGCTTCCCTTATGTCTCGATATGACAGATATGAGAATTGGTCAGTACGTTCATCACGAGTCGGCTGGCCAGCCGATCCCCCGAGACAGGAGAAGCGCGTGATGAAGACTCGTCCCAATGTCGTTACCGCGGCCGTCGCGGCCGCCGCGGCGCTGGCCGCCACCGGTATCACCTACGCCTCGGCGTCCGCCTACGAGCCGGCCCAGGCCGCCCCCGTGGTCCAGCAGGCAGCCGCCCCCGCCTCGGCCCCCATGGGCGGCGACTCCGGCAAGGGCAACGAAGGCAAGGGTGACGAAGGCAAGGGTGACGAAGGAAGGGGCTTCGAAGGCAAGGGTGACGAAGGAAGGGGCTTCGAAGGTCGGGGCCACGAAGGCAAGGGTGACGAAGGAAGGGGCTTCGAAGGTCGGGGCCACGAAGACCGGGGCTTCGAAGGCCGGGGCTTCGAAGACCGAGAGTTCGAAGGCCGGATCCACATCAACGAGCGTTCCTACTCGGCCGCCCCGGGCGACTGCATCACCGTCGTGAGCGGCCTGGGCTCCCGCAGCCTGAACGTCCGCAACGACAGCCGGAGGACCGTCGAGGTCTTCCGCGGAGCCACCTGCGACAACGGCGCCCCCATCGCCACCGTCGGACCGCACAGCTCCAGCAACGGCGTGTTCCCCTGCCCCGTCAAGGGCGGCGTCTTCGTCGAAAACGGAGTGGTGGGCAGCTTCCGAGTCATCCACCACCGCTTCGGCGACTTCGACGACTTCGGCGGACGCGGCGGACACGGCGGACGCTGACCGAACCGCCACCCCGGCACAACATAAAGACCCCGGCCCGCTGGAATCGGGCCGGGGTCCCCCTCTGCAGCACCCCACCCCGAACACTCGCTTCCACATATCCACCCGGGCGCCCCATCATAAATCCGGACAACGACGCCCTGCCAGCCCAGCCCCACCACACCGGCGCACTCAGGGCGATTTCAAAGTCGGAACGATCATGTAGGTGTGCAGGTCACGGCGGTGTGGCGATGTCGGGTGGGTACGCGACCATACGCAACGAAGCTCCGTTGTGGAGGTGACCCTCCCAAGCCCCCTTCGCGCAACAGAGCTTCGATGTGCCGTCAGTCTTCCACCATCTGCCCGGTCAAGTCGCCCACTCGTCAGCACCGCGCGACCGGTCCGCGGCGCCGACGCGGGAAGCATCACCCGTTCGCGGCAGTACTACTGATCGCGTGCTCCGCTGTCGCCACCGGAACGAAGACGTTCACGGAGATCGGTGGATGGGCGACAAAGGCCCCGAGGACGTCCTGGCCCGACTCGGCGCCCGCACCGCGACGGCCCTGGCCGTACGTACCCCGCCCAGCAGCGCGACCACCCGCCGAGTCATCAAGGACACCTGCCCCGGCGCCCAGACCGACCTTGCCCTTGCCGGAAACTTCATCCGCTCTGGTAGGGGCGGTGCGTGAGATGGCACGAGATGTCGAGCGCGGTCGTTCAAGCGGCGCTCTCGCACGGCTGTCGAGCATCGCGGCATGATGGCTGGCTGTGCTGCTGCGACTGGCCTATCCGGGCGTGACCAACGCGTTCGCCATGCTGTGCCTGCTCCCGCTGAGCGATCGGGACAAGGGCGTCGAGATCCTGGCCCTACGCCACCAGATCACGCTCCTGGAGCGACAACTCGGAAAGGACAAGGTGCGGTTCACCCCAAGCGATCGGACGTTCCTGGCCGCGCTGCTGCACCGGCTCCCGCGCGACGTGCTGCGAAAGGTGCGATTACTGGTTCGCCCCGACACCGTGCCGCGCCGGCACCGCAACCTTCTCGCACGCCGTCACGCCGCCGCCTCCACGGCGAACTGCTCGCCCCGGGTGTGAAGGTGGCCGCCTCCACGGTAGGGGAGATCTTGAAGGAGGCCGGGATCGATCCGGCACCCGAGCGCGCCTCCACGACATGGGCCGACTTCCTGCACTCCCAGGCCGACGCCCTGCTGACCTGCAATTTCTTCGAAACAGTCCCCGTGTCCGGGACGCGGCTGTACGTGTTCACCGTCATCGAGCACGCCAACCGGCGCATCCGGGTCCTGGGCGCGACCGCTCACCCGAGCGCCGTCTGGGTGGCGCAGGCCTGCGGGTGCGGTTCCTGCTCCGCGACCGGGACAGGAAGTTCCCCGCCCTGTTCGACGCCATCCTCAAGGATGCGGGGATCGAGGTCGTGGTCACCGGCGTCCGGATGCCGCGGATGAATGCGCTCATGGAACGGTGGATACAGACCTGCCGACGCGAGCTCCTGGACCGCACCTTGGTCTGGAACCAGCGTCACCTGCTCCACGTCCTACGCAATTTCGCACACTTCTACAACGGACATTGGCCCCACCAGGGCATCGCGAATGCCCGCCCGCTGTATCCGTCTTTTGGGTTGCTTCGTGGCCGGGCGGGGCCGGCCGGCGGCTCCGGCCGGCGGGGTCCGGGGGGTCCTGCCGGGGGGCGGGGCCGGGTCCGGGGGGCGGGGTTCAGGGGGTTTGGGGGTGGTCGAGGGTCGAGGCGCGGGCCCGCAGGGTGGGGCGCAGGCGGCGGGAGCGGACCGGCCCGCCGGCCAGCATGGTCACCAGGGTGGTGGCGGCCGCCTCGCCCATCCGGTACATCGGGGAGCGCACGGAGGTCAGGGGCACCGGGAGGGCGGCCGCGAGCGGGACGTCGTTGTAGCCGACGACCGCCACGTCCCGGCCGACGGTGAGGCCGGCGTCCCGGACGGCCGCCATCACGCCGATCGCCGCGAAGTCGTTGACCGCGAAGACGGCCGTGGGGCGCGGGTGCAGGCCCAGCAGGCGGTCGGCCGCCGCCCGGCCGCCGGGCACGTCGAAGGTGGAGCCGGTGACATGGCTCTTCGGTACGGGCAGGCCCGCCTCGGCGAAGGCGTCCCGGAAGCCCCGGGTGCGTTCCACGCCGGTGCTGGCGTAGGGCTCCCCGGCCACCACCGCGACGTGCCGGTGGCCGAGGCCCAGCAGGTGTTCCGCGGCCAGCCGTCCGCCGAGGACGTCGTCGGTGGTCACCGACACCCGGCCGGGCAGTCTGCGTGAGACCAGCACCAGGGGGATGTGCCGGCGGGCCAGTTCGGCCACGAGGTCGCAGTCGGAGCGGGCGTCGCCGAGCACCAGGCCGTCGACGCGCCGGGCGAGCAGGGCGTCCGCCCGGCGCCGCTGCATCTCGGGGTCGTCGCCGGTGTTGGCGACCACGGTGTGGTAGCCGGCGGCCGACGCGGCGGCGTCGATCCCCTCGTAGACGGTGGCCAGCACGATGTCGGTCAGCCGCGGGACGAGCACGCCGAGCATCCGGGAGCGGCCGGTGCGCAGCGCCGCTCCGGCCGGGTCCCGCTGGTAGCCGAGTTCCTCGGCCAGCCCCCGGATGAGGGTGGCGGTCTCGGCGGCCACCGCGCCGCGCACGGCGTCGTCCGGGCTCAGCGCCCGGGACACCGTGGAGACGTGGACGCCCGCCTGCCGGGCTATCTGGGCGAGTGTGACCGGGAGGCGACCGGTCTGTGCACCGGTTCCCGCCCGTGCTCCCTGGCGATCCACTCCCGCTACCCCTCATTCTCGGACCTGCTCGGCTCTTCGGGTCCTGCCGGGCCCGGACCGGTTCCGCTCGGATTCACTCGAATTGGCTCGAATTCGACTGCTGTTTACCGTCGTTGCGGTGCCGAGCCTCGCATATTCCCCACGCTCCGGCCAGGCGAGTGTCCCCCCGCCATTGACCAAAGCGCAATCGTTTGCGTAGCCTCACCGCAATCGTTTGCGACGAGGCGGAGAGAGGGTTCATGCGCCGAATCCAGGTCGTGGCCACCGGCGGCACCATCGCGAGCCGGGCCGGCGCGGAGGGCCGCCGGGCGACCGTGCTCGCCGAGGAACTGCTCGCGTCGGCCGGCCCGCCGCCGGCGGACGCCGAGGTGAGCGCGCGGGACGTCGTCACCCGGGGCAGCTACGCCTTCGACACCGCGGACCTGCTGGCGCTGGCCCGTGAGGTGCGCGACGCCCTGCGGGACGGGGCCGACGCGGTGGTGATGACGCACGGCACCGACACGATGGAGGAGACCGCCTTCCTGTTCGATCTGGCGTTCGACGACCCGCGGCCGATCGTGCTGACCGGTGCGCAGCGCCCGTTCGACGACCGCGCCGCCGACGGCCCGGCCAACCTGGGCGACGCCCTGGCCGTGGCCGCCGCCGACGCGGCCCGCGGGCACGGCCCCCTGCTCGTCTTCGACGGCCTCGCGTTCCCCGCCCGCGGGGTCCGCAAGAGCGACACCATGTCGGCGCATGCCTTCACCGCGCCCGGGCGCGGACCGGCGCTCCGCGTGATGGACCGGCTCGTGACCCCGCTGTGGCGGCCGAGGCCCAGTCCCCGCCTGCCCCTCGATCTCGACCTCCCCCGCCTGCCCCGGGTGGACGTGGTGCCGGTCTACCCCGGCGCGGACGGGCTGTTCATCCGCTCCAGCCTGGCGGCCGGCGCCGCGGGCGTCGTGGTGGAGGCGCTCGGCGCGGGCAACGCGGGGCCGGAACTGGTCGAGGCGGTGGCCGAGGCGGTGGCCGCGGGCCACCCGGTGCTCATCTGCTCACGGGTGCACTCCGGTCCGGTCGCCCCCCTCTACGCGGGCGGCGGCGCCGAACTGCAACGGGCCGGCGCCGTGTTCGCCGGTGACCTCAGCCCCTGGCAGGCCCGGCTGCTGCTGGCCGTCGCGAGCGCCGTCCCCGGCCGGTCGCCGGAGGAACTCGTCCGCGCCTGGCTCGCCGGAGAGGACCCGCTCCCCGGCCTCGGAGCCTGATCACCACCGGCCGCCCGCCCCGCACCCGCACCACCCGCCCGCACCCGCGCCCGCACCACCCGCCCGCACCCGTACCACCCGCACCCGTACCACCCGCACCGCCCGCACCCGTACCACCCGCACCCGCCCGCACCCGCACCGCCCGTACCACCCGCACCGCCCGCACCGCCCGCACCCGTACCGCCCGTACCGCCCGTACCGCCCGTACCACCCGTACCGCCCGCACCCGTACCGCCCGTACCCGCCCGCACCCGTACCGCCCGTACCCGTACCGCCCGCACCCGTACCGCCCGTACCCGTACCGCCCGCACCGCCCGCACCGCCCGTACCACCCGCACCGGCACCGCCCGTACCCGTACCGCCCGCACTGCCCGCACTGCCCGCACTGCCCGCCCGCACCCGCACTGCCCGCCCGCACCCGTACCGCCCGCACCCGCACCCGTACCGCCCGCACCGCCCGTACCCGTACTGCCTGTACTGCCCGTATCACCCGTACCGCCGGTATCACCCGTACCGCAGTCATCAAAGGAGATGTCGATGCCCAAGGAAATTCTCGTCGGCTTCGGAGTGGACGTCGACGCAGTCGGCGGCTGGCTCGGCTCCTACGGGGGCGAGGACTCGCCCGACGACATCTCCCGCGGCCTGTTCGCGGGCGAGGTCGGCGTGCCCCGCCTGCTGGAGCTGTTCCGGCGCCGCGGCCTGACCCAGACGTTCTTCTGGCCCGGCCACTCCGTGGAGACCTTCCCGCAGGAGTTCGACGCCTGCGTCGCCGCCGGCCACGAGATCGGCGTCCACGGCTACAGCCACGAGAACCCGATCGCCATGGACCGGGAGCAGGAGGCCGCGGTCCTGGACCACTGCATCGAGCTGATCGAGACCCGCTCCGGCCGCCGTCCGACCGGCTACGTGGCGCCCTGGTGGGAGTTCAGCCCCGTCACCAACGAGCTCCTGCTGGAGCGGGGCATCAAGTACGACCACTCGCTGATGCACCGGGACTTCGAGCCGTACTACGTCCGGGTCGGCGACACCTGGACGAAGATCGACTACAGCGCGCCCGCCGGGACCTGGATGAAGCCCCTGGTGCGCGGCCGGGAGACGGACCTGATCGAGATCCCGGCCAACTGGTACCTCGACGACCTGCCTCCGATGATGTTCATCAAGGCCAGCCCGAACAGCCACGGCTTCGTCAGCCCCCGTGACATCGAGCAGATGTGGCGCGACCAGTTCGACTGGGTCCACCGGGAGATGGACCGCGCGGCCTTCACCATGACCATCCACCCCGACGTGGCCGGCCGCCCCCAGGTGCTGCTGATGCTGGAGCGGCTCATCGACCACATCGACTCCCACGAAGGCGTCCGCTGGGTGACCTTCGACCAGATCGCGGACGACTTCGCCGCCCGCAACCCGCGCCAGAAGGGTGACAGCAGATGACCACCGTGCAGCAGGGCGACATAGCCCACGAGAACCAGTGGCCGCGCGGCGGGGCGCCCTCGGACGAGGTCCTCTTCCAGGGCCCCCCGACGCTCAGCCGGCGCACCATCACGACCACCACCGTGGTCTGCTTTTTGGCCTGGGTCTTCTCCGTCTACGACTTCGTGCTCTTCGGCACCCTGCTGCCGAAGATCTCCGAGACGTTCGGCTGGACCACCGGGCAGGCCACGGCGATCGCCACCGGCGTGACCGTCGGCACCTTCGTCGTCTCCCTGCTGGTCGGCCCGATGCTGGACCGCTGGGGCCGCAAGCCGAGCCTGATCGTCACCACGGCGGGCGCCGCGCTCTCCTCCGGCCTCACCGCACTGGTCGGCGGCGCCGCCTCGCTGATCGGAGCGCGGGCCATCTCCGGCCTCGGCTACTCCGAGGAGGTCGTCAACGGCGTCTACCTCAACGAGATGTACGGCAAGAGCCGGCGCCGCGGCTTCATGTTCAGCCTGGTGCAGAGCGGCTGGCCGGTCGGCGCCCTGCTGGCCGCGGCGTTCGCCGCCGTGCTGCTGCCGGTCATGAGCTGGCGCTGGATCTTCCTCCTCGCCACCTTCCCGGTCCTCGTCATCCTCGTGGCCGGCTCCAGGCTCCGCGAGTCGCCCTCCTTCGTCGCCCTCAAGCGGACGCGGGAACTGCGCAAGGAGGGACGCGACGCCGACGCGGCCAGGCTGGCAAAGCTGTACGACCTCGACATCAGCCGGGACAACGAGTCCGGTCTGCGCCAGCTCTTCGCCCCGGACCTGCGCCGGCACACCCTGTGCCTGTCCGGAGCGTGGCTGTTCAACTGGATGGGCATCCAGGTCTTCTCGGTGCTGGGCACCACCATCCTCACCGACGGCAAGGGCGTCTCGTTCTCCAGCGCACTGATCGTGCTCATCCTGGCCAACCTGGCCGGCTTCCTCGGCTACCTCACCCATGGCTACCTCGGTGACAGGATCGGCCGGCGGACGACCATCATCGTCGGCTGGAGCATCGGCGGCGTCGTGATGACGGCGATGCTCTTCGGACCGGACAGCGCCGCGTACGTCATCCCGATGTACGCCCTGGGGCTGTTCTTCCTCCTCGGCCCGTACTCCGCCATGGTCTTCTACATGGGCGAGTCGTTCCCGGCCCGGGTCCGCGGCATCGGCTCCAACACCGCCCATGTGATGGGCCCGGCGGGCGCGGTCGCCGGCTCGGCACTGCTCAGCGCGATCATCGGCCTCGGAGCGAGCGCCACCACGGCCGCGTTCGTCGCGGGCGCCCTGGGGATGTTCCTCTCCGGCGTGCTGATGCTCGGCGCCAACAAGGTCAGCCAGGACACGGACGACGAGCCCGCCCGCGCGGCCGCGGCGCACTGAGCCGACCGCCCCCCTCCTCCTTCCCGGCGCGTGGCGTGACCCGTGCCCCGCCACGCGCCGGGAAGCCCACGAAAGGCAGGACATGTCCTTTAACGAACCCACCGCACCGGCCCGCGACGACGGGCTGGCCGGCAAGGTCGCCGTCATCACCGGCGGCGCGAGCGGCATCGGCCGCGCCCTGGCCGTGGCCTACGCCCGTGCCGGGGCCGACAGCGTCGTCGGCTTCTACCCCGAGGACCCGCACAGCGCCGACGAGACGGTCCGGCTGGTCGAGGCCGCCGGCGGCCGCTGCACCGCGGTCGCGGTCGACGTCCGGGACAGCGGGCAGGTCGACGCCCTCGCCCGGGCGGCCGCCGAGACGTACGGACGGCTGGACATCGCCGTCGCCGGGGCCGGCGTGCTGCGCCGGGCCGCCCTGGCACAGCTCGACGACGCCGCCTGGAACGACATGCTCTCGGTCGACCTGACCGGCGTACTGCGCACCTTCCGCTCCGCCGCCGCCGTGATGTCCGGCCCCGGCTCCATGGTGGCGGTCTCCTCCATCGCCGGCGGGGTGTACGGCTGGGACGACCACGCCCACTACGCCGCCGCCAAGAGCGGGGTACTGGGGCTGTGCCGGTCGCTCGCGACCGAACTCGCCCCGCGCGGCATCCGGGTCAACACCGTCATCCCCGGACTGATCGAGACCCCGCAGTCGCTCGATGAGGCCAACTCCCTGGGCCCGGCGGGGCTGGAGCGGGCCGGCCGGAGCATCCCGGCGGGCCGGGTGGGTCACGCCGACGAGGTGGCCCGGGCGATCCGCTTCCTCACCGGCGACGACGCCGCGTACATCACCGGCCAGGAGCTGATCGTGGACGGCGGCCTCACGGTCCGCTGGCCGCAGTGACCGACCGGCAGCACACCGGGCGGCAGTGAACGAAGCGGCGGCGGACAGCGCCGCGGCGAGAAAGGCGAACGGCATGGGAGTCCTCCAACAACAGGTCGCGCTGGTGACGGGCGCGGCGAGCGGCATCGGGTCGGCGATCGCCGACGCGTACGCGGCCGAGGGGGCGCGGCTCTTTTTGGCCGACCGCGACGCCGGCCGGCTCACCGCCCTGGCCGAGCGCTACACGGCACAGGGCGTGGAGGTGGCCACCGCCACCGTCGACGTGGCCGACGCGGAGCAGACCCGCCAGATGGCGGAGAGTTGCGTGTCCGCGCTGGGGGTGCCCGACATCCTGGTCAACTCCGCGGGGATCCTGACCGAGGTGCCCCTGATCGACATGGACGTCGAGACCTGGGACCAGATGATCGCGATCGACCTCCGCAGCGTTTTCCTGTGCTGCCGGTGGACGGTCCCCCACATGGTCGCCCGCGGCAGCGGACGGGTCATCAACATCGCCAGCCAGCTGGGCCTCAAGGGCGGCGAGGGACTGGTCCACTACTCGGCCGCCAAGGCCGGCGTGATCGGCCTGACCAAGGCGCTGGCCAGGGAGGTGGGCCCGAGCGGCGTGCTGGTCAACGCGATCGCGCCCGGCCCGGTGTCCACCCCGCTGGTGGACGGCATCAGCGCGGACTGGAAGAAGGCCAAGCAGGCCGAACTGCCCCTCGGCCGGTTCGGGGTCCCGGCGGAGGTCGCCCCCACCGCCGTACTGCTGGCCAGCGATCCGGGCGGCAACCTGTACGTGGGGCAGACCCTCGGCCCCAACAGCGGCGACGTCATGCCGTGAGGAACTGAAGAGGACAGGGAGCCACGATGTGCGGAGCCTGCGGCACGGGCCGGTCCGTGCCCCGCTGGGAGGACCTCCTGGCCCCGCCCACCCGGCCGGTGCTCGCCGCCCGGGCGGCGAGCACCGGCCGGCTCCTGGACGGCGGGTCTGGACTGCGGGTCCGCTCCTGGCTGTCTTCGGGATACCTGCTCAGCGACCGGGTCGGCCGCACCGCGCACGCGGCGGACCTGGACGCGCTGTGGCGTGCGGCCCAGGAGCGCGGTGCCCGGCCCAGGAACTGGCGGCCACTGCGGGGCGCGGACACCACCGTGTCCGTCGAGGCACCCGGCGGCTGGGACCTGGCCGCGGCCGCGGCCTGGTTCGCCGCCGCGGCCCGGGCCGAACCGGACACCTCACTGGAGATCACCCTGCCCGACCCCGGCGGAGCACGCACCCTGCTGGTGACCCTCGCCTCCGGCGCCGTACGGGCCACCGCCGTGACCGATCTTCCAAACGGTCCGCCGCCCGACGCGACGGCTCTGGTCAGCGGCGCCGGCGCTGCCCAGGCGGCCCGGCACCTGAAGGAGTTCGGCACGCGCCGTCCGCGTCGCTCGGCGTGAACCCGCGGGCCGCCCACTTCGGCCGCCGGGCGCCTGCGGCAGCCCCGGACGGCCCCCGGCACAACGGGCCCGGCCTTCTCGTCCACCGCCCGCGACGACCCGGCCGGGTACCGCCGTTGCCCCGCCCCGACCGCCGGGCCGGGCCCGGCCGCCCCGGGGCCGCGAAGGCCGCCGGCGGCGGCTGCTCCCTGCAAAACCGCCGGCCGCACGGCGTCCGGCCGGCCGGGAACGCCGGAGCCCCGGCCGGGCGGGAGCCCGGCGCGGCCGCGCGCACGGGCAGCGTCCGGGCGGCGCCGCCGCGGGCGGCCGAACCGTTCCGGGTGCGGGAGGGACTCGCTGCCCTGGAGGGGACCGAGCCCGGGCACGTCCTTCCCCCTCCCCGCCTGAGCCGCGCCGTCGTGCGGTGCGCAGGGTCGCCGAGGTGCGGCCCGACCACGCCACCGAGTGGGCCGCGAGGAAAGCGGTCGCCGCGAGGCTCGGCCCGGCCGGTGCCGCGTTGTGCCCACCAGCATGTGGGCGCGGCCGGGGGTCGGTGACTGCCCGCCGGGGGAGGGCATACGACGGGGCCGCGTCGGCTCGAGCGTGTGACGGTTCGTTCGCGCGCCCATGGCGCCCCGGGCCGGCCGGGCCGACGTGAGTCTGCGCTCCGGGACGCCGGGCCGGGCGCCGGCGGGCGGGGCCCCCGCTCCACCGGTGGGATGCTCCGGGGCCGCCCCGTCGCCCCGGCCACACCCCCGGGGCCGGGGCGCGCCGGGATCCGGCCCCCCCGGGAGCGGACCACGCACGGGAGGCGGGTCGCCGCCCCCCGGGGCCGGGTACGCCGGGGGCCCGGGGGCACCTCCCACGCCCTTGAGGCGGTGGGGGAGCGCCCAGGACCGTTCGGGGCGTGCGGCCGAGCGGGCTCACTTCCGCGCAGCCTTCAGGAACGGTGCGGTGTGCCGTACGGCGGCAGTGGGCTGGGGGGGGCGTCAGCCGGCCTGCGCGCGGGCGACGATGCTGCCGGCGAACGGGGCAGGGGTCGTCGCTCCGGTAGGAGCTTGCGGTGTACTCCATCGCGTCCCGCACCGGTGTCCGCCGGTAGAGACCGACTTCGTCGTCGGACTGCGGGGCCCCTCGCCTCCACTGACGTTCCAGTGCGTCAAGCAGCCCCGGGGCGTGCTCCCCTCTGCCGTCGGTCGACGCCCGGGCCACGACGGCATCCGCGATCCAGAAGGAGTACCGGTGTGCCCAGTCGGTGGTGTTCTTGTTGAGGAAGTCCGTGGCCGGTTTGGGTCCTGAGCCGCTGCCGCGCGGCCGGGAGCCGATGCAGTCGTCGAGATGGCGATGATCGCGCAGCCGGCGCGCCTCGCGGATGTGGTGAGCGGCAGCGGCACTGATCCCGCCGTGCGGCGCGCAGGAGCCGACCGGACCCAGAAACTTTGAGGGGATCCACCCCTCCCGGGGCCCGGTGTATTTCAGGGCATGCTTGATCACCCGCCACCGGTGCGGCAGGCGGACGGGCGCCGCGCCCTGCGACTGGAGGCGGGCGAGCCGCCGCCCACCGGCTTCGGCCCGGATCTGCAGCGCGGCGTCTTCGCAGGGCCCGCTCAGGCTTCGGGGCTTCGGGGCTTCGGGATCGAGCCTCGGCCCCGGACAGCGGCACCCGGCCGTCCTCCGCCGCGCAGCGGCCTGCCCCAGACCTGCACGGGCCGTCGTCGTCCGGGGCCGATCGGACGCCTCCGCGGTGGTGAGCGGCGATGGCAGGCCAGCGGCACTGGGGCGTCGACCCTACGGTGGTGGCATGGCAGTGATCAACGGTTGGCGGCGGGGAGCGGGCGCCCCGGTCGGCGCGCTGGACGTGCTGGGGCCGGTTGTGCTGTTCGCGCTGTCGGTGGCGGCCGCCTCCGTCATCCCGCAAGAGCACCGGATCTCGGTCCGCCCGCCCGCCGTGGTGCTGGCGGCGGTCTGCTGTTTCGCGTTGCTGTGGCGTCAACGCCACCCGTTCGGCGTCCTGGTCACCGCCCTCGCCTGCGGGGTGGTCTTCCAGGCGCTCGGGGTCCGGGAGAGCCCGCTGGTGACGAGTCCGGTCATCGTGTCCGTCTACACCGTGGCCGCCCGGACCGACCGGCGCACCACCTGGATGGTGGCGTCGGCCTCGGCCGCCCTGCTGGTCGGGGCGGCCGCGGTGTTCGGCCCCGGCTCATGGTTCGGGGACAACGTGGCGACGCTGGCCTGGGTGGCCCTGCCCGCCGCCGTGGGGGACGGGGTGCGCTCACGGCGCGCGTATGTGGCGGCCGTGGAGGAACGGGCGGAGTACGCGGAGCGAACCCGTGAGCAGGAGGCGCGGCAGCGGGTGGCGGCCGAGCGGATCCGGATCGCGCGCGAGTTGCACGATGTGGTCGCGCACCACATCGCCTTGATCAACGCGCAGGCCGGTGTCGCCGTTCACCTGGTGGAGCGGCGGCCGGAGCAGTTGGTCACCGCTCTGGAGGGCATCCGGGACACCAGTCGGTCCGCGCTGGAGGAACTCCGGGTGACCGTGGGCCTCCTGCGGCAGTCCGATGATCCAAAAGCGCCGCGGGACCCGATGCCGGGCCTGGCGCAGGTACCGGAGCTGCTGGCGTCCTTCGAGCGGGTCGGCCTGTCCGTCAGGCACATGCGGCACGGCCCGGCCGGGCCGCTGGCGCCGGCGGTGGACCTGGCCGCGTACCGCATCGTGCAGGAGGCCCTGACGAATGTGCGCAAGCACGCCGGGGCCGATCACGCCCGCCTCTACCTGCACTACCGGCCCCAATGGCTGACGATCACGGTCGAGGACGACGGGCGCACCCGACCGCACCGGCCCCACCCCGGGACCGGCCACGGGCTGATCGGGATGCGCGAGCGCGCGGCCAGCGTCGGGGGAAAACTGGAGGCCGCGGCGCGCCCCGACGGGGGCTTCACCGTGACCGCCGAACTGCCGCTGCGGCCGGGCGCGGCCATCGTGGCACCGACCGGGCGGGACACCGAGGAGGGACGGGCATGACGGTCCGCGTACTGCTCGCCGATGACCAGGCCCTGCTGCGGGGCACCTTCAGGATGCTGTTCGATTCCGCCGACGACATGGAGACCGTGGGCGAGGCGTCCAACGGCCGCGAGGCGGTGGAGCTGGCGAGGACGCAGCAACCGGATGTGATCCTGATGGACATCCGCATGCCGGAGATGGACGGCCTCGTCGCCACGCGGCTGATCGGCGGGGCCGAGGACCTCTCGGCGGTGAAGGTCCTGATCCTGACCACCTTCGAGGACGACGAGTACGTCGCGGAGGCCCTGCGGGCAGGGGCGAGCGGCTTCCTCGGCAAGGGCGCCCGGCCCGAGGAGCTGCTCGACGCCGTCCGCACGG
>NZ_JBHSPC010000042.1:63075-66146 GCF_042656345.1 Streptomyces incanus
TGTCCCCCTCGGCGACCCGGGGGCTGATCAGGCGGTTCCTGGCGCAGCCGGAACCGTGCACGGCAGCCGTGCACGAGCGGCTGGAATGCCTGACGCCACGGGAACGCGATGTCCTGGGGCTTGTCGCGCTGGGACTGTCCAACGACGAGATCGCCGAGCGTCTGTTCGTCAGCCCGCTGACGGCCAAGACCCACGTCAACCGGGCCATGACCAAGCTGGCCGCCCGCGACCGGGCCCAGCTGGTGGTCATCGCCTACCAGTGCGGCGTGGTCAGCCCGGCGACGGCGACCCGCCCCCCGGCGACCGGCTGAACGCCGGCGGGGCCGCTCAGCGCGTTGTGGCCCTGTCGTAGGCCGGCCTGCCGGATACCGCGGCCGTGGTACCCGGGAATTGCTGCACGGGGACGACGCGCAAGGGGCCCTTCCTGGGCGATGGTGAGGTCATGAAACGGAGCCGCGTACCGGTGCACCAGCCGTACACCGGCCCCGGTGACGGTGCGATTCTCACCTCTGCGCGAAGGGACCCGCCATGCTCACTGCCTCCCAGGATTGCCGCACCATCGGCGACCTGCTAGAAGGACACGCACTCAACGTCCTGGACCCCGGCGAGGCGAGCGCGGTCCGCGCCCACCTGGCGACCTGCCCCGACTGCCGGGACGAGCATCACTGCCTCGCGGCCGTGGCCGCACACCTGTCCTCTCTTCGCAAGGCCCTGGCCTGCGACCCCGGCCGGCAGCCGCCGTCGTACCTGCCCGGGCCGGCCGGGCGCCGCCATGGCTCGTGGCACCGACGCCGCCGGCACAGTGCGGCCCGAGGGGCCCTGGCCACCCCGCTCACGCTGTCCCAATGGGTGAGCCGGCTTGCCTACGTCAGGTGAGCGACCGGGCAGCGGGCTGATCCGCCCGGGCGGCACACCAAAAGTGCGCGCCGAGCGCGCCGGTGAGGGGGCTCACCGCGCACCGCGGCGGACGCCGCCGACGGTCCCCGGTTGTGCACACGACCAGGAGGAATCACGCGCGTGCCCGCTGCCCGGCATCCCTCCCCGAGCACCGCCGCCTCTTTCGGGCTGCCGCGACGGGCCGTGGTCGCCCCGTCTCACGGGTGGCCGAGGATGCGCTGCTCCGGCCGGTGACCCGGCCGGAGCAGCCGGCGGCACTGCCGGCGATCGTGGACGTGGCAGCCCGGCCCGTCGCCGGCCGGGTGGTGGCCGCACGCGGCCGGCCGGGGCCGGTGTCCGGCGCGGTGACGCAGACCGGCGGGGGAACAGCTCGCCGTCTGCCACAAGCTCACCGTGCGCCTGAGCCGACCGTCCATCGACGACGGCCTCGACACTCTCGGAAAGCGGGCGTTCCGGCTCCTCTCCCCCCGCCAGTGGATCCTGCACCAGGCGGTGAACTTCGCCTGCGCCCCCCACCCGGGCCCCGCGTGGGGGGCGGCCCGACTGCGGATGCGCGGTCCGGGCGAACCTGCTGAGGGCCTGCGGCGACGCTGTCAGGTGGGTGAGGGCGTGGGTCTCTGCCGGCGCCTCGGGGCGTGGCGGGGGGTCGGGTGCCGGGCCGCTGCTCAGGCCTCGGCGGGCCGGCGGCGCCGGTGGCCCGGCCCCGGAGGGCGGAGCGGACGGCCGTCTCGGTGCGGTGGTCGGGGGCTGTCGTCGGGTGGCGGCGTGGCCGGGTGGCTTCGTTCGTCTCCAGGCACAGCGATGGCCGGTGGGTTCCGGGGGCAGTCGGTGCTCACCCGCCTCGTGAATCTCGGCGAAGGATGACGGCACTTCGCGGGTGGTGTTCGCGGGCCTCGCGCAGCCCCACCGCCCGGCCGTCCTCGGCCGGGGTCGCGTTCGCCGGCGATGTCGCCGCGGTGGGGGTGTCGGCCGGATCGGCGGCCGGGGCGGGGGCGTGGTGAGGCTCCGGGCGCCGGCGCCGGCGTGGGCGTGGGTGCGGGTGCGGGTGCGGGTGCGGGTGCGGGTGCGGGTGCGGGTGCGGTGGGTCTGGTGCTCCAGGCTTCGGTGAGGAAGTCAGCGGGCGGCTTCTGCAGCCGCCCGCCAAGCTCCACGACAGCATGCCGCCCGCGGTCGACGACGTGGAGGGCGGCATGGCCACACCGTCCGCTCGCCGGCCGGTGCAGAGGTCGGCGAGGGGGGCGCACGGGTGAGCAGGGAAGCGTGGACGGGCCCGGCACCGGACACGCCGACCCCGGGTGTCCGCGATTCGCTCGCGGCGACAGGCATCATGTTCCTGGCCTGCTCGCGTGGTGGCGCGTGGGACCTGTTGACCCAGGACTCGAACACGGGATGGATCATGCTGGACAGTCCCGCCTCCACCCCGCGAGGCCGTGCGGAGCACGGCGGGGCGCGCGTCCTGGCCGCAGTCCTTCTCCTGGCCGATGCCGGGATCCACGTCTACGAGGTCATCGACGCGGACGTGCCCCTGCTCATCGGCGGTTTCACCGCCACCGTGGTCGGTACCGCTGCGGGCGCCCTTCTTCTTTTGACCCGCGGACCGCGGCTGGGCTGGGTCGTGGGAGGGCTCACCGCGTTGCTGACCACCATCGGCTACATCGTCACCCGTGCCACGCCCGTTCCCACCGACGAGGACGACTACGGCAACTGGCTGGAACCCCTGGGCGTCTGTTCGCTGGTCATCCAGGGCGTCGTCGTCATGGCCGCCGTGGCTCTGAGCGGGCCCGCCCCCCTACGGCCGGGCCACCTCGTCCAAGAGGTGAAGTCGGTGACACCCGGCCTCCGGCCCGATGAACCAGGTTCCGGTTCGCCTGACGAGCCGCCCGCATCACCATGAACAGAGCCCGTTGCGGGCGGGGGGCACGCGTCCAGGACACTCACGTGGACCCGCCGGCCGGCCGCAGGTGCACAGTGATGAGGACCCGGGGCCAACGTCAGGTCTTCGCCTTCACCGGGACGTTCCGGGGGAACCTCACCCTGCGGACGACAGCACGTCACCGGCCCGCCCGCGCGCTCGACCACCCCACCCGCCACCCGGCAGCACAACGGCCATACCGATTTCACCTGATGTGTCAACGAACGACACGCTGCTGCCGCGGGTGAGCAGGTGCCGACAA
>NZ_JBHSPC010000043.1:0-3381 GCF_042656345.1 Streptomyces incanus
CGGTAGGCACCGCTGGGCTGAGCAGGGAAGGGGGCCCGGTCCTCATAGGGTCAGGTCAACGCACCCTTCCGCGCGGCTTCAGCGGCACCGGCGGGAGCTCGGGGGCCGGCAGCGGGGCACCGTCGTAGCCCTTCACCTCGCCGAAGCGGGTGCCTTCCATCCAGTCCCGGCGGGCCTGTTCGATCTCCTCCTGGGTGCGGCCGATCCAGTTCCAGAACAACTGGATCATGTTCGAGGCGTGACCTCCACGCATCCAGGAATGACCCCGACGACATGCCCCCAGTGCCGCCGTCGTTCGTGTGGTCCCCGCGCATGCGGGGTGGCTCCCCACATCTGCATCACCAGCCCCAGGTACGGAGTTGACCAAGAAAACCCAACCCTGCCGACAGCGGGAGCAGCGCTTCCTCGAGGAGCTCGTCCTCACTGCACCCGTCGAGGTACGCGGCAAGGTCGGCACAGCGATGCACCTCTGCAGCAGTGAAGGGGCGGTGCGGGTGTGCCGCCAGGGCCGGGACGCTCTTCGTCACGAGGTGGCGGAGACAGCAGTGTCCATCGGCGGCGCAGAACGCTTCGAAACCTTCCCGGATGAGTGCTTGATTGAGCCGGCGTAGCGCGGTCGGCCGGTTCGGCCCCATGGTGAGGGCGTCGACAGGACTCATCCGGTGATCGATGAGCCTGCGGAAGGACTCCGGGGCTGAGCAGGACCGCCGTGCGGCTAGGCCTGCATCGTTTCAAGGACGTCGGCCACCCGACGGTGCCGGGGCGAGCCGTCGTGTACCCAGTTCGGGCCGGGCCCGGCGAAGAATTTGGTGATGTACATGCCGGACCGATAAAGGAAGCACTTCGGTTTCGATCAGCTGCCGGGATCGTCGGAGCCGAGGTTTTCGCACACCGGGTCACCAAGAGATTCGAGCGTTCTCTTCCTGAATTTCACGGCAGAGCCTCTCCCCGGCACTGCCGCGTCGGCCGCGCGGGCCCCGTCCTCATCGCGGCCCGCCGCACGGCGCAGGCGGCGGGCCGTCCCACCGCCCGGGCACACCTGAGCGCCCGCGTACGTGACCTTCGCTCCCGCAAGGTCAATACTTCAGACAAGAAGACTTCAGCCGGCCCGCACCCGACCACCCAGCAGACCTGACGGACCGTCACCAAAGCCAGTGTCAAGTCAGCATCAGTACCGCCGCAGTCCGCTCACGACCGCCACGGACCGTCAAGATCGAGAACTTCCCCTACCTGCTCTGACCAGCAAAAACACAGGTCTAAGGCTCACCTGCTAAGTTCCTAGGAGACACCCGTGAAGATGTTGATCAATGTGCCGGAGACCGTGGTCGCTGATGCCTTGCGGGGGATGGCGGCAGCGCATCCCGAGCTTGCGGTGGATGTGGAGAACCGGGTGATCGTCCGGCGGGACGCTCCCGTGGCCGGGAAAGTGGGTCTGGTCTCCGGCGGGGGCTCCGGACACGAGCCGCTGCACGGCGGGTTCGTGGGTCCCGGGATGCTCTCGGCGGCCTGTCCCGGAGAGGTGTTCACCTCTCCCGTGCCCGACCAGATGGTGCGGGCGGCGGCTGCCGTGGACAGCGGGGCCGGGGTGCTGTTCGTCGTGAAGAACTACACCGGCGACGTGCTCAACTTCGACATGGCCGCCGAACTCGCCGAGGACGAGGGCGTCCAGGTCGCGAAGGTACTGGTCGACGACGATGTCGCGGTGACCGACAGTCTCTACACCGCGGGCCGGCGCGGCACCGGTGCGACGCTGTTCGTGGAGAAGATCGCGGGCGCCGCGGCCGAGGAGGGGCAACCGCTGGAGCGGGTGGAGGCTCTCGCCCGGCAGGTCAATGAGAACTCCCGCAGTTTCGGTGTGGCCCTGACCGCCGTCACCACGCCCGCCAAGGGCAGCCCGACCTTCGATCTGCCGGCGGGCGAGCTGGAGCTGGGCATCGGCATCCACGGCGAACCGGGCCGGGAGCGGCGACCGATGATGACCTCGGGCGAGATCGCCGAGGCCGCCGTCGATGCGATCCTCGAGGATCTCACCCCTCGTAATCCGGTCCTGGTCCTGGTCAACGGGATGGGCGCGACCCCGCTGCTGGAGCTGTACGGCTTCAACGCCGAGGTGCAGCGGGTTCTCGGCGAGCGCGGCGTCCCCGTCGCCCGGATCCTCGTCGGTAACTACGTGACGTCGCTCGACATGGCGGGCGCCTCGGTCACCCTGTGCCAGGTCGACGAGGAGACACTTCGGCTGTGGGACGCGCCGGTGAAGACCCCGGGACTGCGCTGGGGCATGTGAGGGCCACCGGGGTAGTTGGTTCACAGTGCCTAGTACGCGAGGAGTTCCAGTGCTCGATGCCGACTTCTTCCGCCGTTGGATGGCGGTCACCTCCGTCACCGTCGACCGTGAGGCGGAGCGGCTCACCGCTCTCGACTCGCCCATCGGGGACGCCGACCACGGCAGCAACCTCCAGCGCGGGTTCAGCGCGGTGCGGGCCGCGCTGAACAAGGAGCCGCCCGCCACGCCCGGCGCGGTGCTGACCCAGTCGGGGCGGCTGCTGATCTCGACGGTGGGCGGCGCCTCCGGGCCCCTGTACGGGACGCTGCTCCGCCGCACGGGCAAGGCCCTCGGTGACGCCACCGAGGTGAGCAGGGAGCAACTGGCCGAGGCACTGCGCACCGGGGTGGACGCGGTGCGGCAACTCGGGGGCGCGGCGCCGGGCGACAAGACGATGATCGATGCGCTGGTGCCCGCGGTGGAAGCGCTCGGCGACTCCTTCACCGCGGCGCGGGCCGCCGCCGAGGAGGGTGCGGTGGCCACGACACCGTTGCGGGCCCGCAAGGGCCGGGCCAGTTACCTGGGTGAGCGGAGCATCGGACACCAGGATCCCGGAGCCACCTCTGCGGCCCTGCTGATCGCAGGCCTCGTCGATGTCTCCGAGGCCGGGGAGGCGTCCGATGAGTGACGGCGGGAAACTGGTGGGCATCGTCCTGGTGTCGCACAGTGCTCAGGTGGCGGCGTCGGTGGCCGAGCTGGCGAAGGGTCTGGCGGGCGCCGGCAGTGCGGTGGCCGTGGCCCCGGCGGGCGGCACGGAGGACGGAGGTCTCGGTACGAGCGCCGAACTCATCGCCGCCGCGTCCGCGTCCGTCGACCGCGGCGCCGGGGTCGCCGTCCTGACCGACCTCGGCAGCGCGGTGCTCACCGTGAAGGCACTGCTCGCCGAGGGCGACGAACTCCCGGAGCACACTCGGCTGGTGGACGCGCCGTTCGTGGAGGGCGCGGTCGCCGCGGTGGTCACGGCGTCGACGGGAGCGGACCTCGCGGCGGTGGAGGCCGCGGCGGCGGAGGCGTACACGTATCGGAAGGCCTGAGGAGCACGGTGGGGGGGGGGGGGG
>NZ_JBHSPC010000043.1:3411-13123 GCF_042656345.1 Streptomyces incanus
TTTCCGCCCGTCACCTCCCCCGCCGGTCACTTCTCGCGCGGAGGGCTCCGGTTTCAGGCCCGCCCGGGGGTGGTGGTTCGGCTCAGCCGCCGTTCACGAACCGCTGGGCCAGTCTCTCTCCCTCCACCACCGCGGCCTTCCGGTCCTCGATGGGAGTCACCCGGCTGTCCTTGAACACGATGTAGGTGACACCGGAGGATGTGCCGCCGCTTCGTGGGTCGGGATCGAGGCCGAGCGCTTCGGCCGTCGCGTAGGACGCCTCACCGATAATGCCCGCGGGGCCGGTGTCGCCGACGACCGCGTACTGCACTTGGCCGCCGTACACGACGGCCACCACCGAGCCGCCCCGGACACCGTGCGCCCGGTAGTCCCAGAGCGCGCTCGGCACCGGCACCACCACGTAGGGCAGGGTCTCGGAGTTCAGCGGGCGGCCGTCGGACTGCACGAACGCTGTGGAGGCGGAGAAGTACGGGTCGGTGGCGGTGTTGCAGTGAACGCCGGGCTGTCCGTCGCAGTCGATGTCCATGTCGGCCTTCCAGAACACAACATCGTCGGTGCCGCACACCGGGATGGTGGCGGAGGCGCCTTGGTCGCTCCGGTACTCGCCGTGGGAGACGGGGGTGCAGTCACGCACCTCGGCCAGCAGGTCGGCGGCGCTGACGGAGCCGCCCTGTCGTACGGCCGGTGGTTCCGTGCGGGCCTGCTGGGAGACGGTGCTGTGGAGCATCGTGGGGGCGAGCACGGCGACGCCGGCCGCGGCCAGTGCGAGCGACTGGACAGGGGTCACGGTATGCGGGCCTCTCGTAGGGGACATGACGGGCACTCGGCCCAATCTCATCCCGGGCCGATGGCGAGGCCACCGCAGCAGGGCCGTACGGTGCACGTTCGGCCGCCTGGCGGTGGGCCGGGTGCCTGAGTCGGCGCCGGTGTCCGTACGCGGCCCGAGTCGCCCGAGTCGCCGCGCACCACCCCCTTGATGTGATCGCGTCATCCGCGTCATCATGGGGTCGAGCATTGGTCCGTACCATTCCCGTGCGCCGTCGGGAGGCAGAGTCGTGCGAGGCGTTCCTGTCGCCGCTGCCGTGCCCTCACGCCGTCCTCTCGCGTTGCGTGGTGGCGCGCTCCGCTCGCCGCTCCTGCTCTGCGGCGTGCTCACGCTTGTGCTTCTCCTGGTCGTCTCCTGCGGCGGATCCGGAGCCGGGAACGGGGGCAGCGGGCAGTCGCCCGGGGCACCGACGGGTGTCACGGCCGAGGCCGGCAGCGCCACAAGTGTGCATGTCATGTGGAACACCGTCGCTGCCGCGAGCGCCCGGGTGAGCCGGTACGAGGTGTACCGGGGCACCAGAAAGGTCAAGGAAGTACCCGGCTCCGAGCACATGGCGGATGTCACCAGGCTTCGACCCTCCACCACGTATGCCTTCACCGTGCGGGCGCGGGACGCGGAAGGGCGGCTCGGGCCCCGCAGCCGCGAGGTGCGGGCGACGACACCGGCGGCCACGACGGCCGACCGGTCCGCGCCCAGCCGCCCCTCGGACCTCCGCGGCAAGGCGGTCGGCAGCAGGGCCGTCCAGCTGAGCTGGTCCGCCTCGACGGACGACCGGGGCGTCCTGTCGTACGACGTCCTCCAGGGAGGAACGAAGATTCACAGTGTCGGCGGGAGTCAGACCGCCACCGTGGTGACGGGGCTGCGACCGGGCACCCACTACTCCTTCACGGTCCGGGCACGGGACGCGGCCGACAACCTGTCTCCCTCCGGCGCTCCCCTTCGCCTGACCACACCGGGCAACAGTGCCGACCGCGCCGCGGCACCCACCGGCTTCCGCGCCTCGAGCCACCGGTCCGAGGGGGCGTACCACATCGACCTCAGCTGGGTGCCGCCGCGCGTGGACGGGGTGATCACGGAGTACCAGGTACAGCTGGACGGCCGCCCGGCCACCTCCGTCGTCTACGGCGGGGAGGCGCCGCGCGACCGGGCGACGTACAGCTTCTACGCGGGACGGGAGGCGGGGGTCGGCCATCGGGTACGGATCCGGGCCAGGCTGCCGGACGGAACCTGGGGCGACTTCTCCACGGAGCGCACGGTGACGACGGGCCCGCGGCCCTGAGCGGGACCGGGCTCCGCCGGGCAGGCAGGACGAGCCGGGTCCGGGCGGGCCGGGCCGGCGCCACTCGACGGGCGGGTTCGCCGGGCGACAGCCGTCGTCACCTGCCCGGCGGCGGCAGGAACGCGCCGCAGGCCGGGTGCGCATCGGCTGGGCGGGTGGCAGCACGGGCGCTCCCCGCCCCTCGGCGGCGCAAGGGATGTATTGCCGGCCGTGCCGCCGGAAGGCAGTTCACATGCGCTGCTCGAAGCCTCTGCCCCGTTCCGGGCTGACCGTCGCAGCCGCCGTCGCGCTGCCCCTGGCGCTGACCGGCCCGGCCTCCTCGGGTCCCGGCGTCTTCGTGAGCACGACCGGTTCGACCGTCTCCGGCACGACCACCGCGTGCGCCCAGCACAACGGCGGCTGGGGCACCGCGTCCCTGCTCGGCAGCGACCAGTCGAATTTCTCCCCGGGCCGCCAGGTGGCCCTGTCGGGAACCGGTTCGGGGCAGTCCGCCGCCTGGTCGGACGTCGGCTCGGGCACCCACACGGTGATCGTGATGTGCTCGAACGGGACCACTGCGGGCACCAGTCCGTCGTCGTCTCCCCCACCGATCCTCCCGTCCTCAGTCCGCCGGTCACCGCCTCGTCCTCGCCGTCCCTCGGGGTGAGGGGCGGCATCGGCGGCAGCTCCACGGACTACGGGACGGTGACGCTGGTGACGGGCGGCGCGCTCGTGGGTACCGGTCTCGTCGCCACGGCCTGGTATCTGCGCCGGCGCAACGAACCGAACCGGTTCTGCGACGGCGCCGGTCGCCACCACGTCCGACGCGCTCCGGTCGGGCGGCCGGCGTCATGCCCTCCCGGAGCTCGAACCGTCCGATTCCGCGCGCCCGGAGTCGGACGGTTCCGTGTGGGCGGGGACCCGCGAGGGGTCGGCCCGCTCAGCGTCCGACAGCTCCGCCTTCTCCCCGTGCTCCGCGTGCTCCGCGAACTCCGCGAACTCCGCGAGCGCGTGCCCGAGCCACCCGGTCCAGAAGGTCTCCAGGTCGATACCGGCCCGGAGCACCAGATGCCGGAGCCTGTCGTCCGGTGCGTCCTTGCCGGGCGGGAAGTCCCGTCGCTCGATCTCCTGGTATTTCGCCAACTGCCTTTCGTGCAGCTCCAGATGGCGCCGCAGATCGGCTTCGAGGTCCCCCGCGCCGACCACCGCCGCCGCCCTCAGCCGCAACAGCAGCGCGTCGCGCATCGGCTTGGGGTCCTGCGCCGTGGAGGTCCAGCGGGCCAGTTCGGCGCGGCCCGCGGGCAGGACCTCGTAGGCCTTCTTCTGCCCGCGGGCGGGCTGTTCGGCGGCCAGCGCCCGGATCAAACCCTCGGCCTCCAGCTTTCCCAGCTCGCGGTAGATCTGCTGATGCGTCGCGGACCAGAAGTATCCGATCGACTTGTCGAAGCGACGGGTCAGCTCCAGCCCCGACGACGGCTTCTCGAGCAGGGCGGTGAGGATCGCGTGCGGGAGTGACATGGGCCCCATCCTAGGGACGGCTCACGGTCGGCCTAGAGAGCCGCCGCCACCTCCGTGCCCTGCTTGATCGCCCGCTTGGCGTCCAGTTCGGCGGCCACATCGGCGCCGCCGATCAGGTGGACGGAGCGTCCGGCCGAGACCAGTTCCTCGTACAGGTCGCGGCGCGGTTCCTGGCCGGTGCACAGGACGATCGTGTCCACTTCCAGAACGGTGCTCTCGCCGTCGACGGTGAGGTGCAGGCCCGCGTCGTCGATGCGGTCGTAGCGCACGCCGGGGACCATGGTGACGCCGCGATGCCTCAGTTCGGTGCGGTGGATCCACCCGGTGGTCTTGCCCAGACCCGCACCGACCTTGGAGGTCTTGCGCTGGAGCAGGTGGACGGCGCGTGGCGAGGCGGGCCGCTCGGGTGCGGTGAGACCGCCGGGCGTGCGGTGGTCCATGTCGACGCCCCACTGCCTGAAGTATGTCTCGGGGTTCTCGTGCGCCTTGTCGCCGCCGTCGGTGAGGAACTCGGCGACGTCGAAGCCGATGCCGCCCGCTCCGAGGACGGCGACCCGGTCGCCGACGGGGGCGCCGTCGCGCAGGACGTCGAGGTAGCCGAGCACGCTCGGGTGGTCGACGCCGGGGAGGTCGGGGAGGCGCGGGGTGACGCCGGTGGCGACGACGACCTCGTCGTGGCCGCTCACGTCGTCGGCCGTGGCCCGGGTGTCCAGGCGTACGTCGACGGCCAGTTCGGCGAGCCGGGTGCGGAAGTAGCGCAGGGTCTCGTCGAACTCCTGCTTGCCCGGGACCTTGCGGGCGACATTGAGCTGGCCGCCGATCTCGCTCGCGGCGTCGAACAGGGTGACGTCGTGGCCGCGTTCGGCGGCGCTGACGGCGCAGGCGAGCCCGGCCGGCCCGGCACCGACGACCGCGACGCGCTTGCGGCGCCTGGTCGGGGACAGCACCAGCTCGGTCTCGTGGCAGGCGCGCGGGTTGACCAGGCAGGAGGTGATCTGCAGGTTGAAGGTGTGGTCCAGGCAGGCCTGGTTGCAGCCGATGCAGGTGTTGATCGCCTCGGGCCGGCCGTCCGCGGCCTTGGCCACGAAGTCGGGGTCGGCAAGCATCGGACGGGCCATGGACACCATGTCCGCGTGCCCCTCGGCGAGCAGTTGCTCGGCGAGTTCGGGGGTGTTGATCCGGTTGGTGGTGATGAGCGGGATCGAGACCTCGCCCATCAGCCGCTTGGTCACCCAGGTGTAGGCGCCGCGCGGTACCGAGGTGGCGATGGTGGGGATGCGGGCTTCGTGCCAGCCGATGCCGGTGTTGATGATCGTGGCGCCGGCCGCCTCGACGGCGCGGGCCAGCGTGATCACCTCGTCCAGGGTTGAGCCGCCGGGCACGAGGTCCAGCATGGAGAGCCGGTAGATGACGATGAAGTCCTCGCCGACCGCCTCGCGCACCCGGCGGACGATCTCCAGGGGGAAGCGCGTCCGGTTCTCGTACGAGCCGCCCCAGCGGTCCGTGCGCCGGTTGGTCCGCGCGACGATGAACTCATTGATCAGATAACCCTCGGAGCCCATGATCTCGACGCCGTCGTAGCCGGCCTGCCGGGCGAGGCGGGCGGCGCGGACGTAGTCGTCGATGGTGCGCTCGATGCCCGCGTCGGTGAGTTCGTGGGGCGTGAAGGGGCTGATCGGCGCCTGGAGGGGGCTCGGAGCGACCAGGTCCTGGTGGTAGGCGTACCGGCCGACGTGCAGGATCTGCAGGGCGATGCGCCCGCCCTCGCGGTGCACGGCCTCGGTGACGACGCGGTGCCGCTCCGCCTCCTCGTCGGTGGTGAGCTTCGCCCCGCCCTCGAAGGTCCGCCCCTCGTCGTTGGGTGCGATGCCGCCGGTGACGATGAGGCCGACGCCGCCACGAGCACGGGCGGCGTAGAACTCGGCCAGGCGTGCGAAGCCGTTCTCGGCCTCCTCCAGGCCTACGTGCATGGAGCCCATGAGGACCCGGTTGGGCAGGGTGGTGAAGCCCAGGTCGAGGGGGGTCAGCAGGTGCGGGTAACGGCTCATCGGGCCCTCCGTGCGCGGTGTCGTCCCTCTGTTGTAGAGGACGCGCACCCGTTTATGCAACTAGTTGCATAAACGTGGTGGAGGGCACACCGATCCGAGGACGCGCACGGCCGGGTGCGTCCGGCCGTGCTGACGTCCCGCTGTCCCGTTCCTGGCGGCGATCACCGGCTTTCCAGGCGGACGTGCAGCTCCTCCTCCTGGTCGCCGGAGACTGTGCTCAGGTCATGCACCGTGAACAGGGAGTCCAGGGTGGTGCGGAACCGGTCGATCGCCCAGTAGCCGCCGTGCAGGTCGGCGTCGACCGAGGACGCCAGCCGGACCGGGCCACCGGGGCGGGCTCCGCCCTCGTACGGGGCGGCGACGTCGAACGTGCCGAGCCACACCGTCGGGCGGGTCTCGGAGCACTCCTTTGGCACGTCGTCGGGGCGCCGGTCGGACGCGAAGCACGCGCACAGCGTGTCGAACACGATCCGTGCGTCATCCTTGTCGCACCCGCTGATCTCGACCGAGACGGATTCCGGGTGGGGTCGCTCGCTGCCCATCGTGATCGCTCCTTTCGCCGCGACGCCTTGCCGCGTCCTGCCGCGCCCGGCTACGTCTTTGCCGCGCCATGCCGGGCCTGCCACACGGCGTACCCCGCTCTCCCCCGGCCAAGCGCCGCACGTACGGGTACGGGTGCACTCCCCGCGCACGACCGGCGTGTCCACGGGATCACGGGGCACCCGACGGAGGAAAGAAAGAAGGTGGAGGAGACAGCCGGAGAGGCGGAAAATCGCCCCCACGCGCGGTAGAACAAGTGATGTCGGCACCGTCACGGTGTGCCGCGGAAATCGGCGAAGGCGGGGCCTGCGATGAGTTCAGCCGGGTCATCCCAGGGCGACGGAGACGGAGGGGCCCGTGGGCCGGTCCGTCCCAGTGGGCTGCTCGACGTGCTGCGCGTGGCCTCGGTGGTGCTGGACCCTGAGGGCCGGATCGTCCTGTGGAGCCCTCAGGCAGAGGAACTGTTCGGGTACGGCGCCGAGGAGGCACTGGGCCAGTACGCCGCCCGGATCATGGTGCACGAACAGTATCTGGACCTGGTGGTCACGCTGTTCTCCGAGGTCATGCGGACCGGGCAGAGCTGGGCCGGGGCGTTCCCCATCCGGCGCAAGGACGGCGGCACCCGGCTCGTGGAGTTCCGCAACGTGCGGCTGACCGACGACCAGGGCGGCGTCTACGCCCTCGGCCTCGCGGTCGACCAGTCGACCGTGCACCGGATGGAGCAGGACGTGGCACTGTCCACCCGGATCGTCGCCCAGTCCCCGATCGGGCTGGCCGTCCTGGACATCGATCTGCGGTACGTCTCGGTCAACCCGGCACTGGAACGGATCAACGGCGTCCCGGTCGAGGAACACCTGGGCCACACGATCCCCGAGGTACTTCCGCAGCTGGAGACCGCCGCCGTCGAGGCCGCGGCGAGGCAGGTCCTGGACACCGGGAAACCGGTCGTCGACCAGTTCATGATCGGCCGGACCCCGGCCGATCCCGACGAGGACCACGCCTGGACCGCCTCCCTGTTCCGCCTGGAGAACGCGCTCGGCTCGGTGCTTGGCGTGGCTCTTTCCGTGGTGGACGTCACCGAGCAGTACCGGACGGGCCTCGAGGCCGAACGGGCCCGGCGCCGACTGGCCCTCGTGGCCGACGCCTCGGCCCGGATAGGCACCACGCTCGACCTGGAGCGTACGGCCCGTGAGCTGGCCGAGGTGGCCGTACCGGAGCTGGCCGACGTGGCCGCCGTGGACCTGCTGGACACGGTGGTCCTGGGCCGCCGGAGCACCCTCGGTCCCGCCGAGCCGGCGGTGATCCGGGCGCTGGCTGTCCGGGGCACGGGCGCCGGCTCGGGGGACGCCCTGCTGGCCGCCGATCAGCCGGGCCGGGTGGCCCGGTACGCCCCGGACCGGTTCGTCACCGAGTGCGTACGCACCGGCCTGCCCGTGATGCTGCCGCAGGTCAAAAACGGGGACCTGCCTCGGATCGCCCGGTCCGCCGAGGCGGCCGAACTGCTGGGCCGGGCGGGTGTGCACTCGTATTTGGCAGTACCGCTGATCGCGCACGGCGAGGTGCTCGGTGCGCTCGACCTCAAGCGCACCGGCAACCCGCTGCCGTTCGACGAGGACGATCTGCTGCTGGCCCGGGAGCTGGCCGCCCGCGCGGCGGTGCAGATCGACAACGCCCGCTGGTACCAGAGCGCCCGCGACGCCGCGCTCACCCTGCAGCGCAGCCTGCTGCCCAGCCATCCGCCGGTGACGGGCGGGCTCGAGGTCGCCTCCCGCTACCAGCCGGCGGGCGCCACCAGCGAGGTGGGCGGCGACTGGTTCGACGTGATCCCGCTGGACGGCGGCAGGACGGCCCTCGTCGTGGGGGACGTGATGGGCAGCGGCATCCCGGCGGCGGCCACCATGGGGCGGCTGCGCACGGCGACGAACACGCTGGCCTCGCTCGGCCTCGACCCGGCGGTGCTCCTCGAACACCTCGACCGGATCGTCGGCGGCCTGGAGGAGGCCATCGCCACCTGTGTCTACGCCGTCCACGACCCGCGTGAGCGGCAGTGCCTGATCGCCAACGCGGGGCATGTACCGCCGGTGCGGGTACGGGCCGGCGGCGCCCCGGAGCTGCTCGATCTGCCCACCGGGGTGCCGCTGGGGGTGGGCGGCGTCAAGTTCTCCACGACCGTCGTCGGAATCGAGCCGGGCGACCGGCTGGTGCTGTACACCGACGGCCTCGTCGAGACCCGGCACCACTCACTGGACGAGCGCCTCGACCACCTGCTCTCGCTGCTCGGCGGCCGACCCGACAGCTCCCTCGAGGAGGTGTGCGACCTGCTGCTGCGCACCCTGCACCGGCCCGACGACTTCGACGACGTGGCCCTGCTCATCGCTCGCGCGACCCTGCCCGGCGGTCCTGCCTCACCAGGCCGTCCCGCCCCGTCGGGCAGGGCTACGGTCTGACGCCGATCACGACATGGGCGTACTCCTCCTCCGAGACGGCCAGGCGGGTCCGCAGCCCGGCACCGGTGAAGGCGGCGGCAGCCGCGGGCGCCTGGCGGCGGCTCGTCTCCACCAGGAGGCAGCCGCCGGGCGCCAGCCAGTCGGGGGCCCCGGCGGCCACCCGGCGCAGCACGTCGAGCCCGTCCGCGCCGCCGTCGAGCGCGACCCGCGGCTCGTGGTCGCGAGCCTCCGCGGGCAGCAGGCCGATCTCGTCGCTGGGCACGTACGGCACATTGGCCGCGAGGATGTCGATCCGGCCGCGCACCGTGCCGGGCAGCGCCTCGAACAGGTCCCCTGCGTACACCAGGCCGCCCACGTCCGCGACATTGCGGCGGGCGCAGCGCACGGCGGCCGGGTCGATGTCGGCGGCGTGCAGTTCGACCGTGCCGAGACCGTCGGCCAGAGCGACGCCGACGGCGCCCGAACCACAGCACAGGTCCACGACGACGGCCGCGTCGGGTGCCTGCGCGAGGGCCTGCGCCACGAGGAACTCGGTACGGCGCCGGGGGACGAAGACGCCGGGGGCCACGGTGATCCGTCGGCCACTGAACTCGGCCCAGCCGACGACGAGTTCGAGGGGGAGCCCGCGGACCCTGCGCTCGACCATCTCGGTCACGTGGTCCGGGGTGGGAGCGGCGGCGAGGATCAGTTCGGCCTCGGCCTCGGCGAAGACACAGCCCGCGGCGCGCAGCGCGGCCACGACGGAATCCGGTGCGGCGGGCGGGGACGGAGCGACGGACAAGGAAGAGGAAGAGAGGGAGGAGAAGGCGGCGAGGGGAGAGTGGGACGGCATGGCGGCAGGAGCCTTTCGAGAGCCGAAGGGCGCTCCCGCGGTCACCTACTGGGGCGATCCGCGTCGCTTCGTGGTGAGAGCACCCGACCTGACACAGCGGTAATGGGTCTCACCCCCTCGGCCGTCGACGACTGGGACAGTCCGCAGCCGGACCGCAAAAGTACCCGACGACGCCTTTGGCCGTCCAGCACTTTTCCTGTGGCCGGCGGGATCGCGGAGCGGGCGGCCGGCGGGCGGCCGGCG
>NZ_JBHSPC010000043.1:13176-23699 GCF_042656345.1 Streptomyces incanus
GGCGGGCGGGCGGGCGAGACAGGTGTGCGGGCGTTCCCGACCACCCCGTACGGTTGAGTCCGGAACCACCTGAGCACCACTCGCAACGGAATCGCCGATCACGTGAACATCACCCGCGGCTTCACCGGCCGCCCCCGCGTGCACAACCCCGGCCTGCCACCCGGCCAGTACGACGCGGGCGACGAATGGCCCGTACTCTCCGCCGAGGTCACGCCCGACCTCGCGCCCGCCGACTGGGCGCTGCGGATCGACGGACTGGTGGCAAAGCCCCGCACCTGGACCTGGGAGCAGGCCCACGCCCTGCCGGCCTCGGCGTACGAGGGTGCGATCCACTGTGTGACGAGCTGGTCGAAGTTCGGGGTGCGGTTCGGGGGTGTCTCCCTGGACACCTTCTGGGATGTCGCCCGCCCCCATGGGTCCGCCACACATGTCGTCGCCTACTCGCACACCGGCTACACGGCGAACCTGCCGCTCGCGGACCTGACCGGCGGGCGGGCCTGGATCGTCTGGGAGTACGACGGCCGGCCGCTCCCGCCCGAGCACGGCGGCCCGGCCCGGCTGATCGTGCCCCATCTGTATTTCTGGAAGAGCGTCAAGTGGATCGCGGGCCTGCGGCTCCTCGACCATGACGAGCCGGGGTTCTGGGAGGGCAACGGCTACCACGCGCGGGGCAATCCCTGGGAGGAACAGCGGTACTCCGGTGACTGAGACGACTGAAGCGGCCGAGGTGACTGAGCGGGCGGCGCAGCCGCAGGAGGCCCGGAACCGGGGGACGGAGCTCTCGCCGGCACCGTTCACTCCTCCGACACGGTTCGCCGTGCCCGGACGCATCGGGGTGAGCGAGCAGACGGCCTCGGTATGGCGGACGGCGACACTGACCGGCATCCGTCGCGAGACCCCGCGCGCCGCGACCTTCCGTTTCGCCGTGCCCGGCTGGCCGGGGCATGTGCCCGGCCAGCATCTGCTGCTGCGGCTGACCGCCGAGGACGGCTATGTGGCCCAGCGCCACTACTCGATCGCGTCCGCGCCGGACGACTCCGGGCACATCGAGCTGACCCTGGACCATGTGGCGGGCGGCGAGGTGTCGGGCTGGTTCCACTCGGTGGCCCGGCCCGGTGACCGGGTCGAGGTGCGCGGCCCGCTGAGCGGCTTCTTCGCCTGGCCGGGCGACCGGCCCGCGCTGCTGGTGGGCGCCGGCTCGGGCGTCGTCCCGCTGATGTCGATGGTGCGGCACCACAGGGCCCGGGGCCTGTCGCTGCCCCTGCGGCTGCTGGTGTCGGCGCGCAGTCCCGAGGAGCTGATCTACGGGGACGAGTTCGGCGCGGAGACCCTCCGGGTGTTCACCCGGAGCGCGCCGGAGGGCACGACCGCGGGACGTATGGCGGCCGCACATGTGGCGCCGTTCCTGGCCGAAGCCCCTCCGGGTGGGTGGGAGACCTATGTGTGCGGTTCCAACTCCTTTGCCGAGCATGCCTCCAGGCTGCTCGTCGCGGCCGGGCAGCCCGTGGACCGCATCCGTATCGAGCGCTTCGGCTGACCCGCGCCGCTCACCGGGCCCGCGCCACCATGCCACCCGACGGCACCGGGGCCGGGCCGCTCCGGGCCCGGCGGGGCTGCCGCTCCGGACCGGCTGCGGCAAACGCTTTCCAGGCCCTTTACCTGCGCCTCTCTCTTTTCTTGCGTATGCGTGGCTCGAGTCCGGCGCAGGGCCTGGCGGGCGCTCCGACGGTCCACGTACGGTGTGATCGCTTCGTACTGTCCCGGCACAAAGGCGGTCCCTCATGCCCCTGTTCGACCTTCCCCTCGACGAGCTGCGCGAGTACCGGAGCGCGTCCACGGCACCTGAGGACTTCGACGCGTTCTGGACCGGGACCCTCGCAGAGGCGCGCGAGCACGACCTGGACGCCCGCTTCGAGCCGGTCGACACGGGCCTGTCCACGGTGCGGGTCTTCGACGTGACGTTCGCCGGGTTCGGGGGCCATCCGGTCAAGGGCTGGCTGACGCTGCCGGCCGGGGCCGAGGCGCCGCTGCCGCTGGTCGTGCAGTTCATCGGCTACGGCGGTGGCCGCGGACTGCCCCACGAGCATCTGCTGTGGGCCTCGACGGGCCGGGCGCACTTCGTGATGGACACCCGCGGCCAGGGCAGTGCCTGGGGCGGCGGTGGCGGCACGGCGGACCCGGTGGGCGGCGCACCCGCGTACCCCGGGTTCATGACACGCGGCATCGACGCGCCCGAGAACTACTACTACCGACGGGTGTTCACGGACGCGGTGCGCGCGGTGGAGGCCGCCCGTTCCCACCCCCTGACCGATGCGGCGCGCACCGCGATACTCGGCTCGAGTCAGGGCGGCGGCATCACCCTTGCGGTGGGCGGCCTGGTCCCGGGCCTCGCGGCGGTGGCCCCGGATGTGCCCTTCCTGTGCGACTTCCCGCGGGCGGCGACGCTCACCGACCGGCATCCGTACCGGGAGATAGGCCTCTACCTCAGGACGCACCGGGGCCGCACCGGGGACGCCCTGCGCACCCTGTCCTACTTCGACGGCGTGCACTTCGCCGCCCGCGGCTCGGCACCCGCGCTGTTCTCGACGGGCCTCGAGGACCAGACCTGCCCGCCCTCGACGGTCTTCGCGGCGTTCAACGCCTGGACGCACGACGACAAGTCGATCGAGGTGTACGACTTCAACGACCACGAGGGCGGTGGCCCTTTCCAGGAGGCGGCCCAGCTCCGCTGGATGCGCTCGTACGTCTGAGGGACCGAACCGTGGACTTCAGGACAGGACGGCTTCGGCGGCTCCCGCATTCCACTCGGCTCCAGGATCATGGGACTCGGCTGCCGCCGCACCGCACGCACCCTCCCCTACGGCACCGCACGGCGGGCATCGTCCCGGTCCCGTTTCGGCCGAACTCACGGGCCGCCCTTCCCTGCTGGTTTAGACCAATGGTAGATGTGGTGGCGCAACGAGCCCACTCCGCCACGGAACGTCACCAACAGGAGGCGCGGCATGGCCCGCACCACCCCGCACGACCCTCCGCAGGCCTCTCCACACACCGCCCCATCCACCGCACCGCACGACCCTGCGCACCCCGAAGACGAGCCGCTCTACCGGCGGATCGCGACGGAGTTGCTCGGCGAGCTGCGCGACGGAGCCATTCCGCCCGGCGAACGGCTCCCGGGTGAGCGGCAGTTGGCCGAGCACTTCGGGGTGAGCCGGGAGACCGTACGACAGGCGCTGGAGGTGTTGCGCCGCGACGGCCTGGTCGCCACCGACCGGCGGGGCAGCCATGCCACGCTGAAGGGTCCGCCGGTGGAGACGCCCGCGGCGCTCACCTTCCCGGTCGGCGCGCGGTACGCCGGCCGGGGCGCGAAGGCACGGGCCACCGTGTCCTGGGAGTCTCCCCCACCCGGGCACGCAGAGGCCCTGGCCCTGGCACCCTCCCGGCCGACCCTGGTGCACCGCTACTGGTCCGCGTCGGCCGACGGGCGCGAACTGCGGACGGCTGTGACCTCGTTCTCCACCATCGCGCTCGTCGAGGTCGAGGAGCTGGCGCGCTACCGCGACCGGGCCGACGGCACCACCGCCGCGGAGCTGCGGCGCGCCTACGACTGGCTGCGCAGAGCCGGGCTGACACTGCACCACCGCGACACGATCACCCGGATCGCGGGCACGCCGTCCGTTCGGGTCACCCGCCGGGTGCACGACCAGTACGCCCGGCCGCTGGAGATCACCGAGCTGATCGTGGACGCCCAGCAGGACGCGTTGGTCTACGAGTTCACCCTGCCGGCCGCGGTCTGACCGGCACGGCGGACGGCCCTCGGCCGACCCGCGGCTCCGCGGTCCGCTCGGCGACGACCAGGCGGACCCGGGGGCTGCCGTCCGGCCGCTGCCCGAACTCGGGCAGCGGGTGGAGTTCGACCCGGAATCCGGTCCGGACCAGATCGCGCTGGAGAGCACCGAAGCGGAGGGCCCGGTAGTACATGACGAACGGCGGGCGCCACACCGCGTTACGCACCCGCATCACCACGTCGAAGCCCAGGAGCATCCCGTACGCGAGCGAGCCCGGCCGGGGCGGGGCCACCATCGGAAAGGCGAACCGTCCCCCGGGCCGCAGCACTCGGTGGACCTGGGTGAACAGCCCTGGCAGCTCACGCGGCAGGAAGTGGCCGAACGCCCCGAAACTCACCACCAGGTCGAAGGCCGGCCCGAACGGCAGCGCCCGTGCGTCCGCCCGCACCCAGCCGGCCGTCGGCCCGTCGGGCCGGGTCCGCTCGCGCGCGACGCCGAGCATGCCCGCACTGAAGTCGACGCCGGTGACGCTCCGGCGGCACACCCTCGCCAGGACGTCCATGCCCGCGCCGGTGCCGCAGCACAGATCGAGCCCGGAGTCGAACGGCCCCAGTCTCCGCAGTGCCACGGCGGTGGCGTCGAGCACCGAGTCGGGCGTACGGAAGGGGGTGTGGTCGAATTTCGGCGCGAGGAGGTCGTATCCGCGTTCCACGGACGACATCACCTGGACGGCGAGTTCGCGCAGGCGGGGGCCTTCGGGGCTGAACATCGGATCAGCCTAGGGCCTGTCCGGCATGATCCGCCGGACAGGCCCTGGACCCAGGAGCCGGCCGTGGGGCTAACCTCGTGTGCACCGTGCGATCCGTTGACTGTGAGGAGCTGTGATGCGGGCATTCCGTGAGGCCGTGGAGGCGCACGACATGGGCGCCGCCGAAGCGCTGTTGGCGGAGGATGTCGTCTTCTCCAGTCCGGTCGTCTTCAAGCCCTACACCGGCAGGCCGGTCACCGCGGCGATCCTGCACGCGGTGGCGGAGGTCTTCGAGGACTTCCGCTATGTGCGGGAGGTCAATGACGCGAACGGCCATGACCATGTCCTCGCGTTCACCGCTCGCGTGGGCGACCGCGAGGTCGAGGGCTGCGACATCATCCATGTCGACGACGACGGCCGCATCGGTCAACTCACCGTGATGATCCGCCCCTTGTCGGGCGCGCAGGCGCTCCAGGCCGCCATGAGTGCGAAGTTCGACCAGATCGCACGTGCCGCACAGGACCGCTCGGCCTGAACCGCTCCCCCGCCCGGCCCCGGGGCCCGCCGGTCGCCTCCGGCGGGCCCTTTCCTGTTTCGTGCCCCGCGCATGCACGTACCCCGTGGTACAGTCACAGGAAGCACTCGCTTCACGTCCTGATACGGACGTCGGTGCCAGCTCTTCCTCAGATTCTCGTCGGCACGCCGTTCCGCCCGTCATTTCGGGCCGGCCGTCCGGCTTTCCCACACCACCTCATGAGCGGGCTTCACCGCTGTGGCCGAGGTGCTGTTCCCACCGCCCTGGGCGCTGGACGCGTCCTCCTGCGCGGTTCTCCCCTTCCCCACGTGTGCTCCTTCCCTCCCAGTCGTCCACGAAAGGACCGGCCCCATGACCACCACCACACTCGACCGCCCCTTTGTCCAGCAGCAGCCCCAGCCCGTCAGCGGCGTCCTCGACATCGATGCGGCCGGGAAGGGGCACCTGCGGGCCGGCACCTGCCTGCCCTCCTCCTCCGACCTCGCTGTCTCCCCCGCCACGCTCCGCAGGTACGGCCTGCGCAAGGGCGACCTGACCGAGGGCCTGCGCGGCGACCGGAGTGGCCTGACCGAGGTCACCCGGATCAACGGCCGTACCCCCGAAGCGCTGCGCGGCCGGCCCCACTTCGGGGATCTGACGCCGCTTCACCCGCGGGAACGGCTGCGCCTGGAGCACCCCGCGTCCGGTCTGGCCGGGCGCGTCGTCGATCTGCTCGCCCCTGTCGGCAAGGGGCAGCGAGGCCTGCTCGTGGCCCCGCCGAAGACCGGCAAGACCGTACTGATCCAGCAGCTCGCGGCGGCCGTTGCGGGCAACCACCCCGAGTGCCGCCTGATGGTGGTGCTGCTCGACGAACGCCCCGAGGAGGTCACCGACATGCGGCGCTCGGTGCACGGCGAGGTGTACGCCTCGACCTTCGACCGGCCCGCCAAGCAGCACATCGCCCTGGCCGAACTGGTGATCGAGCGGGCCAAGCGGCTGGTCGAGGCGGGCGAGGACGTCGTCATCCTGCTCGACTCGCTGACCCGGCTCTGCCGGGCGTACAACAACGCCGCCGCCTCCGGCGGCCGGACCATGAGTGGCGGGGTCGACACCGCGGCGCTGATCGGGCCGAAGCGGTTCTTCGGTGCCGCGCGCCGGGCCGAGGAGGGCGGTTCGCTCACGATTCTCGCCTCGGCCCTGGTGGAGACCGGCTCCCGTGCCGACGAGTTCTACTTCGAGGAGCTCAAGAGCACCGGCAACATGGAGCTTCGGCTGAGCCGTGAAGCGGCGTCCCGCCGTCTGTTCCCGGCCGTCGACATCGTCCCGTCCGGCACCCGCCGGGAGGAACTGCTGCTCACCCCCGCGGAGTTGTCGGCCGCACGCGGTCTGAGGCGGGTGCTGCAGTTCCGGGAGGGGCAGTCCGGCCTGGAGACACTGCTGGAGCGGATGCGCGAGGCCCCCGACAACGCGACCTTCCTCCGGCGCGTCCGGCCCACCCTGCCCGGCAGCTGACGGTGCCCGGCAGTCACCCCTCCCCGACCGCGAAGAGCCGTCGTAGCGCCGTGCGGCATCCGGGTGCTTGCGGAGGGTCTCCGGCCCGGTCACCGTGGCCGTCCGGGGTCCCCTTCCTACGTTTGCAGTATGACTATCGGACTTGCCTCGCGGGCTGCCGTGTCCACTTGTGCCCTCTGCACAGCGAGTCTGCTGGCGCTCGCCCCCGCCGCGGCGACCGCCGGCACGCGCGCGGACCCCGCGCCGACGCCCGGCTCCGGAGCACGAGCCGGCGCGGGGCCACGGGCCCCGGCCGCGCCGGATTCGCTGCTGTACCGCTTGGGCACCCAGGTCCGCCCGCGCGCCGGGGCACCCGAGGTCCCGGAGCTGTCCGCCCGGTCGTGGCTGGTGGCCGACGCCGACTCCGGTGAGGTGCTCGCCGCGCACGACGCGCACCGCAGGCTGCCGCCCGCCAGCACCCTCAAGACCCTGTTCGCGCTCACCGTGCTGCCCGTCCTGCCCGCCGGCATCCGGCACACCGTCAGCGAGGAGGAACTGACGGGTATCGGCCCCGGCAGCAGTCGTGTCGGGGTCGCGGAGGACCTCACGTACCGGATCTCCGACCTGTGGAACGGGGTCTTCCTCAGCTCGGGAAACGACGCCGTGCATGTACTGGCCGCGCTCAACGGCGGCTGGAAGGTCACCGCCGAGCGGATGCAGGACAAGGCCCACGCCCTCGGCGCCCACGACACGCGGGTGAAGTCGCCCGACGGCTACGACACCCCGGGCCAGGTGTCGTCGGCGTTCGACCTGGCGGTGTTCGGCCGGGCCGGGCTGCACCGCCCCGACTTCGTCCGGTACTGCTCCCGCGGGGAGGCGATGTTCCCGGACCGCGACGGCGCATCGTACGGAATTCGCAACACCAACCGGCTACTCACCGGATCGGACGGGGTGGAGCGGTACCCGGGGATCGTCGGGATCAAGAACGGCTACACCAGCAACGCCGGCAACACGCTCGTGGCGGCCGCCCGCAGGGACGGACGCACCCTCGTGGTGACGGTGCTGAACCCCCGGCAGGGCGGCGGGCACGCCGTGTACGAGGAGGCGCGCACGCTGCTGGACTGGGGGTTCGACGCGTCCGGCCGGGTCGACGCGGTGGGGTCGCTGGACGCCCTGCGGGTCAAGCCCCTGCCGGGACCCCAGGCGCAGCCCGCGACCGCCGCGGTTCCGGCGGCGCGGGGCCACGGGCTCGAGCGGTCGGTGACATGGACGGTCACGGGCGCCGCACTGCTCGGCGCGATGGGCGTGGCCCTGTTCCTGCGGCTCAGGTGGGGGCCGGCGGTGCCGGACTGACCGGCCGCGACCGGCGTCACCCGCCGCCGCAGCGCATCGCCGCCCACCGCTCAGCGCTCCGAGAGGCCGTCAGCGTCGTACGGCGGTCCCGGGCAGCGGTTCCAGCGCGTGTACGGGGCGGATGCCGCCGACCGGCAGGCCGCCGCCGAGCAGCGGTTCGCCGGCGAACCCGGTGAGCGCGGCCGGATCGACCCCGGCGTGGGCAAGGGCGGCCGCGGTCACCGGGACGCGTGCCCGGTCGGCACCGTCGGAGATCTTCACGGCGACGGCGCTGCCGTCGGGCAGGGCGGCGACCTGTACGCCCTCGAATCCGTCCTTGGCGAGCAGCCCGGGTACGGCCCCCATCAGGGCGGCGACGTCCCGGCCGGAGCCCGATGCCATCCCGGGGTGGTCGCGCATCGCGTCGGCGACCCTGGCCTCGGGGGTGCCGGGCAGGGCGGTGGTGATCCGGGCGGCGGCGCGGGCGAGGCCGTACAGGGAGACGGCGAACAGGGGTGCGCCGCAGCCGTCGACGGTCACCCGGGCGACGCGCTGCCCGGTGAGGTCCTCGACGGTTTCGGCGATCGCCCGCTGGAGGGGGTGGCCGGGGTCGAGGTAGTCACCGAGGGGCCAGCCGTTGAGCCGTGCGGTGAGGAGCATGGCGGCGTGCTTGCCGGAGCAGTTCTGGGCAAGCCGGGAGGGCGGGCGGCCCTCGCGCACCCAGGTCTCGCGTACGGCCCGGCCGAACGGCAGGTCCGGCGTGTTGCGCAGGTGGTCCTCGGTGAGTCCGGCGCCCGCGAGGACGCGCCGGGTTCCGGCGAGGTGCCGTTCCTCGCCGGAGTGGCTGGCGGCGGAGAGGGAGAGCAGTTCGCCGTCGAGCGGGAGCCCGGCCCGCACCATGGCGACGGCCTGGACGGGCTTGAGCGCGGAGCGCGGGTAACAGGCGGCCTCGATGTCACCGAGCCCGAGCCGGACCTCGCCGTCGGCGCCGAGGACGACGACGGAACCGTAGTGGACACCTTCCACGACCCCGCCGCGGACGAGGTGGGCGACAGGGGCGTGGAGGGGTTCACGGACCGGGGGCGCGGCCGCGGGGAACGTGCTGTTCATCGGGATCGGTCTTCCGTGGAGGCGGGCCCGCGGGGGGCCAGGGGGGCAGGCGTGTGCGGGACCGCGCGGGTGGCCGTCCGGGTGGCGGCGCGCGCCGGGCGCACGATGGCCGTGAGGGTCGTTCCGACCCGCTCCAGATGGTGCGACATCGCCTCGGCGGCGTCGTCCTCCGAGCCGTCGGCCAGCGCCTCGACGATCACCCGGTGCTCGCTGTTGGACTGCTCGCGCCGGTCCCCGAGTTGGTTGAGGAAGGCGGACTGACGCGCCAGCGCGTCCCGGATCTCCTCGATGACCCTGCGGAACACGGGGTTCTGGGTGGCCTCGGCCACTGCGAGGTGGAAGTGGGTGTCCATGGCGGCCCAGGCGGTGGTGTCGGTCTCCCGGTCCATCCGGTCCAGCAACTGGTGCAGGAGCTCGAGGTGCTCGGGGGTACGCCGCCGGGCCGCGTACCGGGCGACCGGGATCTCGACGTGGCGGCGCACCTCCAGCAGGTCGCCGGCCGCGTAGTCGCCGAAGGTGGGGTCCCCGACGGCGTCGGCGACGACGAAGGTGCCCTTGCCGGCCCTGGAGGCGGTCAGGCCCATGGTCTGCAGCGCCCGCAGCGCCTCGCGCAGCACGGGCCGGGAGACCTCGAGGGTGCGGCACAGCTCCGCCTCCGAGGGGAGCTTGTCGCCGATGGCGTACTCGCCGCGCTCGATGGCGTCGCGCAGGTGGGAGAGGACCGCTTCCATCGCGCTGACGCGCCGCGGCCCGACCACACCTGTCTGGTTGTCTGACAGGTTCACGGGGGTGATGGTGCGGGGCGGACGCGAGGGATGTCAAGCCGGACGGGACGGCGCCCGCGCTGGGGCTATCCACACCCTCGTTCCGGGGGTCAACATCATTCTGCGGCGAGGCATTCGTTCACATACTCACATGCATGGCCAATCCAACGGTGCTCAATCCGACGACGCTCACGGAAACCCCGACCGCGCGTGCACGCGAGAAGGGGAGCGACTTCGCCGAACTGTCGCGGCGCATGGCCGCCGAAGGGCTGCTCAGGCGCCGCCCTCTCTACTACACCCTGCGCCTGGGGACCGTGGGCCTCGCCCTCGCGGGAGGTGTCGCCGCCTTCCTCGTCCTGGGCGACAGCTGGAGCCAGTTGTTCGTCGCGGCGGCCCTGGCCGTGGTCTTCGGGCAACTCGCGCTGGCCGCCCATGATCTGGCGCACCGGCAGGTGTTCTCACGCCGGCGCCCCAGCGAGGCGGGTGGTCTGCTGGTGGCCGACGTGCTGCTGGGCATGAGCTACGGCTGGTGGATGAACAAGCACACCCGCCACCACGCGCATCCCAACCACGAGCAGAAGGATCCGGATGTCGCCCCCGACCTGCTGGTCTGGTCGCGCCGCCAGGCGAGCCGGGCGCAGGGTCCCGCGCGGTTCATCGGCAAGCACCAGGCCGCGCTCTTCCTCCCGATGCTGACGCTGGAAGGCCTCAATCTGAGTTGGGTGCGGATCCTTTCGAGGGAAGGCCGTTGATCAGGCGCCGAGTTGGTAAGTGTGCTT